>VGFS01000019.1 GCA_016868785.1 Bacteroidota bacterium
CGTTGATTTTGAACGAAGGCATGGCTTCTGTTTCGTTGGATGTAAATGCGTTCACACCCACAACAATTTGGTCGCCATTTTCGATGGCTTTTTGTGCTTCATAGCTACTTCTTGCGATTTGCTCTTGCATCCATCCAGATTCCACGGCAGAAACAGATCCTCCCATTTCATCGATTTGTTGGATCAGTTTCATGGCTTCTGCTTCTAGGGTATCGGTGAGGTGTTCTACATAATAGGAACCTGCTAACGGGTCAACGGTATGGGTGGCGCCACTTTCATGGGCGATGATTTGTTGGGTTCTCAGGGCAATGCGGGCGGCTTTCTCTGTGGGGAGGTTGAGGGCTTCATCGTATCCATTGGTATGTAGACTTTGGGTTCCGCCTAAAACTGCGCTGAGTGCTTGAATGGTAACACGGGCGATGTTGTTCTCGGGTTGTTGCGCCGTTAGGGTAGATCCCCCGGTTTGGGTATGGAAACGGAGCATCATGGCATCTGGGTTTGTGGCGCCCATGTCTTTCATGATTTTGGCCCAGATTCTTCTGGCTGCCCGAAATTTCGCGGCTTCTTCGAAAAAATCGTTGTGGGCGTTAAAAAAGAAGCTGAGGCGTTTGCCGAATACATTTACGTCCAGCCCTTTTTTCTTGGCGGCTTCTACATAGGCTTTTCCATTGGCCAAAGTAAAGGCCAATTCTTGCACGGCGGTAGAACCGGCTTCACGGATGTGGTATCCGCTGATGGAAATGGTATTCCACCTTGGCAATTCGTTGCTGCACCACTCAAAAATGTCGGTGATGAGGCGCATGCTGGGACGTACAGGGTAAATATAGGTGCCGCGTGCGGCGTACTCTTTAAGGATATCGTTTTGAATGGTTCCACCAATTTTGCTCAGGTCGGCCCCTTGTTTTTTCGCCAAGGCAACATACATCGCCAAAAGGGTAGAAGCCGTGGCGTTGATGGTCATGCTGGTGGTGACGTCTTGCAATTTGATTCCTTTGAACAAGATTTCCATGTCGGCCAGTGAGTCAATTGCCACCCCAACTTTTCCGACTTCTCCTTCACTCATGGCATGGTCTGAGTCGTATCCAATTTGGGTGGGAAGGTCGAAGGCCACGGAGAGTCCGGTGGTGCCTTGATTCAATAGGTAGTGGTATCGCTCATTGGATGCTTCGGCGGTAGAGAATCCGGCGTATTGGCGCATGGTCCATAAGCGACCACGATACATATCGGCTTTCACTCCACGGGTGTAGGGGAACTGTCCGGGCGTTTCGTGCTGCGATGATTGCTGTCCGTTTGGGCCGTATACGATGTCGATTGGCAAGCCGCTGTTGTTCTTTTTCTCGTTTGTCATTCCGCGATGCATTACTGTCCTAAAGTGAGTGCAATTTCATTTTTCATGAATTCCAAGCCACGGTCTTGGGGTTGGATTTCCATGGATTGGAGGTATTCGATCAGTTTTTGGCTTAGGTCGGCGGCAGTGGCATCCGCGGGCAGGCTTGCGGAGATATTTTGAAACAGTTGGATGTGTTGTTCTTTGATGGCTTTTACCAAGGTCCACATTTGGGTGCTCACATAGATCTGCTGGGATACGTTGTAGCTATATTCTTCTTTGATGGCGTGGGTGGCGGCCGCGGCGAAGCCGCGGGCCGACTGTCCAGCTTGGGCATAGCTCTGGATCAAAGCCGGAATACTCGTGCGCTCCAAAAACAAGGCAATGCGCTCGTAGGCCTGTAATTTTAGCGGTGTGAACGTATTTAAATTGGTCTTCAAGATTTCCGTCTTCACCAAATGAACACTGTTGGCTATGTGCTGCTTCATCATATATTGGGCGGTGAAAAAAACCAACAACGCGGGCAATACAATCAAACAGAGAATAAAAATGGTGTCTGAGCCCGCGGGAAAGATCGCCATGGGCGTGATTACAGCTTGAAATTCCATTCAACAAAGATACAAAGCGTTTATCGAGAAGTGTACCTACTTTCATCGTGTCGTTGTATTTTTGTAATTATGGAAACCGCAACACCTACTGTAGAGACCGCGCCCGTTACGTTCACCACTTCTGCCTTGGAAGAATTGCATCGCTTGCAAGCCAACTTGGAATTGTCTGAAGATTCGTATTTGCGCATCGGCGTAAAAGGGGGTGGATGCTCTGGCATGAGCTATTTGTTGGCCTTTGACAAAAAGGAACAGGGCGATAATGAATATGAAGTAGAGGGGATCAAGATGGTCATGAATAAAGCCCATGTGATGTACGTTTTGGGGATGCAAGTTGACTGGGAAAATGGGTTGGCCAACCGCGGATTTTCGTTCAACAATCCCAACGCAACTTCTACCTGCGGCTGTGGTCAGTCGTTCTCGGCCTAAGGCGTGTCGTTATTCGCCGAAAATATCAAGCAGGGTTTGGGCTCAGTAAAGGCCCACGCTACCCGTGCTGTGATTACCTCCAGCATTATTGCCATTGGGATTGCCGCATTGGTAGGGATTCTTACCAGTATCAGTGCGATGCAAATCGCGGTGACAAAGACTTTCAGCAAGATGGGTTCTCAAAGTTACACCATCCGGGATGCATCGGGGGTAAGACGGTTTGGGGAAGTGGGCGATAGCGAACCTGTAACTTTTGACCAGGCATGGGAATTTCAAAAGCGGATGGAAGCCCAAGGTGCGATGGTTGCCTTGCAAGTGAATGCCGATTTTACCGCTAAGGCCTCCTTTCAGTCGGCCGAAACCAACCCCAACGTGCGGGTGCTGGGTGTGGATGCCGATTACCTGAAAATCGCAAACTACGACCTAGCCTCTGGCAGGGGCTTTACCGATAATGAAGTGAATCATGCCGTGCCGATGGTGGTGGTTGGACAAGAGATCGTAGACAAATTGTTTCCAGAATCGCAGCGAAAGGATCGGGCCATCAACCAAATAATCGCAGTGAATGGAAAACCGTATCGGGTGGTTGGACAGTTGCAAGCCAAAGGCTCGAGCATGGGCATGAGTGGGGGTGACCGGGTGATATTTTTACCGGTGACGCGGGCGCGGCGCGACATGAAATTGGCCAGCGATAATTGCGTGATTACAGTGGCTGTGGATGCCGTGGTGGATTTGGATGCCAGTATGAGTGAGGCGTACAGCATGATGCGCAGAATCAAACGGCTGAAACCGGAGGATGAAGACAACTTTGTACTTCAACAAAGCAGTGCGATGGCCAAAGAGGCCATAGAGAATATCAAAATGGTATCGGGTGTGGGCACGGTGATCGCCATCATTACCTTGTTGGGTGCGGCGGTGAGCTTGATGAATATCATGTTGGTATCGGTGACGGAGCGCACGCAAGAAATTGGACTTCGAAAGGCGTTGGGTGCCACGGCCAAGCAAATCAAGAATCAATTTTTAGTGGAGGCGGTGGTTATTTGTCAGATTGGCGGCTTGGGCGGCATAATTCTGGGCCTCATCATTGGCAATTTGGTGGGTGCGGCCTTGGGTGCGGGCTTTGTGGCGCCTTGGGAATGGATGGTTTTGGCACTGGCGGTGTGCGTTTTTGTGGGCTTGGTGGCGGGATTATATCCAGCGCAGAAAGCGGCTAAATTGGATCCCATTGAAACCTTGCGCTTCGATTGATGGGGTTTTTTGGTTAGGACATCCTTACTTTTTTCGTTCGAGTTTACACAGCGCTGATAATTCGGTTTTTTGGTTTCTCCGTAAGTGGGGTTGTTGTTGGTCAATCGTATAAACGACACGGGGGAGGCATAGCCTCCCCCGTGTAAGGGTGTTTTTTGAAAAATCGAATCGACTTGTGTCGACAAAAATTACATGAAAGGAATTTTGCAAACGGTGGCTTTGAGCAATTTGCCGCGGACTTCCACGTAAATTTCTGAGCCGGCTGCTGCGAATTCGCTTTTTACATAACCCAATCCGATGGCTTTGTTGAGGCTAGGGCTCATGGTTCCGCTGGTTACTTCGCCAATGACCGCACCGCTGGCATCGCACAAGGGGTAGTGTTGACGGGGAATTCCTTTATCGACCAATTCAAAACCAACCAACTTTTTGGTGGGCTTGTTGTCTTTGATGGTTTTGTGGTGTTCGCTCATCACAAAGGGGTGGTTGAACTTGGTGATCCAGCCCAAACCTGCTTCGATGGGTGATGTTTCATCGTTGATGTCGTTGCCGTACAAGCAAAAACCTTTTTCTAGGCGGAGTGTATCGCGGGCACCCAATCCGATGGGTTTGATGCCAAATTCTGCACCTGCTTCGAAAACTTTATCCCACAGCGTGCGGGCATCGGCATTTTTCACGTAAAGTTCAAATCCGCCAGCTCCGGTATACCCAGTGCAAGAGATGATCAATTGCAAACCGGCCAATTCACCTTCTACGAAGTGGTAGTAGGGGATTTCGGAGAGGTTTACGGCGGTTAGTTTTTGCAGGGCTTCGGTGGCTTTGGGACCTTGGATGGCCAGCAAGCTATAATCGGGGCTGACATCGGTGATGGTGGCGCCAAAATTTTTGTTTTGTTCGTGGATCCATGCCAAGTCTTTGTCAATGTTTCCCGCATTGATTACCAGCAGGTATTTTTCGGCATTGAAGCGATAAACCAACAAATCGTCGACGATACCGCCTGTTGCATTGGGCATGCATGAGTATTGCACACGACCGTCGTACAGGGTGCTTACGTCATTGGTGGTGATGTATTCAATCAGGTCATAGGCTTTGGGGCCTTCCACCCAAACTTCACCCATGTGACTAACGTCGAACACGCCCATGGCATTGCGCACGCACAGATGTTCTTGGATGAGGTTGTCGTACAGTACAGGCATATTAAATCCTGCAAAGGGGACCATTTTTGCACCCAGCGAGTTGTGTAGATCTGTGAGGGCGGTTGATTTTAGCGCTTGGTTGTCTGACATGGATTTGATTTTTACAAAGATAATGAAAAAGCCCCGAAATCGGGGCTTTTTCATTGGATGGCGCGATGGGGCGAGGCGGAGCCGAGCCCTCATTGCGGCGGCAATCCGCCGCGGGAAGTCGATGCAATCTTCCTATGGAAATCAATGGTATTTATTGCAGGTCCTGGGATTCCGCCACAGGGAGGTTGTTTGAATCCGCCGCAGGAAGTCGATGCAATCACATCACCTTGTAGGGGAAGGTTACTTCAACGTCGGTTTCTCCCACACCACAGGTGCCATTTTTGATCCCGGGCTGATGTTTTAATCGAACCACTACCACCCCGAAATCTTTGCCCAAGGTTTTCCATTCTGTACTCAAGCCAATGGGTAGGTTGTTGGCATCTTTGTCGGTGGCCGTGATGGTTAACCCCACCGGTGGCATGGTGATGCTCGACACTTCATAGCAAACGAAATGGCCTTCGGCCTCGTTTTTTATTTCCAAAGTGATGTCTTCCATCTTCCCATTCTGCTCATTTAAAAATGTTAACATACCTAGGTAAGGACTTCCACCCGTGGTAACTTGTCCGATTTTAATGGTGTCTGGCAATACCGGAGCATTTCCGCCCACACCATCGAGGTCTTGCCAAGTGTACACTGAGGGTGTTCCGCCGGCCAAACCCAGTGAAAGTTTCACCGTGGTGATGAGTTCGCCTTCCTCTTCCTCCGGACTGCAGGCGCTGAAATTTAGGGCTGAAAAAAGGGTTGCGAAAGCGAATACTAAAAAGTTGAAATGTTTGATTTTTTTGTTTTTAATTTTGTTTTTCATAAAGTTTGATTTTAAAATTTGTTTGTTTTTAATCGATGCTTGTTGATGAATTGTTTGAATGGCGACGCTCATTGTGCTGCATGCCTTCATGTTTGTGCTCATGGTGATGGTGCACATCGTACAGCCATTTGATGCCCACGTTCATGCCAGATTGATTGGTGAAATACCGGAATCGATCCATATAATCACGGTATGCTTTGTTGCCCAAATTCTCGCCGTAAATCACCCAATGTGCGTGTTGGTCGTGTCCTCTCGTATTCAATTGCAATTGAGCATTTACCAGTACATAACCATTTGGCGGTGGCAAAAAATCGCTCCCCGGCGTATAGAATGGTTGTTTGCCCACGCCCACAGTTTCAAGCAACAATGTGGCCTGAGACCAACGCTTGTTGATTTGGATGCTGCCTTTCGGACAAGGTAAGAAATTGGGGTACCGCACATCCTTGCCTTGCTTAAATCGCGCATAAATTCCACCTGCTCTCAATGCGATTTGTAAACCTCGATTGGCCCATTTTTGTGAATACTGGATTTCGGCGCCGGCATACTGCGTGGGGAGCTGTTTGTATTCATAGCCAGGGAAAGCGCCTCGGACGGTTAAAATGGGTGTGGCCATCGGGAAAAGGGCAATGAAATTCTGAGATTGTTGATAAAACGAGGTTGCCCGGATTTCTTGGGTTTTACCTGTTTTCAACCACAATAGTTCGATTTTCTGTCCTGTTTCCGGCTTCAGCGCGGCGTTGCCTTCTTCGTAGGAAGCGGCCCCATGATGAACGCCACGGGTGTAAAGTTCGTTTACACTAGGGACTCGCCAGAGCTGGCTTAAATGAAGTTGCCATTGTTGATTGCCCATTTCCTTGATCAACGAATAGGCCGCGGACGGACCAAAATTGCGCTGCCATGTTTCTGTTGTTTGTCCGGTCGATTTGGGGAAGACGTTCCGAATCAAATAATCACTTCTCAAAACCAAGCTATGTTGTGCACGCATGTTGCGCGTATTGCTGATATGCCAATGGACATTGGGCTGCCATTGCTGGTAATCCGGCAGAAAATAATAGCCGGCATATCGTTGCCACTGGCTGGTGTTTTGAAATACCCATTTTGATTGCCATTTACTGGTTGGTCGGATTCTTGTAATGCCCGTATATTGATTGATCGTGCCTTGCCACAAGTTCAACTGTGCGAATGTTTTTGTACTGCTTCGGTGGGGGTCATACTCCCAGCGTTGGTTTATTTGTACTGCGAATTTGTGGTGTACGATAAATTTGTGCAGCACCTCATTTCGGTTGTTGTAACTGGCTTGAAAATGCCCCGCTTGTTGCATCGGTTTTTGAATGCGGTAGCTGAAGGGCACGTCTTGAAGCGGCTCTGTTCTTTGCATGGCCAGCAACAAATCATTGACATTCCCGATGTGACTTTCAGAGAAAATGCCACCGCGGAAAAAATAGACTTTTGCATGAAACTCACGCTCGGCTTTGGCCTTTAATCCCCAATAGCCCCTTTGGCTGTTCCACAGGTTGCCATACGACACAGTCGCCTCTCGGGTTGCGGTATTGCTGAGTGTGTGAGTTGGCGTGTTATAGTTCCCGGTGATTTTTCCTGAATAAAGCCAATAATGACCTTTCCCGTAGGGATGTTGAAGCAATCTCGATGAGTTCTCTGTCCATTGTCCGGGACGTTGTTTTTCTCTTCCCTGTATATACCTGCCAGCAACCTGAATTCCACCCCCATTGGATTGGGTTGATAACAGTTGGGTATAATCACGATTGAACTGGTGGAAATCATAATGGTTCACCAGATTGATGGCGTTGCCCCAAGCATCCGCGGCCACTGCCAGTGCCTCGGTTCCCCGTAGTAATTGAACCGTTTTTGCTCCCCATAGATCAATTTCAGGAGCGTGATCTAGCCCCCAAGTTTGTCCCTCTATCCTAAAGCCATTGTTCAAAATCGGCAATCGCTGACCAAACATACCTTGTACCACAGGTTTGCCAATCCCCATACCGGTGGAAAGGGTTTTGGCCATTGGTAGGGGCTCTAGCGATCTGGCGAGATTTTGCAAGGGCATCGCTTGGAGTTGTGTACTGAGAAGGGCATCACCTTGTGTGTTGACGCGGGCGCGCACTTGTGCCAAAGGAAGCGTCTCGGTTAGGAATTGTTGGCTGGACAGATACTCTGTTTTCGATACAACAAAGGTGCTATCCCTGTCTCCGTTTAAAACAACAACGAATAAGCTCCGATTTGCGGATTCTTCAGCTGATTTGCATAACAATGTCAGATGATGGTGTTTTCCTTGGTGGTTGATTTCTACATCAGTTGTGATAGCACACAAGCCTTTTAATGTGGCATAGCCGTTGGCATCGGCATGGGCGATGGAGTGGCTTAACTCTACGAAAATTTCGGCACCATCAGCGGGTTTGTGGAAAATACCTGTAGCGCTATCCCCGTCTTTTATGGGGGCTTGGGGCAATTCTGTCAGGATTCGTAAATGCAAAAAATAGGGACAATCCATTCTCTGGGCGACACTGTCGCCAAGACAAAAGAGCGCTATCATGAAAATGAAAATCCTTTGAAACATGCAGTTTGGTTTAATTACTTCGTAGAATCGAGGCCATTAAACGCAGGGAGGTGCTTTGTTTTTGGGTTGTTCAAAGGAAATTAAAATCAGCAAAGGCACGTTGGCCGATGGGGTGATTCTTTTAGATAATTGCGGTTGAGTAACTGGATGGAAAAGAGCAACATCTGCCACCACTTTGGTAAAATCGCAAGCTGCGCAATCTTCCGAAATATGGGATTGAGCATCGCATTCATGCGAATGGAAGTGTGCATCACTGTGATTGTGGAGATCTGTCCAATTAAAATCGAAGTGTTTGTGTTGGTTGTTTCCTTGGAAAACAATGAAAAGCAGAATGCAGAATCGAGCGATATGGGCACGAACCCCTTGCATGGTTGATTTTTAGGCGACGGATTGCAGCTGATTGGTCATTTCGCGCAGTTCGTCGCGGTTGAGGGCGTTTTCTGAGCGCACGATCAACGACAAAAAGTATACGAAATTCTCCTCAGGCGTTTCAATTTCTTCAGCCAAATCGATGTCAAAAGCCTCGTTGGCTTCAACGTGTTGCCAAGCCAAACGCAATGCGCGTGTTATCAAGGGATCGTTTTCTTTCAACGCATGTTCGCGGGCCGCTTGCAAAGGGCTGATGATTTTGTCGGCATTGATACCGCTTTTCTCTACGCTTTCGATAACGCTGTTTATGAGGTCGTTGGCTTCTTTGGTACGCATAACTTGATAAAATGCAAAGATAGCGATTTTTTCAATTATTTTGGTGAGAACCGCGTGGCCAAAAACACACCTCCCATAATGCTGATCATTAACAGGGCTTTGGTGGGTGTAAGCGTGTCGGTTCCGAGCATCATGGCGATGATGGTGGCTAGCAAGGGTTGGAGGTAAATGTACAATCCGGCCAGCGTGGGCCCCGCTTTTTTTACTGCATAGGAGTTCAGCAGGTAAACCAAAAAGCTGGTAAAGAAAAGGATGTAAACCACTTTCGCGCTAATGCTGGGAGTGAAGGTGTAGAAGGGGGTGTTGTACAGGGCCCATCCCCCAATCGGTAGCATGTATAGGGTTCCGAAGGTGAAAGTGATTTTGTTGATGGTGATGGGCTTGTAGATGTGGGCGATTTTTTTCACTCTCACCAAGTAAATGGCGTAGAAAAGGGCGTTCACGGCCACAAATAAATCGCCCCGCAACGTATCGCTATTAAAATGCGCGCCTTTTCCAACCATGAGCCAAACGCTGGCCGCTGCGGCAAACAAAGCGCCCATGACAAACCATTTCTGTGGCCAAACCCGAAGTCGAATGTGGTCGAAGATCCCAACAAAAAGGGGTGTTACGAGCATAAGTACTGCGCCATTGATGGGGTGGGTGAGGGCCAAGCCATGGAAGAACAGGTACATGTTGGCGGAGGTGCCGAAAAAACCACAAATGGCAAATTCCAGTCCGTGGGCTTTCCATTGGATGGGATCGCGAGGGATGGTGAATGAGAACAGATAGAATAGGCTGGTTGCGGTGATGACCCGCAGCATCACAAACGCTTCTGGCGTGAGGAAGTTGGGCATGATTTGACCGGCCCAGGAGAAAAGAATGGCGTAGAGTAGGGAGACGAAAAACAGCGATATGTGTACCCTCATCCCTTCCATCCTTTGGCTTTTTTGACGTTTTCGTAGGCTTGCTGAACCTTGATGAATTTGGCTTCAGCGGCCTTTTTCTCCGCATCATCCAAGCCTTGGAGTCGGTCTGGGTGAAACCGCATCACCATTTTACGGTAAGCTTTTTTGGCTTCTTCTTCGGTGGCGGTTGGGGTGATTTCAAGGATTTGGTAATCGCTGTCGGGCGAGGTGACGAACATGGCTCGGATCGACAAAAAATCGGGTGTGCTGATGCCGAGTTGGGTGGCAATTTGTTGGATGAGTGATAATTCAGATGGAGAGATATCGCCATCGGCCCGGGAGATGCGGAAAAGTACGTGCACCAATTCTAATCGTGGTGAGTAGCTCATGCGCATACGGAGGTTGCGACATACTTCGGACAGGTTGTGTGATTCTTTGAGGTAATCACGCAGTCGCAGCAACAGTATTTTGGCTTCGTCTTCGCCGTAGGTTCTCACGAGCATGGCTTTCACCAGCTCTAATTCGCTTTTCAGCACGGAGCCATCGGCATTCATGATGGCGGCGATGAGAATGAGTAGGGAGTTCTTGAAATCTACGGGTGGGTAGCGGTCGCTGCGCTGTTGAAATCGGGTGCGTTTTTGGTATTCGGGGTCGTCTTCGTCTTTGGGTCCGTTAACGTAATCGATGTACATACCAACCAAAAATCCGATGACGGCACCGGTAGGACCGGAGGATGTAAAGCCGAGGATGGCGGCGATGATGGCAAACTGGAATTTCACGCGGGGTTAGGGTTGGAGGAAGTTCGACAAGGTTTTCAGGCGATTGCGAAGGATGATTTCTTGGATTGTCCACAAGGTAGGCTCGTCGTTCGATTTGGCCCAGAAAAGGGTAGTTTCCACTGTTTTAGGGGTGCCGTCTTTGGTTTCCATGGAGTAGGTTTCGCCTTCGGTTACCGCCATGGAGTATATATAAATGGTCTTCTTGGGCTGGGTGGAAAAGGTGTATTCGAAGATTGCC
This sequence comes from Bacteroidota bacterium, assembly GCA_016868785.1. Lineage (GTDB taxonomy): Bacteria > Bacteroidota > Bacteroidia > NS11-12g > UBA955 > UBA955. The sequence goes on from VGFS01000019.1 coordinate 10,876, forward strand.
ACAGGGGGGGAGGCGGTCACTTCTTTACATTGTTGAGGATTGCGGTTGATGACGGCGGGTTCGCCAGCCTCGCGTGCGAGGGTTTTGCTTAGTTCGAGGTAGCCAGCGATGAGGCTTCGGTTTGCGGCTATGGGCTGCTGCTGGTAATTCAGCAGTTGCCATTGATTTTGTTTTTGGGTGATTTGAAACGATTGGTCGGGTGCGCTGGGGTAGGTAACTTTCAAGGAGGTGATTTCTTGGCTATTCACATCAACCAGAAAAACGGAGCGCCACAGTTGAATATTGGTGTTAAAGTAGGGTGTGAGGTAACCGATGAAGCCGGGCACGGTAATTTCGCAGGGTCGTTCGGTGCCGGGAAAGTACATGTAGGTAGCATCTTGGGTGGGGGTAGCATAGCCCACAAATACGGTATGTTGTTCTACGTCGTTGGTGGAGAAAATGACTTTGGTACCGTTGAGGGTGATGTCTTTGATCACGTTTTCTTTGGCGGCATCGGGTACGGGGCATTTGACTTGAAGTTTGGGCATGGCCCAGAACAGCAATTGGTTTACGGAGTTGGTATCGGCGGGGTAGCTGTAGGCTTCATTTCTAACGATCCATTTGCCATCGACCTTTTCCAGGGTGAGGTAGGGCAGTTTGGGATTGTTGGGGCTGATGGTTATTTTGTTGATTTGATTGGGCGATTTTAGGGCAAACAGATCATGGGAGATGGCGGTGGTTTGGTTGAGGTTACGCCACAGGAGGAATAAAAAGGCGAAGGTAGACAGCAGTACTGCGAGGACGATTTTGGTTCGTTTTTGCATGGGAAGCAAAGGTATAACAGATTTTTGGATAGGGGGATGGTGATTTACGAGAGGGGGTGAGAGGTGTAGACGTGGAGTGGACATTAAAAATTATGTGTAAAAATTTCAAAGAGGGTTTGACAATTCGCGAATTAATGCTATTTTTGCAGTCCTTTTGTGAAAGTGACCACAAATTGAAGTTCTTAAACTTAAAAGCCACCATAGCTCAGCTGGTAGAGCAACTGACTTGTAATCAGTAGGTCGTTGGTTCGATCCCGACTGGTGGCTCCGTGTGTAAAAGTGCACTTCAAGAGGATCGGGGGACCGTGAATTTTACTGGGGGTATCGCATAGCGGCAATTGCGGCGGACTGTAAATCCGCTCCTTCGGGTTCAGTGGTTCGAGTCCACTTGCCCCCACTACACTTTTATGCAAAATTGCGGGAGTAGCTCAGTTGGTAGAGCGACAGCCTTCCAAGCTGTAGGTCGCGGGTTCGAGCCTCGTCTCCCGCTCGCATCGAAACAGGGGCTTGCCTTTGTGGGGATTCGCCGATGTAGCTCAGGGGTAGAGCGTTTCCTTGGTAAGGAAAAGGTCAGGGGTTCAATTCCCCTCATTGGCTCAAACAACAAAACAACACAAAACAAACAACTATGGCAAAAGAAACATTTGACCGTTCCAAGCCGCACTTGAACATTGGTACCATTGGTCACGTTGACCACGGTAAGACCACTTTGACTGCGGCCATCACAACTGTACTGGCCAACGCTGGTCTTTCTGAAATGCGTTCATTCGAGTCAATTGACTCTGCTCCTGAGGAGAAAGAGCGCGGTATTACAATTAACACGGCTCACGTTGAGTATTCAACTGCCAACCGTCACTACGCACACGTTGACTGTCCAGGTCACGCTGACTATGTAAAGAACATGGTTACGGGTGCTGCGCAGATGGACGGTGCGATTTTGGTAGTGGCTTCTACTGACGGTCCTATGCCTCAGACACGCGAACATATCTTGTTGGCACGTCAGGTTGGTGTACCTCGTTTGGTAGTTTTCATGAACAAGGTTGACATGGTTGACGATCCAGAAATGTTGGATTTGGTTGAAATGGAAATGCGTGAGTTGTTGGAGTTCTACGAATTCTCAGCTGACACCCCGATCATCCGAGGTTCTGCATTGGGTGGATTGAATGGTGATGCCAAGTGGGTTGACACCATCATGGACTTGATGAACGCTGTTGACGAGTGGATTCCAGTTCCTCCACGTTTGGTTGACCAGGCTTTCTTGATGCCTGTAGAGGACGTATTCTCGATCACTGGTCGTGGTACTGTTGCTACTGGTCGTATCGAGCGTGGTGTAATCAACGTACAAGACGCGGTAGAAATCATCGGTTTTGGTTCACACATGACTTCAACTTGTACCGGAGTAGAGATGTTCCGTAAGTTGTTGGATCGTGGTGAGGCTGGTGACAACGCTGGTATCTTGTTGCGTGGTATCGACAAAAACGATATCCGTCGTGGTATGGTAATTTGCGCACCTAAGTCAGTAACTCCTCACAAGAAGTTCAAGGCGGAGGTTTACGTATTGAGCAAGGAAGAAGGTGGACGTCATACTCCATTCTTTAACAAATACCGTCCTCAGTTCTATTTCCGCACTACAGACGTAACTGGTGAGATTTCTTTGCCTGCAGGTACAGAAATGATCATGCCTGGTGACAACGTTTCTATCACAGTTGAGTTGATTCAACCTATTGCGATGGAAAAGAGCTTGCGTTTCGCTATCCGTGAGGGTGGTAGAACTGTAGGTGCTGGTCAGGTAACTGAGATCATCGAGTAATAGAACATCGAAAGATATAGAGGGAGCATTGCAAAATGCTCCCTTTTATACGGGCATAGTTCAATGGTAGAATAGAGGTCTCCAAAACCTTTGATCAGGGTTCGAATCCTTGTGCCCGTGCTAATAAAAGCGCAATGTTTGGAAGAATAAATAACTACTTCCGTGAGACCAGAGACGAGTTGGTAAACAAAGTCAGCTGGCCCACATGGGAAGAACTGAGGGAAAGCACATGGATTGTGTTGGTAGCCTCTTTATTATTTGCCCTAGTGATATGGGCGCTTGATTCTGTATTGGGTGTAAGTCTCACTCAGTTTTACAAATTATTCAAATAATTATGACAAACGCAGAAGACAGACACAAGTGGTACGTAGTTCGTGCGATTACCGGACAGGAAAAGAAGGTAAAGCACAGCATTGCGGTTGAGCTAGAGCGCGATCGTAAGAGTGATTTTGTGCTTGAAATTCTGATACCAACCGAGAAGGTGTATTTGATCAAGAATGGCAAGAAGGCCATTAAGGAGAGAAATGCATTTCCCGGATATATTTTGATTCACGCCGATTTGTCGGATCCAGAAATCATGCCTTTGATAAAGAGTGTCACTGGCGTGGTTGGTTTTTTGGGTTCCAAGGATCAACCTGTACCTTTACGTCCAAACGAATTGAGTCGTATTTTGGGTACTGCCGATAATTTGTCTGAAGCGGAAGCATCGGATGAGGAACATTTCTTGGTGGGTGAATCGGTGAAGGTCGTTGACGGTCCGTTCAACGATTTCGATGGTGTCATCGAAGAAGTAAACGAAGAAAAGCGCAAACTCAAGGTAATGGTGAAGATTTTCGGTCGCCGTACGCCTCTTGAGTTAAATTATAACCAAATACAAAAATTGTAACAGTAACAATGGCAAAAGAAATAACAGGTTTCGTCAAGCTCCAGGTAAAAGGTGGTCAAGCTAATCCAGCGCCTCCAATCGGTCCAGCGTTGGGTTCAAAAGGTTTGAACATCATGGATTTTTGCAAACAATTCAATGCGCGCACGCAAGACAGAATGGGTAAGGTGTTGCCAGTCGTGATTTCCGTATACTCGGACAAATCATTTGACTTCATCATCAAAACTCCTCCAGTGGCAACGCAGTTGTTGGAAGCTACCAAGCTCCAAAAAGGATCGGCTGAGCCTAACCGTAAGAAGGTAGGTTCTGTAAGTTGGGATGTAGTTAAGACCATCGCTCAAGACAAAATGCCTGATTTGAACTGCTTCACAGTTGAGTCTGCCATGAAATTGGTTGCAGGAACTGCCCGCAGTATGGGTATCATAGTAACAGGGGATGCCCCATTTTAAAAATTTGAATTATGAAAGTTGGTAAAAAAAGAAAAGAAGCGGAAGCAAAATACGACAACACAAAGTCGTATACTTTGCTTGAGGCATGTAACATCCTTAAGCAGATTTCAACCACCAAATTTGAAGCGTCTGTAGACATCGACGTTCGTTTGGGTGTGGATCCTCGCCAAGCGAACCAGATGGTTCGTGGTGTGGCTTCATTGCCTCATGGTTTGGGTAAGGTTGTACGTACTTTGGTGCTTTGTACTCCTGATAAAGAAGAAGAGGCTAAGGCTGCGGGTGCTGACCACGTAGGTTTGGACGATTATATCGAAAAGATTGCAGGTGGTTGGACCGACATCGACATCATCATTGCCGTACCTAGTGTAATGGCGAAGTTGGGTCGTTTGGGTAAAATCCTAGGTCCACGTAACTTGATGCCGAACCCCAAGAGTGGTACAGTTACCATGGAAGTGGGCAAGGCTGTAACTGAGGTGAAGGCTGGTAAGATCGACTTCAAAGTTGACAAAACCGGTATCATTCACACATCGGTAGGTAAAGTGTCATTTGACGCAGATAAATTAAGCGAAAACGCATTGGAATTGGTTCAGGTATTGCACCGTTTGAAGCCTAGCGCCGCGAAGGGTACATACTTCCGCAGCATCTTCATGAGCAGCACCATGAGTCCTAGTGTTAGTATCGATGTTAAATCAATCCCAGGAATATAAGCGATGAACAAGGCAGATAAAATGACGGTTGTAGCCGAATTGACGGAAACGTTTAAATCAAACAATTTCGTGTATTTGGCGGACACCACCGATTTGGGTGCAAATGACACCAACAAATTGCGTCGTATGTTGTTCGAGCGTGGCGTTGAAATGCGCATGGTGAAAAACACTTTGTTGCGTATCGCCATGGAAGAGAGTGGAAAAGATTTCGGTGCATTGAAAGATGTATTGAAAGGTACCACTTGTGTATTGACTGCCGAGGCTCAAAAGGCACCTGCAGAATCGATCAAGGATTTCCGTGGTGCAACCCAGAGTGTTCTGTTGAAGGGCGCTTGGATCGACAACGCGGTATTCCTCGGAGATGACCAATTGGCTACTCTGGTGAAGTTGAAGACCAAAGAAGATGTTATTGGCGAAATCATTGGATTGTTGCAATCTCCCATCAAGAATGTTATTGGTGGTTTGCAAGCCAGTGGTCCACAAAAAATTGGCGGCTTGATCAAGGCGCTTGAAGAACGTAACTAAACAAATAAAAAAAAACACTTAAATTAAATAACAATGGTAGATTTAAAAGAATTCGCGAACCAGTTGGTAAACCTTACTGTAAAAGAGGTTAACGAGCTTGCTCAAATTTTGAAAGAAGAGCACGGCATCCAGCCTGCAGCTGCTGCTGTAGCTGTTGCTGCTCCTGCTGCCGGTGGCGCTGACGCTGGTGCAGCTGCTGCTGAACAGACTGAATTTGACGTAATCTTGGTAAGCGCAGGTGATGCCAAATTGCAGATCGTTAAGATCGTGAAAGATTTGACTGGCTTGGGCTTGAAAGAAGCTAAAGACTTAGTAGACGGTGCTCCTAAGGCTGTAAAAGAGAAAGTTTCTAAAGCAGAAGCTGAAGACTTTGCAGCTAAATTAAAAGAGGCCGGCGCTACAGTTGAAATTAAGTAAGCACTAAACCAATGTACCCTAAGGCCCCGGTAATTCCGCGGGCCTTTTGGGCGTTTTAAGACCAACACCACTGTCAAACCTAAAAAAACCAACAAAATTGAGCACCATACAAAACAAAAGGATCTCATTTGGCAAAGTAAAACATGCCATTGATTATCCCGATTTTCTGGACGTACAACTCCAATCTTTCCAAGAGTTTTTCCAGTTAGACACACCAGCCGACAAGCGAGAAGGAGAAGGTTTGTTTGAAGTTTTCCGTGAGAACTTCCCCATTACCGACACCCGTAACATTTTCGTATTGGAGTTCCTCGATTACTTCGTGGATCCCCCAAGATACGTAATCAACGAGTGTATCGAGCGTGGACTTACCTACGCCGTTCCGTTGAAGGCCAAGTTGAAACTGAGTTGTAACGATCCCGAGCACGAAGATTTCCAAACCATTGTGCAAGACGTGTATTTGGGTACCATCCCTTACATGACGCCCAATGGCACTTTCATCATCAATGGTGCTGAACGTGTTATTGTAAGCCAATTGCACCGCTCACCCGGTGTTTTCTTTGGTCAAAGCGTTCACAGCAACGGTACCAAGTTGTACTCTGCGCGTGTAATTCCTTTCAAGGGTTCTTGGATTGAATTCGCCACAGACGTTAACGCGGTAATGTATGCTTACATTGATCGTAAAAAGAAATTCCCCGTAACCACGTTGCTCCGTGCAATTGGTTTCGAAAGTGATAAAGACATTTTGGACATCTTTGGATTGAGTGAAGAGGTAAAAGTGTCGAAAGCAGGTCTCAAGCGCGTGATTGGTAGAAAATTGGCAGCGCGTGTTTTGCGTACTTGGATTGAGGACTTTGTAGACGAAGATACCGGTGAAGTGGTGAGTATCGAGCGTAACGAAGTGATCTTGGAACGCGATACTGTGCTAGCTGAAGACCATATCGACATCATCGTTGATGCCGGTGTGAAATCAATCATTTTGAATGCTGAAAGTGAAAATGGCATCAGCTACGATGTTATTTACAACACGTTGCAGAAGGATACTTCAAACAACGGAAAAGAAGCGTTGGAAGTGATTTACCGTCAGTTGCGTAACGCAGATCCACCAGATGAAGAAACCGCTCGTGGCATCATCGAGCGTTTGTTCTTCTCAGACAAGCGTTATGATTTGGGTGAAGTAGGTCGTTACCGTATCAACAAGAAATTGGAGATTGATACTCCAATGGAGGTGCGTGTATTGACCAAAGAAGATATCATTAGCATCATCAAGTATTTGATTGAGTTGTACAATGGTTCTGAGATCCTTGACGATATCGATCACTTGAGCAACCGTCGTGTTCGCACCGTGGGTGAGCAGTTGTACGCTCAATTTGGTGTTGGTTTGGCTCGTATGGCTCGTACCATTCGCGAGAAAATGAACATCCGCGACAACGAAGTATTCACGCCTCAAGATTTGGTTAATGCCCGTACCCTTTCGAGTGTGATCAATTCATTCTTTGGAACCAACCAGCTGAGCCAGTTTTTGGATCAGATCAACCCCTTGGCAGAAATTACGCACAAACGTCGTTTGAGCGCCCTCGGTCCAGGCGGTTTGAGTCGTGAGCGTGCAGGTTTCGAGGTTCGTGACGTACACTACACCCACTATGGCCGTTTGTGTACCATTGAAACACCAGAGGGTCCTAACATCGGTTTGATTTCTTCTTTGTGTGTTCATGCCAAAATTAATGGTATGGGCTTCTTGGAAACCCCTTATCGCAAGGTGGTTGAAGGAAAAGTAGAAGACGGAATCGTATACTTGTCTGCTGAGGAAGAAGATGGAAAAACCATCGCACAGGCCAACGCAGAATTGGACGAAAAAGGCAACTTCAAGACTTCCTTGGTGAAGAGTCGTAAGGAAGGTGACTTCCCGTTGGTGGCTCCTGCACAGTTGGAGTACATGGACGTTGCGCCTAACCAAATTGTGTCTATTGCAGCGTCGTTGATTCCTTTCTTGGAGCACGATGATGCGAACCGTGCGTTGATGGGATCAAACATGCAGCGTCAGGCCGTTCCATTGTTGCGTCCTGAAGCCCCCATCGTAGGTACTGGTTTGGAGGAAAAAGTAGCCAGAGACAGTCGTTCGTTGATCAATGCCGAAGGCAATGGTGAGGTAGTGTATGTGGATGCTCGCGAAATCCGCATTCGTTACGACCACAACGATTTCGATGATTTGGTAAGCTTTACCGGAGATACCAAAACTTATAATTTGATTAAGTTCCGCAGAACCAACCAAAACTCTTGTATCAACTTGCGTCCTATCCTTAGGAAGGGCGACCGTGTTACAAAAGGACAGGTTTTGTGTGAAGGATATGCCACTCAGGGCGGAGAATTGGCCTTGGGTAGAAACTTGCGAGTAGCCTACATGCCTTGGCAGGGTTACAACTTCGAGGATGCGATCGTAATTTCAGAGAAAGTGGTGAAAGACGACTGGTATACCACCGTTTACATCACTGAGTTTGAATTGGAAGTTCGCGATACCAAACGCGGAGAAGAAGAGTTGACCAATGACATCCCTAATGTGAGCGAGGAAATGACCCGCAACTTGGATGAAAATGGATTGATTCGCGTGGGTGCCGAAGTGAAAGAAGGCGATATTTTGATCGGTAAAATCACGCCAAAGGGCGAGACCGAGCCATCACCAGAAGAAAAATTGTTGCGCGCCATCTTTGGTGACAAAGCGGGCGACGTAAAAGATGCTTCATTGAAAGCGTCTCCTGGTGCGCAAGGGGTAGTTATCGACAAGAAATTGTTCTCTAAGAGCAAGAAAGACAAGGGTACCCGCAGTGGTGATAAGACTCGTTTGTCTAAGATGGACGATGACCACCGCAAGGACTTGGGTCAATTGAAGGACGAATTGGTGAAGAAATTGTTCCAATTGGTTGGTGGCAAGACTTCTCAAGGGGTTTACAACATGTACAGCGAGGAGTTGATTCCGAAGGGTACGAAGTTTACCCAGAAGAACTTGATGAGCATTGATTACAGCAATGTGAACTACCACAACTGGACCGGTGATGCAGACAAGAATGAGTTTGTTGTTCGCTGTTTAACAAACTACATCAACGTTCACAACGAAAAAGTAACCAACTACAAGCGTGATCATTACTCTATTAGCGTAGGGGATGAGTTGCCAACCGGTATTTTGCAATTGGCAAAAGTATACGTGGCCAACAAGCGTAAGTTGAAAGTGGGTGATAAGATGGCAGGTCGTCACGGAAACAAGGGTATTGTTGCCCGTATCGTTCGTGAGGAAGATATGCCATTCTTGGACGACGGAACACCGATGGATATCGTATTGAACCCATTGGGTGTACCTTCTCGTATGAACTTGGGACAGATTTACGAAACTGTATTGGCATGGGCCGGTAAGGAAATGGGTGTGAAATTTGCTACACCAATTTTCGATGGTGCTACCATGTCTGAGATCGATGAGGTGACTGAGAAAGCGGGCATCCCTAAGAACGGTTTGGTTTATTTGAACGACGGTTTGAGCGGGGTGAAATTTGATCAGCCTACCACAGTGGGAATCAGCTACATGTTGAAACTCGGACACATGGTGGATGACAAGATGCACGCACGTTCAATCGGGCCTTACTCGCTCATTACTCAGCAGCCGTTGGGTGGTAAAGCGCAGTTTGGTGGTCAGCGTTTTGGTGAGATGGAAGTGTGGGCGTTGGAGGCATTTGGTGCATCTAACATCTTGCGCGAGATTCTTACTGTTAAGTCTGACGATATCACAGGTCGTGCCAAGGCTTATGAAGCGATCGTTAAAGGTGATAACATCACCAATATCGGTACTCCAGAGTCGTTCAACGTATTGCTCCACGAGCTCCGTGGTTTGGGCTTGGAAGTAACATTTATGGATTAATTCCCAGAAATCAATCATGCAACTTCAAAAGAAAATACAAAAACAAGGGAGTAACTTCAGCAAGATTCGTATCTCGCTTGCTTCTCCTGAAAACATATTACGTCGCAGTTTCGGTGAGGTAACAAAACCTGAAACCATCAACTACCGCAGTTACAAGCCTGAAATGGGTGGATTGTTCTGCGAACGCATCTTCGGTCCTATTAAGGATTACGAATGTCATTGCGGTAAATACAAGCGTATCCGTTACAAGGGTATCGTTTGTGACCGTTGTGGTGTTGAGGTAACTGAGAAGAAAGTACGTCGTGAGCGTATGGGCCACATCAACTTGGTGGTGCCTGTTGCGCACATTTGGTACTTCCGTTCATTGCCAAACAAGATCGGTTATTTGTTGGGTATCCCTACCAAGAAATTGGACATGGTTATCTACTATGAGCGCTATGTTGTGGTTCAAACGGGTGCTGCGAGCAACGTAAACTATTTGGATTTGTTGACCGAAGAGGAATACCTCGATATTTTGGATTCTTTGCCAAAAGAGAACCAGATGTTGGAGAATTCTGATCCTAACAAATTCGTGGCGATGATGGGTGCTGAGGCCCTTGAGGAATTGTTGAAGCGTGTTAATTTGGACACCTTGAGCTATGACTTGAGAAACCAAGCAGCCACTGAAACTTCACAACAGCGTAAGCAAGAGGCGTTGAAGCGTTTGAAAGTCATCGAAAGCTTCCGCGGTGCTCAGTTGACTGGTGAGAACCGTCCTGAGTGGATGATTATGAAGATGTTGCCTGTGATCCCACCCGAATTGCGCCCATTGGTGCCATTGGAAGGCGGTCGATTTGCAACTTCTGATTTGAACGATTTATACCGTCGTGTAATCATCCGTAACAACCGTTTGAAGCGTTTGGTTGAGATCAAAGCGCCTGAGGTGATCTTGCGTAACGAAAAGCGTATGTTGCAGGAAGCGGTGGATTCATTGTTGGATAACACCCGTCGTGCAAGTGCGGTGAAGAGTGAGGGTAACCGTCCTTTGAAATCTTTGAGCGATATGTTGAAAGGTAAGCAAGGTCGTTTCCGTCAGAACTTGTTGGGTAAACGTGTTGACTACTCAGGTCGTTCAGTAATCGTGGTTGGACCTACACTCAAATTGAACGAGTGTGGTTTGCCAAAGAACATGGCTGCGGAATTGTTCAAGCCGTTTATCATTCGCAAATTGATTGAAAGGGGTATCGTAAAGACCGTAAAAACTGCGAAGAAAATCGTAGAAAAGAAAGATCCGGTTATTTGGGATATCTTGGAAAATATTTTGAAAGGTCACCCAGTATTGTTGAACCGTGCTCCTACGCTTCACCGATTGGGTATTCAAGCTTTCCAGCCTAAGTTGGTGGAAGGTAAGGCCATTCAATTGCACCCATTGGTATGTTCTGGATTTAACGCGGATTTCGATGGTGACCAGATGGCGGTTCACGTGCCTTTGGGCAACGCAGCTGTGGCGGAAGCTCAGTTGTTGATGTTGGCATCGCACAACATTTTGAACCCAGCGAACGGTGCGCCAATTACCGTACCTTCTCAGGATATGATCTTGGGTCTTTACTACATTACCAAAGAGCGTAAATCAACGCCTGAGCATCCAGTGAAAGGTGAGGGTTTGACGTTCTACGGAGCAGAAGAGGCCATCATCGCTTACAACGAAGGTCGCGCAGAATTGCACACCAAAGTAAAAACCAAAGCGGTAGTTCGTGAGAACGATGAGTTGGTAGAAAAAATCATTGACACCACCATTGGTAGAATTATCTTCAACCAGGTAGTTCCCCGCGAGGTTGGATACATCAATGAGTTGTTGAAGAAGAAAAACTTGCGCGATATCATCACAAACATCATTCGTTTGAGCGGTGTTGCGAAAGCGGCAGATTTCTTGGATAACATTAAAAACCTTGGTTTCCACTATGCATTTAAAGGCGGATTGAGCTTTAACTTGAGCTATGTTAAAATCCCCGTTGAGAAAGAGCAATTGGTGAACAAGGCCATGGAAGAAGTGTTGGAAATTCAATCGAATGCCGACATGGGATTCATTACCAACAACGAGCGTTACAACCAAGTTATTGACTTGTGGACACGTGTAAACAACCAGTTGGCGCGTGTATTGATCAACGATTTACAGAATGAGGATCAAGGATTCAACCCCATTTACATGATGTTGGATTCTGGAGCCCGTGGTTCTAAAGAACAGATTCGTCAGCTCGGTGGTATGCGTGGTTTGATGGCTAAACCCCAAAAGAACACAGGCAACTCGGGTGGAGATACCATTGAAAACCCAATTATTTCAAACTTCAAAGAAGGTTTGAACGTATTGGAGTACTTCGTATCTACACACGGTGCACGTAAAGGTTTGGCGGATACGGCGTTGAAAACGGCGGATGCGGGTTACTTGACTCGTCGTTTGCATGACGTAGCCCAAGATGTAGTAATTACAGAGCCAGATTGTGGTACCCTCCGTGGTATTGCGATGACTGCGTTGATGAATAACGACGAAACTACTGAGCCATTGTACGAGCGTATCTTGGGTAGAACAGCCCTTGACGATGTATATCATCCAACCACTGGTGCGTTAATCGTAGCAGGTGGTCAGGAATTGACTGAAGAAATCGCTACTGCCATTGAAGAGGCAGGTATCGAGGAATTGGAAATTCGTTCGGTATTGACTTGTGAAACGTTGAGCGGTGTATGTGCCGCTTGTTACGGTCGTAACTTGTCAACCGGAAGAATGGTTCAAGCGGGTGAAGCTGTGGGTGTAATTGCTGCACAGTCAATCGGTGAACCTGGAACTCAGTTGACACTGCGTACATTCCACACGGGTGGTGCGGCGTTGAACATTGCGGCGGAAAATACATTGACAACCAAGTACGATGGTACCATCAGTTTCGACGGTATGCGTACGGTTACCAAGGTTGAAACCGACGAAAACGGCGAAGCGAAAAATTCAGAGATCGTATTGGGTCGTTCTGGTGAAGTACGTGTATTGGATCCTAAGACCAAAACAGTGATCACCAGTTACAACATTCCTTATGGTGCTGTATTGATGGTAAAAGAAGGTCAGAAAGTGAAGAAGGGCGATGTGATGTGCACATGGGATCCTTTCAACACTTTGATCGTTTCTGATATTGATGGTAAAGTTTCTTTCGAGAACATAATCGAAGGTGTGAACATGCGTGAGGAAGGGGATGAGCAAACAGGTTTGTCTGAATTGGTGATCGTGGAGAGCCGCGATAAAACCAAGGTGCCTCAGTTCCGTGTTGAGGGCAGCGATGATGTGGTTAAAATCTTCAACATGCCTACTGGCGCTATTTTGGTAGCGAAAAACGGCAGCACCATCAAAGGTGGTGATGTGTTGGCGAAGATTCCACGTTCAGCTACCCGTACCCGTGATATCACTGGTGGTCTTCCACGTGTTACAGAATTGTTTGAAGCACGTAACCCATCGAACCCAGCTGTAGTAGCTGAGATCGACGGTGTTGTGACTTATGGTGTGTCTAAGCGCGGTAACCAGGAAATCATCATCACTTCAAAAGATGAGGAGGTGAAGCATTACCAAGTGCCTTTGTCTAAGCATATCTTGGTTCACGATGGTGACTATGTGAGAGCTGGTCAGCCTTTGAGCGACGGTGCCATCACGCCTCAAGATATCTTGCGCATTGAAGGTCCCGCATCTGTACAGCGTTATGTATTGAATGGTATTCAAGAAGTATATCGTTTGCAGGGTGTAACCATCAACGACAAGCACATTGAGGTAATCGTTCGTCAGATGATGCAGAAAATGGAAATCATCGATCCAGGTGATACCCGTTTCTTGGAAGGTGAAATTGCTGATCGTTTCTCATTGCAACAGGAGAATGACAATATTTGGGACAAGAAATTTGTTACCAACCCTGGAAATTCCTCTACTATGCATGCAGGTCAGATCGTTAGCTTGAAAGATTTGCGTCAAGAGAACAGCACTTTGCGTCGTCAAGACATGGCATTGGTAGAATACCGTGATGCGGTTCCAGCCACTGCTACGCCTGTTTTGCAAGGTATTACACGTGCATCTTTGGGTACACAGAGCTTCATGAGTGCAGCGTCGTTCCAGGAAACTACCAAAGTTTTGAACGAAGCGGCTATCTCAGGAAAGGTCGACGAACTCAAAGGGTTGAAGGAAAACGTAATTGTGGGTCATTTGATTCCTGCTGGCACTGGATTGAGAAGATTCCAGGAAGTGATCACAGGTTCAAAAGAAGAATACGATCGTTTGATGGCGACCAAATACGAAGAGGAAGAAGAGTCTACCGCGGTAGAAGCATAATTGCTCATTCAATAGAATCTATGAGGAAGGGCGGCCGTGAGGCCGCCCTTCTTTTTTGAGATTAATGTGAAATAAAACGGAGGTTGTGGGGGTTGAGCGTGGGTCTATAACGTCCAGTAGAAAGAGGGATGTTTGTTAAATAGGGATATGAGGGTGCTATACGGATGAGTACACACACCGGACATATGGATGTTAACGGATTGGGATGTTAGTGGATTTAGATGTTAATGCTTTGGATTTTAATCCCGGATCTGGGTTTCGTAAAGATGGGCGTAATGGCCTCCGGCCGACATCAATTGATGATGGTTACCACGTTCAATGACGGAGCCTTTTTCGAGGACCAAAATTTCATCTGCTTTGGCAATGGTGCTCAAACGGTGTGCAATTACGATGGCCGTTCTTCCTTCCAACAACCGATCGATGGCCTTCTGAATAAGCTGTTCTGTTTCCGTATCGATGGCACTGGTGGCCTCATCGAGCAAAATGATTCTTGGGTCAAACGCCAACGCGCGGATGAAGCTGATGAGCTGACGTTGTCCGAGCGACAAAGTCATGCCACGCTCCATTACGTTGTAGTCAAATCCGCCGGGCAGTTTTTCAATGAATTCATAGGCTCCGATGGATCGCGCAGCATCAATCATTTTCTGAACATCAATGGCATCATGGTGTAAGCGAATGTTGTCTTTCACACTACCACTGAATAAAAATACATCTTGCAAAACCAGCGCGATTTGCTGTCGCACCGAGGTGATATTCAACGAACGAATGTTGTGGTTATCGAGCAGGATTTCTCCTTTTTGGTGTTGGTATAATTGATTAACCAGCGATGCAATGGTGGTTTTGCCTGATCCTGTAGCACCCACGATGGCCATGGTTTTGCCCGGCTTTAGGTGGAAGTAAACGCCGCGAAGCACCCATTCTTCGGGGTTGTAGGCAAACCAAACGTCTTTGAATTCAACGGCACCTTGTAGCACGGGTGCTGGGGTATCGGTGGTGGCTTCTATGTTCTCTGTATCGTCGATGAGTTTGAAAATTCGATCTGCGGCCACGATACCCATCTGAATGTTGTTGAAACGATCGGCGATGGCACGAACTGGGCGGAAGAACAGGTTGATGAACATGATGAACGCGGTTAGTTCTCCAAATTCGATGTCTCCTTTCACCAGCGAACCACTTCCATACCAAACTATCAGGGCGAAACTACAAGCCACAAGGACCTCTACGATGGGGAAGAAAATGGCATAGTAGTAAATGCTGCGAATGTTTGCATCGCGGTGGGCTTGGTTGATGAGATCGAACCGACGCATTTCCTCTTTTTCTCGGTTGAATAGTTGCACCATTTGCATGCCGGTGATGCGCTCTTGAAGGAAGGCATTGAGTTTGGCCACTTGATTGCGCACATCTTGGAAGGTGTCGCGGATGCCTTTTCTAAAACGGTTGGCAGCGAGAAGCAAAAGGGGTACAACGATGAGTGTAATGAGGGTGAGTTTTACATCCATGTAGAACATGCAGCCCAGAATCACAATGATTTGGATCAAATCCCCGGCGATGGTGATCACACCCGACGAAAAAAGGTCTGTGATGGTTTGAATGTCGGAGATAGAACGGGTAACAGCGGTACCCACCGGCGTTTTGTCGTAAAATGAGAGCTTTAGCCTTGTGAGGTGGTCGTACACATAGTGACGCAGTTTCAAAATCACCGATTGGGCGATGCTTTCAGACAGGTAAGAATTCGCAAACCCGAGCGTGGCTTGAAGCAATAACCATCCCAACAGAATTAATGCCCATTTTTCGAGCAGGTGAAATTGCTTTGGAATGATGACCGAGTCGATGACAATTTTGTATAAGTAGGGCTGGAAAGCGGTGATGATACTCTGTACAATGGTTAAAATTACAGCCACAATCATCCAATGTTGTTGGAATTTCGCCGAGGACAAAATTCGTTTGAAAAGGGTCCATTGGGAGGCGGTTTTTTCTTTGGGTTGTGACTTCATGAAAAGGATCGTAAAAATAAGTTGATTGCATCAACCTTGGGGTATGTGAGACGCAGAATTGACGCGATTTTTATGGATTCTTGTGGGGGGGGTGATTTTGGGGGAGGTGGTACCCAAATAATTGTGTAAAACTTTTGTTCGTTAATGATTTGTAAACCCCTGGTAGTGCTTCGTAATATTGCAGTATGGCTAAGCACATTGCGGTTGCAGGAAACATCGGCGCTGGGAAAACCACCCTCACGAATTTGCTGTCGAAACACTACGGTTGGGAGATGCAATTGGAGGATATGGATGACAACCCATACATCTCTGATTTCTATGAGGATATGCAGCGTTGGAGTTTCAATTTGCAGGTGTACTTTTTGACAACCCGCTGGCGCCATGTGCAAGACATTCGCAATGGAAAGCAGACGGTGATACAGGACAGGACCATCTATGAGGATGCCCATATTTTTGCACCAAACTTGCATGCCATGGGGTTGATGAGCACCCGTGATTTTGAAAATTACAAGCAATTGTTTGATGCGATCAGCAACCAAGTGGAGCCCCCAGATTTGTTGATTTATTTGCGTGCGGGTATTCCCAAGTTGGTTCACCAGATTCAAATGCGTGGCCGCGATTATGAAGATGCCATTCGGTTGGATTATTTGAAGCGATTGAACGAGCGTTATGAGGCCTGGATTAGCAATTACAAAGGCAAGTTGCTCATTTTTAATGTGGATGACATGGACTTCCAAGAACGCCCAGAAGACGCTGCCGAAATCATTCAAAAAGTAGAAAGCACGCTGAACGGTTTGTTCTAATGCACTTTCAACAGCCAAATATGCTTTGGGGATTGCTTTTGCTAGCGATTCCGCTGTTGATTCACCTATTCCAATTTCATCGAACCAAAACCCTTTATTTTCCGGGTGTGTTTCGCCTAACACAGCGGTTGCAACAGGCAAGGCAGCGAAAAAAGCTGGAGCATTGGCTTGTCTTGGCCTCGCGATTGTTGGGGATTTTGTGTTTGGTACTTGCTTTTGCTATGCCGAGTTGTGAAAATCAGCAGGCATCCAACAAAGGGTATTCACATGTGTTGCTGCTGGTAGATAACGGGTTTTCATTGTCTATAGAGACACAAGAAGGCCAATTGATAGAGCAAGTGAAATCCCAGGCCCGGGCCATCTTGAACGATTTGCCTGCAGAGGCTCAAGTGAAATTGGTTTCGCAGACTACCCAAACCGATCTTTGGATGTCGCCCAGCCAAATTGCCTCCCTCCTGGATACATTGGGCGTTGGACCTCAGCGCTATTCTTTGAAAGATTGGATTGAAAAGGCTGAATTGGCGTCGCAGGAATCTGGGGTTCAGTCTATTGCTACCATTGTGTTTACTGATGCCCAGTCTACTTTTTTATCGGGTTTGCAAGCCCATTCTCAGCCAACCAACATCGATTGGCGATTTGTATCGTTTAATTCTAATCCCGACGATGTGAAAGGGGGCAACCTGAGTTTGGATACGGCTTGGTATGTTTCACAGTTTTCGAGCGATAGTAAAGCCACTGGGTTACTGATGAAAGCGAGAGTATCGCACCGAGGGGGTCAAGCAAAGGAAGCCCGTCTGTCGTTGTTGGCCAATGGCAAAACGCTGTTTGCCCAGACCAAAGAAATAGCTCCGGGGCAGACGGTTGAATTTGAGGGATTGATATCTCCAGAAAATGCCAGTGAGTCTTTGCTGTTGCAATTGGGGAAGGACGGATATGTTTATGATGATCAATTGTATTTGCACCCGGTAAAAACTTGGCAAACGCGCGTTGGGGTGATAGGCGGGGACCGTTCGTTGGATGCTTTGTTCGCAGCACAACCCCTTTTGCAGAAGCAATTGATACGCACATCGGATATAGAGGTCAACCCGGCTGTTTTGGTGGGATTGGATGCCATGGTTGTGGTTGGTGTTAGTGCTTTGAAGGACAAAACACGAGAAGCCATTCGGGCTCAAGTTGAGGCGGGAACCACGTTGTTGCAATTTCCAACTTCAGCGACGTCGCAGCCCCAAGATATTTTGGGAGGAATTTCATCCCGTGGAACTTGGCGAAAAGTATCACAGAGATTGGCGCTGCCGGGATTGAATCATCCGGTTTTTCAAGGGGCTTTTGCCGAGAGTTTGTCGGACAAAGTGCAGTTGCCCCTCATTCGCAACGTGTTTCAAAGCGATGCATTTTCGGATTGGGAAACTGTGATTCAATTGGAGGACGGACAACCCTTGCTGGTGTTGAAAAGGATGGAAATAGGGACCCAGTGGTTGTGGCTATCGGACTTGAACGAGGGCAGCAAGGAGTTTTTGAATTCGGGATGGTATTTGCCCTTGGTTACGCAAATTTTGGCCAGCAATGCATTGCAAGAAAAACCCTTGTACGGGGTATTGTTCTCAAAACAATTGTTGTCGCTACCGGCACCAATTTCCACCGACGAACGAGCGGCTCAGTTGGTGGGTGAGCGTGGCACTTCTGTTGTGGAATTGCAGGTGAATTCGGAGCGACATACTTCCATGTATGTGGGCGTGGAGCCCAGCTATTCTGGGCTGTTCGAACTGAAATCGCCCTTGGAAAAATCGGCAGTACTCGTGGCCTTTAACTGGCCCAGAGTGGAGTCGAATTTACAGACAGATCCCAACTTAAACGACAAATTGGGGTTAACCAAACTCACTTGGAAGCAAAGTTTGGCCGATGGCAGGACCTCTATTTTACAGAATGAGCCGTTAAAGGTGTTGTGGCGCTTGTTTATGTGGGGGGCTGCCATTTTCTTCGCGGTAGAGGTGTTGCTATTGTTATGGCAATCGAGAAATAAAAGACTTGAAAATCAATAAAATGAATCATACCACCCTGCTCCAAAACGTGAGATTGTTCGATCCTAAAAGTGATTTACACAACCAACTTGTAGAGATATTGATCAAAGATGGTGTCATTGAGGCCATCGGCGAAGGTCTCAGCATGGCGGCTTCAGAGCTCGTTGACGGGGATGGGGCTTATGTGTCATTGGGATGGTTTGATGCCTTTGGGTATTGTCCTGATCCTGGGGAGCCTTGGAAAGAATCGCTCATTTCTTACAGCGAGGCAGCACAGCAAGGTGGATTTACCCATGTGGCGGCATTGTGTGGTTCATCGCCCAAATCAGACAATGAATCGGTGATTGCACAAGTGAAACAGGTTGGTTCGTTACAACGGGCGGCCTTGATGCCGTGGGGGTTGGCCAGCGTGCAAGGCGAAGGCAAGGAGATGACTGAGGTTTATGAAATGCATGAATCCGGTGCAGTGGCTTTTACCGATGGCATTCATAGCAGTTCGTCGTTGGGACTTCGCACCAAATTGATGCAATATTGTGCATCGTTGGGGTTGAGGTATGCGCATTTTCCTTTTCAAAAAACATTGGCGCCAGACGGCAAGATGCACGAAGGATTGGCGAATGCCTCATTGGGCTTCAAGGGGATACCTGCCGTGAGCGAGGTGGTTGAGTTGATGTCGGACATCGCCCTGGCCAAGCACTTAAATGTATCGCTGACCGTTTTGGGTGTGAGTGCTGCGGAGAGCGTAGAAATTATTCGCAAGGCCAAATTGGAAGGTGTAGACATTGTTGCGGCTGTGCCTGTGATGAATTTGTTGTTTACGGATGAGTCATTGAGCGACTTTGATGAAAACTTGAAGGTGTTGCCACCGTTGCGCAGTGAAGCCGATCGGAAGGCGCTGTTATTGGGGTTGTTGGATGGTACGTTAACGGCTGTGGTGAGCAATCATCACCCAGAAGATATCGAATCGAAAAAAGTGGAATTTGACTATGCCGCTTGGGGTGCTGCCACGTTGGGAATGACGTTTGGGATGATGTGTAAGGCGTTTGAGCACGAGCGTCCCGAAAACTGGGTGCCCTTGTTGTATAGCGGAAGTCGTGTGTTTATGGGAATGGAAGTGTCGGGTTTGTCGGTGGGAATGCCTGCAGACTTAACCCTATTTCAGCTAGAGGGCGAGCAAGAGGTGAACGGACAAAAATGGGCCAGCAGGGCGTACAACGTTCCGCGGATTGAGGGTGTATTGAAAGGAAAGGTAAAAGGCACAATTCGCAAGGGTTGTTACATGGAAAATCATGGTTGATCGTATCAAGTTGTTGGCCAATCGCGCTTCCGTGTTCCATGGGGTGTTGGCCGGGATTTTTATTTTCATGGCGAAAATTGTGGTGTATGTGACGCAGCATTGGGAATTTAGATTTTTACCGGCCTTTACGGTATTGTCGTTTCTGATTGTTTTGGCTGCCATGATCATGGGTGGTTTGGGTGATCGTCGTCAGTTGGAGGGCATTCATTACACATACAAACGTGCTTTGATGAGCTGCTTTCGGGCGGTGGTTTTTGCGGTGATGTTGGGCAGTTTGGCGGACAATGTTTTGTACGGACTGGTGGATGTGTCGTTGGTTAATCAAACCAAGTCGATATTGATAGAGCAATTGCAGAGCAGTATCGGACAGGCCAAATGGATGAGCAACGAGGACATGGAACGTTTGGTAAAGGAGATTCGCGCTACGGAAATGGGTACGGTTTGGTCGTATTTTCAGGGGCTACCGGGTTTGGTGCTTGGGAACATGATTTTTGGGTTGATTGTTGCTCGTTTTTTGCGGGTGAAACAAACGCAAGATTGGTTAAACGATTCAGAAGTTGCCTAACGAATCAAGCCGTTAAAATCGATGATAAAAGCCATTACCTCTGCCCAGAACCCTTGGTTAAAAGACGTGGTTTTGCTCCAGGAGAAGGCCAGGCATCGCAGGCAAGTGGCGAAGTTTACGGTTGAGGGTATCAACGAAATTCGATTGGCTATAAAGGCGGGGTTGAAATTGATGGAGTTGGCTATCAATCCCAAGAAAATGGATTGGGAGGGGTTGTTGTTGGCCCTGGAAATGCGGTCGTTTCCTGCGGGAATGCATCAATTGGAGTTGAACGATATTGCTTGGGCGAAGGTGGTGATGAAAGAAACCGGGCAGAATGCCTTGGCGGTATTTGAAATGCCTCAGGCCTTACCTCAGTGGAATCCACAGCCGGGCGAGTTTTACTTGATGGTTGAGTCGGTGGAGAAGCCGGGGAATTTGGGGGCATTGTTGCGTACTGCCGATGCTGCCGGTGCAAGTGGCGTGGTGTTGTGCGATGAGCGCATTGATGGGTTTCATCCGCAAGTGATTCGCAACAGTGTGGGGACTACGTTTACTGTACCTTTGTACGTGCTTACCTCGGACAATGCTTGGACGGTTATTCAAGCCAATAATGTTGAATTGTACACCACTTTCATGGAAACGTCTGTGAGTGTTTGGGAGGCGAATTTAACCGGATGTGTGGCCATGTTGGTGGGTACCGAGCATCAAGGGGTTTCGGATTTTTGGCGAGATAAAGGCACCAATATCAATATTCCCATGTTTGGATCGGTTGATAGTTTGAATGTGTCTGTGGCAGCGTCATTGTTATTGTATGAGGCGAAGCGACAGCGTGAGTTGAAGCAGAAATAATGGTTTTATGAACATGAACGTCCGGAAGATTGGTGTTTTGGGAGCGGGCCGGAGTGCCGGATATTTGATTGAATATTTGGGTCAATACTGTGATCGCACGGGCCGCAGTTTGTTTGTTTACGATTGGCAATTTGAGCGATTAAAATCGTCATTTACGGTGGCGAATTCGGTTGAGTTGCAGGTGGCTTTTTTAAACGAGGCTGCTGTATTGGAGTCCATCGTATCGGATTTGGATTTGGTGGTGAGTTTGTTGCCGCCGATGATGCACATATCTGTGGCAGAGGCTTGTTTGCGTCAGCAATGTCATTTGTTCACCGCTTCTTACACATCGACAGAAATGCGTGCATTGGGCGAGGAGGCGGCAAAAAAAGGGCTGTTGTTCATGAACGAGCTGGGGCTGGATCCTGGCATTGATCATTTGAGTGCCAGTCGTTTGTTTGATCAAGCCCATTCTCAAGGACTTCAAATAGAATCGTTTGAGAGTCATTGCGGTGGTTTGGTTGCCTTGGAAGATTGTCAGCGCAATCCGTGGCAGTATAAATTTACTTGGAATCCCACGAATGTGGTGCTGGCTGGACAGGGGGGCGACAGTATATGGAAGGAGGGTGGACAACCGCAGCGTTTGGATGGGTGGGATGTGTTTGCGCATGCAAGAACCATGGAGGTGCCGGGCTTGGGTTTGTTTGATGTGTATCCCAACCGCAATAGTTTAACCTATGAAGCTTTGTATGGTTTGGAGGGTGCTTCCACCATGTTGCGAGGCACGTTGCGCAGGCAGGGATTCTGTAGGGCTTGGGATTTATTGGTTCGAAGTGGGTTTACTCGCTGCGATGTTGTGGTTGGTTGGACTTCGGTACATGAATGGTTTTACCGGCACACGGGATTTAAAAACAGCGAGCAATGGGCTTCGTTTTTGGAGATGGAAACGGCAACGCAGGGGCTTGGTAACTATGTAACATTTTTGCGACTGGAAGAGGGTGTGTCGGATTTGTTGGTGGGTGGTAAGACCTCTGCCCAAATTTTGGAGGCTATTTTGTTGGATCGATGGGGCTTGGGCGACAACGATAAAGACGAGGTGGTCATGGTTCACAAGCTTGGATTGCGTGGGGTTTCCGGCGAATTTCAGCAGTGGTATTCTGTGTTGCAGGTGATGGGTGAGGGAGGCGATCGCACGGCCATGGCAAAAACGGTGGGGTTGCCGTTGGCGATGGGTGTGGAAACATTTTTGGAGGGCGATGCGGTGGGGGTTGGAGCGGTTGTGCCGTTCGATAAATCATGGTATTTATCCATTCTGCACAAGCTTGAAAATCAAGGAATTGTATTCCAAGAATATTTGACCTAGCGCAATTATCCACACTCCGAAAATGTTGGTGGGTTTGGCGTTAATTTTGATAAACCAAGCATCAAATTCAGGTATGAAAAATATTTCTCGAGTATTTAGTGGTAAGTCTTTGTTAGCCAGTGTGCTGCTGTGTGCTACGATGGGGTTAGTTCCCGCGTTGTTTGCACAATCGAAACAACCCACGACCAAACCAGCGACTTCGGCGGTTCAAAAAGGTCCCAGCAAGCCAGCTCCGGTAAAATCCTCAGAAGTCGTTTCGGCCGATGAAAAAGCCAAAACGGATTCAGCGGTGGTGGCAAATGAGCCGGTGATTTTGGCCACAGATACCATTTTTGCATTGCAAGAGAAGTTGATGGGTCACACATCTTCCACAGAGTCTGCAGCCATCTCTCCCGACGGGAATTGGGTAGCAACAGGTGGATGGGATCGGAAAGTGTTACTGTACGCTTTGGATAGTAATGGTGTGTTTAAATTAATTCAGACATTCACCGGTCACAACGGAGCGGTTACTTGTTTGGCCTTTGACGCACAGAGTACGATGTTGGCCAGCGGCTCCAAAGATTTTTCATTACGCGTGGTAGAATTGGCTTCGGGCGCGCTGAAGTTTCAGACGATGGATCACCGCGATGCTTTAACCGCGGTAGAATTTGATGCATCGGGCAATTTTGTGATGTCGGCATCTGCGGATGGTACCATCCGATTGTATGATGTTGCCAATCCAACCAACAATCAAAAACCCAGATTTTACACGTATGGCAAGCCGGTGAACGATTTGATCACGGCGCCCAATGGCAAAACATTTTATTTAGCCAATAACAGCAACAACGATGTTGAGGCAATCGACTTTACCGGTAAGGTATATCAGCGATTTTTGGGTGTTCACACCATGCCTGTGAACTGTTTGGCAATTTCCAACGACAAGCGATTGTTGGTGACGGGCGGTAACGACAAGTCGGTGGTGATTTGGGATATTGCCACGGCGAAACCCGTGAAAACCTTGTTGGGACACACATGGAAAGTGAATTCAGTGAGTTTTTCACGGAACGATCAATACTTGGTGACAACGGGCAATGATGGAGAGGTTCGTGTTTGGGATGTTAATACGGGGGCTTGTGTATCGACACAAAAGAATTTGATCACGGCGGCCAGAGAAGCAGTGTTTACGCCTAATATGAAGCGTTTGATTGTGGCCGGTAAAATGGTGGCACAGGGAAGCACCTATGGGGCATTGGTGTATACCACGCCTCCAATTTGGCACAAGGCCAAAGCCAAGCCCGTGAAATCAGAGCCAGTGAAGCCAGGTGCACCCGCAGTGAAGCCCGGTTCTGCTACTTCAAGACCTACGACAAAACCCACCCCAAAACGTTAACTTTGCAGCATGTCAGATCAGAGCATTCATAGCGGAAAAGCCCCGGAGCCAGTGGGATTATATCCTCATGCCAAGCGTGTGGGAAATTTGCTGTTTTTGAGCGGTGTAGGTCCGAGAGAAAAGGGCACCAAAAAAATCCCCGGCGTAGAACTGAACGAGGCGGGAGAGATTGTGAGTTATGATATTGAATTGCAGTGTAGAAGCGTTTTTCAAAACGTTCGTTGGATTCTGGAAGATGCGGGTAGCAGTTGGGATAAAATTGTGGATGTAACAGTGTTTTTGACCAATATGAAAGATGACTTTCCTATTTACAACCGTTTGTGGGCGGAATATTTTGGAGAGAATCCTCCATGCCGAACCACGTTGGAAATTAATTGTCTTCCCACACCCATAGGCATTGAATTAAAGGTGTTGGCCACCATTGATTAAAAATTCAGTTATGGAGCCGCAGCGTCTGCAGTTTTTGGATTACATCGCCAAAACCAAGCGGATGTCGGTTCATACGGTATCGGCTTACGGCCACGATTTGCTACAGTTTACGGATTTTTTGGCTACTCAGTATGTGACGAGTCTCGCCGATTGCAAGCCCATACACATTCGTGGGTTTATGGCGATGTTGTTGCAGAACAATCTCACACCAAGGTCGGTGCATCGGAAAGTATCGAGTGTGCGGGGCTGGTTCAGGTATTTGCGAAAACAGGGGGAGCTCACGGTGGATCCGATGAGTAAAATCGTGTTGCCAAAGATGCCTAAGGTGTTGGTAAAGGACATTCCTGCTACAGATTTGCACAATTTATTTGCGCGTTTTCCGTGGAACGAAGTTGCCAACGGCGAGCGGGATCGGTTGTTGTTATTGATGTTGTACACTACAGGGATGCGCTTAAGCGAATTGATCGGTTTGAAGGTTGGGGATGTCGATTTTTACCGGCAGTCGCTGAGGGTATTGGGAAAGCGTAACAAGGAGCGAATTATACCGATGCATCCGGAGATGGTAGACTGGTTGAAGGCGTATTTGGAGGGACACACGCAGGCGATGTTATTCGTTACAGAGAAGGGGAAGCCATTGTATCCGGTGTATGTGTATCGGTTGGTGAATCACTATTTGAAGTTGTTTTCACACGCGGCCAAGACGAGTCCGCACGTTTTGCGACACAGTTTCGCAACGCATATGTTGAATAACGGGGCGAATTTGTTGGCGATCAAAGATATATTGGGGCATGCTAATTTGTCGGCCACCCAGGTTTACACGAAGAATTCTTTTGAAAAGTTGAAGCAGATTCACGCGCTGCATCCACGCAAGTAGTAGAGGGAACAAAAAAAGCCACCCGGAGGGTGGCTTCAATATCTATTCGGCGCAACGGTTAGGATTATCCTTCTACGTCGGCAGTTTGCATTTTCTGTTTGTATGCCGCACGAATTTTCTGCATACGCTTGGTGATGCAGGGTTTTTCGAAAGCTTGACGAGCGCGAAGTTCCTTAACAACACCAGTCTTTTCGAACTTCTTCTTGAATTTCTTCAATGCTTTTTCGAGCGAATCGTTTTCTTTTACGTTAATTACAAGCATGTTAAATTTTATTTTGGGTCACAAAAATACGATTTTCTTTTCAAAACGACAAGAAAAATTAATCTTTCAATATGTTTCTTGAAATTACCAACTTTTGAATTTCGCTGGTGCCTTCTCCGATGGTGCACAGTTTGCAGTCGCGGTAGAATTTTTCCACGGGGAAGTCTTTGGTAAATCCGTAACCACCAAATATTTGAACGGCTTCATTGGCGCAGTACACACTCACTTCTGAGGCGTAGTATTTGGCCATGGCGCCTTCTTTTGTCATACTGAGTCCTTTATTTTTCCGATCGGCTGCTTCTTGGGTTAGCAGTTCAGCGGCTTCGATGCGTGTGGCCATGTCGGCCAATTTGAAGGCGATGGCCTGAAAATTGGCGATGGGTTTGCCAAATTGTTCGCGTTCTTGGGCGTATTTCACGCTGGCTTCGAAGGCGCCTTTGGCGATTCCCAGAGACAGGGCAGCGATGGAAATACGACCGCCATCGAGGACTTTCATGGCTTGGATGAATCCGTCTCCCACATTGCCTAGGATTTGGCTTTCATGGACGCGACAATCTTCGAAGATTATTTCGGCGGTTTCGCTGGCGCGCATCCCCAATTTATTTTCTTTTTTACCACCTTTAAAGCCGGGGGTACCGCGTTCAACCACGAAGGCGGTGATGCCGCGTGAATCGAGGAGTTCTCCGGTGCGCACCAATACAACGGCTACATCGCCGGTGATTCCGTGGGTGATCCAGTTTTTGGCGCCATTAATAACCCAATATTCACCGTCTTTTTTGGCGGTGCATTGCATTCTCAGGGCATCAGACCCGGTATTGGCTTCGGTTAATCCCCAGGCGCCTATCCATTCTGCGGTGGCGAGTTTGGGCAACCAGCGCATTTTCTGCTCTTCATTGGCGAAGGCCAGGATATGGCCGGTGCAGAGGCTGTTGTGGGCGGCCATACTCAGGCCAACGGAGCCGCACACTTTGGCCAATTCTTCGATGCCTGCGGCATATTCGAAGTAGGAAAGTCCGGAGCCGTTGTATTTTTCTGGCACAAGCACGCCCATCAATCCTAATTCGCCTAGGGCTTTGAAGATGTGGATGGGGAATGTTTGTGATTCATCCCATTCCATGAGATAGGGACGGATGTTTTTTTCGGCAAAATCTCGTACGGTTTGACGTACCATTTGCACACTTTCGCTCTCTTGAAAACTTGCCATAATTGCTGAACAAAGATAGAAAAGGATTGGTTTGAAATTTCCTAAGAAATATCATTTCCGACCAAGTTCACGAGTGGCGGATTTCTTTAGTCGGTGAATTGCAGGTAGGGGGTGATTTTGGCTTTAGATTCCGGGGGTATGCCTTGCATGGATTGCCAATCTTGGTGGGTTAGATTGGGGTGTTGGGTGAGGAAGGGGTGCAAGATTTTTGCCATGGCTGCACCGATGTAGGGGTGGATATAGAGGGCTTTCCAGGAGGGGTTGGGGTTGAGTTTGGTGATTTCGTTGGGGTGAAACTGAAAGGTAGGTGCGAGGTATTGGGCAAGCAGGGTGTCGAATTTGGGGATTTCCAATAGCTGTTGTGGGTTGTTAAATCCGCCAAGTTTTTGTTGGTATCGGATGATTTTCCTTGCGGTTGCAGGTCCGATGCCTGGGAGTGCTTCCCATTGGGCGGAGTCGAGTCGGTTCCAGGCCAGGGGTCTGGAACCGACTCGACTCCCATTTCGGACCGATTGTTCGAGTTGTCGGCCGAGCCGAAGGCTGTCGGCCGACGACCAATTGCCCTTATGGCCATTGTTGCTTTGTCTAAGGGCCAGGAGTAATTCAAGGGCCAGTTTGGGGTTGAGCGGTTTGTGTTTGTCCGCGGAAAATTTCGCCATGGCACCTGAGATGTTCAGGGGGGTGCGCGCAAACCTTTTGGGCCATTTGTGTCTGCGGTACGTGTTTTTGTGTTTGTAGTTGGCATCCATCCATACCGCGGCGGTGTCGGATAAATTTGGGGCCAATGTGCTGTGCACGATTTTGTCGTTCGATGCCAACCGATGACACCGCGATATGCCAAAAAGAAGAAGGGTCGTCATGGCAAACCATAACGACCCTTTTGTGATAGTGTTTCGTAATTCCATCCTCCGCTGCCGTTAAACTCCGGCAACGAAATTAGGCGAACTCAGCGAGTTTTTCTTTGCGATATTCGCCAGAGTCCAATTTGTTTTTGATAGATTTAAAAGCATCGATGGTTTCTTTTACGTCTTCCAAACTGTGAACGGCGGTTGGAATCAAACGCAAAATGATCATGCCTTTGGGTACCACGGGGTAAACCACAATGCTGCAGAAGATGTTGAAGTTTTCGCGCAAGTCTTGGGTTAAGTGGGTGGCCTCCGGAATGGTTCCGTTCAATACCACGGGGGTTACGGGGGTGGTGGTGATGCCGATGTTGAAACCCGCTTCACGCAATCCATTTTGCAATGCGTTGGTGATGGTCCATAGTTTGTCTTTCAACTCCGGCATGGTGCGAATCATTTCCAAGCGCTTGATAGAGCCAATAACCAAAGGCATTGGCAAGGCTTTCGCATAAATTTGAGAGCGCAAATTGTAGCGCAAGAACTTGATTACATGGGGCTCAGAAGCGATAAAGGCCCCGATGCCTGCCATGGATTTGGCAAACGTAGAAAAATAGATATCAACCCCTTCGATGCAGTTTTGCTCTTCGGCAGTGCCTGCGCCGGTTTTGCCCATCGTGCCGAAACCATGTGCATCGTCAACAAACAAACGGAAGTTATACTTCTCTTTCATTGCCACGATTTCTTTCAGCTTTCCTTGAGATCCGGTCATGCCGAAAACACCTTCAGTGATGACCAAAATGGCCCCACCGGTGGTTTCAACCATCTTAGTA
>VGFS01000020.1 GCA_016868785.1 Bacteroidota bacterium
ATGCCAGGGAAATTCGGCATCTTCGGCATTCTTCCACCCGAGTTGTTCACCATTTTCATCATCTTCCGCATCTGTTCAAATTGTGTCAACAGCTTGTTCAACTCCTGGATATTGCGTCCGCTTCCCCGCACGATGCGTTGTTTACGGCTGCTATTTAATATCTCGGGTTTGGCGCGCTCTCTGGGTGTCATGCTCTGAATCATCGATTCGATGCCCTTAAATGCATTGTCGTCGATGTCCATATCTTTGATCTGACTGCCAACCCCAGGTAACATGCCCAACAAATCCTTGATGTTACCCATCTTTTTGATCTGCTGCAATTGGGCCAAGAAATCTTCAAAATCAAATTTGTTCTTCGCGATTTTCTTCGACAATCGCTCGGCTTCCTCTTCGTCAAAGGCCAACTGCGCGCGCTCCACCAAAGAAACCACATCCCCCATCCCCAAAATCCGTCCCGCCATACGATCGGGATAAAACACATCCAACGCCTCCATCTTCTCACCCATGCTCACAAACTTGATGGGCTTGTTCACCACCGTCTTGATGCTCAACGCAGCACCCCCGCGGGTATCACCGTCTAACTTGGTTAAAACAACCCCCGTAAAATCCAACACATCGTTGAACGCTTTGGCCGTGTTTACCGCGTCTTGACCGGTCATCGAATCCACCACAAACAATATCTCATGGGGCTTCACCGAGCGCTTCAATTGCGCAATCTCTTGCATCATTTGCTCGTCGATGGCGATACGACCTGCCGTATCCACCACCACTACGTTGTGGTTGTTCTTCTTAGCATAGGCGATGGCATTTTCTGCGATAGCCACCGGATCATTACTGCCGTCTTCGCTGTATACCTCAACACCCACTTGCTCTCCCAACACCTTCAATTGCTGTCGGGCAGCCGGACGGTAAACATCCCCCGCCACAAACAGCGGATTGCGGCCCAAGCCCTTGAGGTATTTACCCAGTTTACCCGTGAACGTGGTTTTACCCGAACCCTGAAGTCCAGCGATCAAAATCACGGTAGGACTGGCATTCAACTGCAAATCGGATTTTTCACCACCCAGCAACACCACCAACTCATCGTTCACGATTTTGGTGAGCAACTGTCCGGGCGATACCGACTTAATCACATCTTGTCCTTTCGCCTTTTCCAGAATGGTATCGGTGAAGTCTTTGGCCACCTTGAAGTTTACGTCGGCCGCGATCAATGCACGTCGGATTTCCTTGACGGTATCCGCCACGTTCACTTCGTTGATGCGCCCTTGTCCTTTCAGCGATTTGAAGGCTTTCTCTAACCGGTTCTGTAGGTTCTCAAACATAGATAAGGCAAAGTTACAAAAACCCCCTCCTTTTCGATTGAAAAATTCCAATTACCTTTGTTTAGAATGAAAGCCCTCAAATTTCTTACGCTTGTTGCCTTGGTCGCCGGAATTTCGGCCTGTACCCAAAAATCTGACTCTTTAGAGAAATCCTATAAAATGGCGATTGCCGCTGGAGATTACCATGCTGCTGGCAATGCGTTGGTGCTGTGGTTAAATCAAGATTCAAGCATTCAATCTTGGGCCTACGACAGTTTGGCCTACATCCATTACTTCCATTTGGGCGGTTCTGGCGATCAGGTAAGAAATCCTAAAACGCCTTTGTTTTATGCCGAGGCGGGTCTGAAGCAAAACGCAAAAAGCACTTTCTTGCGCGAAATCAAAGCCAAATTGTTATTGGAGCAAGGCAAAGACACGGCTTCTATGGTGATGTTGCGCGATTTGTACGATGAAACCAAAGACCAGACCTACTGGTGGGATATGTGCTTTGTAGAGATGGCCCGAGGCAATGTCATGGGTTGCGATTCTATGGTAACCTTGGCGCTGGCCGACCCCAAAGTGGTTGAGAAAAAAGTGCGCATGGAACACATCGCAGCGGGCGTGGCCGAAACGGTAAATGCTAAAGCCGCTTACATTTATTTACAGGCGTTGATGCTCCGAGGAGCGGGCGACATCATGGCCTCTGCCAATGCCTTGGAGGCCGCCTTGAAAGAAGACAAAAACTTCTATGCCGCCAAACAAAGCGTGTTAGACTTGCAACGCATGTACGCCCAACAGCAACGAGGCGGACGTTAATCTCACCACATTCAGAAATTGAAATACGCGTTTTTCTTCATTACACTGTTTTGGGCTTGGGGCGCGGATGCCCAATCCATAGCCAAAATCTTTGGCAAAGTAAGCAACAAATACAGCGATGCAGGAATTCCTCAAGCTCGGATAGAGATATTGCAAACGCGGTTTCAAACGGTTACCGACTCCAATGGATACTTTGAGCTTACCAACCTCAACATCGCTTCTGGAGATTTGCAGATTTCCGCGAGCGGCTACCAAAATGAGCTCATTTCACATGCCACCTTCGTTGCCGACAAATCGTTGGAATACAATGTATCGCTCATTCCCATTTCTGATCGAATGGGTGCGGTAAACATTGCATCAAAAAGTTACGACAACAGTCCGCAAAATCCAGTTTCGGCCTACAGTTTTTCCCGTGAGGAAATCTCCATGAATCCCGGGGCCCAAGGCGATATTTTCCGGGCCATTGGCATGTTGCCTGGAGTCACCAGCAGCGGTGGGGTGTATTCAGCCATTTCGGTTCGCGGACAAGGGGTAAGAGACAATGTTTACATGGTCGATGATATTCCTGTCACAGAAATTGGCCACCTCGAAGGAAACTCGTTTTTCAATGACCCCAACGGGGGTCGATTCAGCCTTTTTGCACCCCGTGTGATCGAAAAAGCACAATTTCAAGGCGGTGGATTTGGACCCGAATTTGGTCGGCGATCGGCGAGTTATTTAGGTCTAACCATCAAAGAGGGCAATAAAGGCAACGCGATTGTGGATGGGCAAATGGACCTCCTCGGTGTAACCCTGAATTACGACGGTCCCACCCGATGGAAAAAAACCACCCTCTTTCTATCTGCCCGATACCAAAATTTCTATGCGTTGGTGAATTTGATTGGACTCAAAGACATCGGATTGCCGAGATACGGAGACCTTGTCCTGAAAACCAGCACGCAGTTGAATGCCAAAAACAAGCTTGGATTTTAATGTGTCAAAGAAAATGACCCATCGATTAGGCGGACAGGTGGGCTATTCCTACATCGAAACCAAACGAAAAGATGCGGCCACAAGCTATTGGTATGATTTCATTTTTTCTCAACCTCACCAGTTTAACCTATTGATTAATTATAAGTTGAGGGAGAACATTGTAGTTTCTGTGAAATACCGATACGCTTCGGGCCGACCCAAAGATGATTTTATCATCCATGAAAACGTG
Organism: Bacteroidota bacterium; assembly: GCA_016868785.1. Lineage (GTDB taxonomy): Bacteria > Bacteroidota > Bacteroidia > NS11-12g > UBA955 > UBA955. The sequence continues at coordinate 3,319 of VGFS01000020.1, forward strand.
TTCAACAACAACCAGTATTACCGCTATTCCAAGGAAATCATTGCCCTCAACTCGCTGCGATTACCCAATTTTAGCAGCTTGGATTTTCGGGTAAACTATAGTTTTCGATATAGGAAAATCAACATGACTGGGTTCATGGACATCGTAAACGTACAGAATCAGGTTATTCCCAATTTCGAGAACTTCAACTCATACACGGGCAAACCCTATTACGAAGGATTGGCGATTTTCCCATCTGGGGGATTGAAATTTGAGTTCTAATTCTCTTCCACCAGCACGCGCTTAAGGGTGAACTCGTCTTTGAGCACATGGTACGCCATTTCGCTGTAATACATCAACCCATCGATGATGTGGGTGAGGTCTGAGGGCTGAAAACTCTTGCCGGGTACCCGGAAAATCAGGGCAACCACATTGTCTTTGGCATTGTAAGTAAATTTACCGTACAAAATATTGAGGTTCACCGTGAGCAACTCTTCCAAGAATGCTTCGCGCTGCAGCGTTGGCGCATAGCAAAAGGGAATGGTCAACTGAAAGGTGGTGGCATCTTCCTCGAAAATAAAGTAATTCCAGGGCGATTTTTGCTCTGCCGTCCACGCATCCAAATAAATGGGCGTTTCATTGCGCATCAACAACCACTGTCCTTGCTCTTCCCCACGCGCCTGAGCAGGGTCAACCCCCAAATCGTGAATGGCTTTTTCTACCGAATTCAGTAATACTGACAATTCCATGCCGCAAAGTTCTAAAATAACATCGGTACCGCCATTTTGAAATGCGAGAATTTTAATGGTATCTTGCGTTTTTATCACTAAGTGTATGATTGACACCAATACAAGAAGGTTCTCCGTAGCCGGATTATTTACCATCGCCTTGGCGATCTCTACCCTCGCCACCTCTTGTAGCTTGTTCCACAAAAAAGTAGCCTCCAATCCCAATACCGATGACGTAGACATGGGAAATGAGCCGATTCCCCAAGCACCAAATGAACTAGTGGGATGGGCAAGAGACCCTGTTAGTGCGGATTACGAAGATCTCTCTTGGAGTATGAACGACGTGATTTATGAGGTTAACGTGCGACAGTTCAACAACGGTGGAACCTTCCAATCGTTCAAGCCAGAAATTCCTCGCATCAAAGCGCTGGGTGCCGACATCCTCTGGTTTATGCCGGTGTACCCTATCGGACAACTCAACAGAAAAGGGGGGTTGGGCAGTTACTACAGCATCAAAAACTACCACGACATCAACCCTGAGTTTGGTACGATGAGCGATTTCAAAGAGGTGGTCATGGCGGCGCACAACGAAGGCATGAAAGTCATCCTCGACTGGGTAGGCAACCACACCGCTTGGGATCACCCTTGGGTTACCGAACACCCCGATTGGTATGTGCACGACAATTCCGGTAAAATAGTGACGCCTTGGGATTGGACCGACGTGGCCCAGCTCAATTTCAAAAACCCCGAACTGCGCAAGGCGATGATCCAAGAGATGAAGTTTTGGGTGGACGAATGCGGCATTGACGGATTTCGTTGCGATGTGGCCTTCTTGGTGCCACGCAGTTTCTGGGAAGAGGCCCGCACGGCGTTAGAGTCCCGCAAATCGCTGTTCATGCTTGCCGAGATGGAAAACAACAAAGACATCGACCCCAACCCGCCCGGATACATGGAGAAAGCGTTTGATGCGTATTACGGTTGGACCTTACACTCCGCGTCAGCAGATTGTGCCAAAGGCAAAATCACCGGCCGCGAGTTCGTGAATAAATTCACCGAAGCCCGCGCCCTATTCCCGGAAAAATCAATGATGATGAGCTTCCTCACCAACCACGATGAGAACTCTTGGAATGGTACCGTGGAAGAAAAATATGGCAACCATTGGCAGGTTTTCAGCGTGCTCAACTACACCCTGCAAAACAGCTTCCCCCTCATCTACAACGGAGAAGAAGCCAACAACACCAAACGTTTACAATTCTTCGAGAAAGACCCCATCACCTCCTGGGCCGACACCTCTCGCTATGCTTGGTATCGCACCATGAACCAACTAAAACACACCCATCCCGCCTTGAGAAATGGCCTGTGGGGCGGCAAAGAAGAGGTGCTGAAAGTTACCGGGGGCGACGAAAACATCTATGCATTCCGCAGAACCAGCCAAGGACAAACCGTTACAGTAATAGTAAACCTGAGTGGCAAACAACAATGGATTCAGGCCGTAGGAGACCGCACCCTCGACGGAACCGAAAAGACCTACGTAAAATCACCCGTGACGATCAAACACATCGGTCAAGGTATGCCGATGGATGGATGGGGTTATGCTGTAATCGTCGATTAATTTAATATTACAATATCCATAAACCTTTTCATGAGCAGCAAAAAACTCTCCTTCTGGCAGATATGGAACATGAGCTTCGGCTTCTTAGGCATCCAATTTGGCTTCGCCCTGCAAGGCGGTAACATGTCGCGCATCTTCCAAACCCTGGGCGCTTCAGAAGACTCAATTCCCATGTTGTGGATCGCCGCGCCACTCACCGGACTAATTGTGCAGCCCATCATCGGCTACCTCAGCGACCGCACATGGCACCCCAAATTTGGTAGAAGAAGACCCTACTTCTTGCTCGGCGCAGTACTCAGCTCTTTGGCGCTCTTTTTCGCACCCTACTCCAGTACCCTTTGGATGGCAGCCGGTTTCCTGTGGATCATGGATGCCTCCATCAACATTTCCATGGAACCATTCCGTGCGTTGGTGGCCGACAAACTACCCGATTCACAGCGTTCCTACGGTTTTGTGGTCCAAACGCTCATCATTGGCGTAGGCACATGGGTCGCCTCGAATCTGCCCTGGTTTATGAACTATTTGGGCGTGTCGAACGAAGCGGCTGAAGGAAACGTCCCCGACTCAGTCATTTGGTCCTTCGCCATTGGCGCCATCGTGTTCATGGGTTCAATTTTGTGGTCGGTGTTCACCACCACCGAAGAGCCCCCTGCGGATTTAGAGGCTTTCCGCAAACAAAACGCAGAGAGCAGCGGCCTATTCAACGGACTCATTGAAATCGCCCACAACTTCAAGTCCATGCCCTCGGTGATGTGGAAATTGGGCGTGGTGCAGTTCTTCAGTTGGTTTGCGTTCTTCACGATGTGGTCCTTTGCCACACCAGCCCTCACAGAGCACGTATATCATGCGGCGATGCCCAAACACGGCGATGTAGATTTCGATTCCAAAAATCAACTCTTCAACCAAGCGGCCACCATTGTTTCTAGCTCCATGGGGATGTACGGACTGAGCTCCATGGCCTTCGCCTTGTTGCTTACCTTGGTCACGGCCCGCAATGGCATCAACCGCAGACTCATCCACATGCTCTCACTCCTTGCCGGCGGCGCAGGATTCCTGTTGATGACAACCGCCAATGAAGCCAACGACGGCATCCTGAATTTGGCATTCGCCCTCATCGGTGTCTCTTGGGGTAGTATCTTGTCGATGCCTTACGCCATCCTTTCCAGCTCGGTGAAACCGGAGAAGATGGGTGTATCCATGGGCATCTTCAACATGTTTATCGTCATCCCGCAAATTGTGGCGGCCTTGGGTGGCATCAACTGGGCCTATAAAACATTCCTGGGCGACGCGGTAATCAACACCATGGTGTTGGCCGGCATTGCCTTGATTTTGGGCGCACTGAGTACTTTCATGCTGCCAAAACAAAAAGGCTAAACCCGTTCTATTTCAACTGCTTCAACACCTTCAGCATCTCCTTGGCCAGTTTCTGGGATTCCGGCTCTGTGCTCTTTTTTTAACAGACTGCAGTACTTCTTGGCTTTGGGCGAAAACTCATCGGGTGGGTAAGAACCCACGCTTTGGTTTGATTTACCGTCTTGCGCCGATACTGATGGGACATACAAACAGCCCAGCCACAACGCCAAGGAACCGACCGCCAATTTTATAGGTCTCATGTGCGCTTGCTCAAAAAATAAAAGACAAATCCCACGGCGGCTGTCGACAAGCCATACAAACTCTCGGTAGGTTTATCCTGCACAAAAAACAGGGCCACAGCACCGGTGGTGATTAAAAACAATATGGGGGTAACTGGGTAGCCCCAAGCCCTGTATCCTTCGGGTTTGCCTTCGCGAAACCGCAATATGATCATCCCCAAAACGGTGAGCATGGTAAACAAACTCAACGTAAATGCAATGTAGTAAATGAGTTGTGGGAAGTCCATCACAAACAGCAACATCAACGAAACCACCCATTGAACCACGATGGAACGTCGGGGATTGCCATCGGCTTCCCGCTTGGAAAGTCCCTGCATGCTGGGAATCGTTTCGAACATTTTGGCAAGCACGCGTGGACCGGTAAAAACCATCGAACTGATGGTAGACACCAAAAGCAGGCTGATGATGCCGCCCATGAGTTTTCCGATATTCGTGCCCAACAAAGCCTCCGCAGCCACCAAGCCCACTTCTTTCACACCCACCAAATTGTGCACAGCGGTTGATTTCATCAAGACCATGTTGAGCAACACGTATAGGCCAGTGACGGTGAGGGTGCCGAGCAATATGCTGCGCGATAAATTTCGGTTGGGGTTTTCGATGGAGCCCGCGATGTAGGTGCTGGCATTCCAACCGCTATAGGCAAAACTCACCCAGATGAGGCTGGTGGCAAAAGCAGGGGCCACCAAACTGCCCAAACCCATGAAGCCCGATGATTCGGCACTTGCAGAGGCATCACCAAAAATCTCTTTCCAACCTTGGGCCGATGGCAAAAAGTTCACCGGTTCCGTACCCAAAGCAAATCCCGCCCCAATGAAGAGCACGATCATGGAGACTTTAAGCACGGTAGACCCTTTCTGAAAATCGATCCCCAAGCGGGCATTCCACCAGTGAATGGCACTGATGAGGGTGATAACGCCCATGGCCAATGCGGTTTCATTCACACCCGACCAAACACCATGCACGTAGGCCCCCAAAGCAATGGATGCCCCCACAATGGGCGCTGCAAATCCCACAGTGGAACTTACAAACCCCGCCACAAATCCCAAGGCCGGATGATAAATCTTTGATAAAAAATAATACTCGCCGCCATCTTCGGGCAGCCGCGTGGCCAGTTCTGCATAACAAAAGGCGCCACAAAAAGCCAGCAAACCGCCCACCAACCAAATCATCACAATGCCGAAGCCGGATTGAATTTCAAACAATTGGTACCCCAAACTGGTAAACACCCCAGTGCCTATCATGTTGGCGACCACGATACTGGTGGCACCAAACAAATCTACATTTCGCTGCTTTGCACCGCTCATTGATCTTTGGTTAAGAAGCGAAAATACGACCGAATCCCGCATTTCAGGGAATCTGTGTACTTTTGTCGCATGCTTTCTTCGCAGAATTTTTTCACCGTTGACATTCACACCCACATCATCCCAGAAAACCTCCCCAAATGGAAGCAGAAATTTGGCTATGGTGAGTTTGTGCAATTGGAGCATCACAAGCCCTGTTGCGCGCGCATGATGATGGACGATGCCTTCTTTCGCGAAATTGAGAGCAACTGCTGGGACCCCGAACAGCGTTTGAAAGAATGCGGGCATCACCACGTGGATGTACAAGTGATCAGTACCATACCCGTGATGTTTAGTTACTGGGCAGAACCCAAAGACGGGTTGGAAATTGCCATGTACCTGAACGATCACATCGCCGATGTTTGCCATCGCTACCCCACCCGATTTGTGGGTTTGGGCACCCTGCCGATGCAACACACCGATTTGGCCATTCAAGAACTAAAGCGATGCAAGGAAATCGGATTGAAAGGCATACAAATTGGTTCGCACGTGAACCACATAAACCTGAACGATCCTTCTTTGTTCCCCATCTTTGAAGCGATGCAGGAACTGGATATGGCCTTGTTTGTGCACCCTTGGTGGTATTCGGCGAACAAAAAAATGCAACACTACTGGCTGCCTTGGCTGGTGGGTATGCCCATGGAAACGTCGCTGGCGATCTGTTCGATGATTTTCGGGGGGATTTTTGAGCGTCTGCCCCGCTTGCGCGTGGCATTTGCCCACGGCGGCGGCGCGTTTCCTGCAACCATCGGACGAATAGAGCACGGATGGCAAGCCCGCCCCGATTTGATGGCGGTCGACAACATTCACAATCCCAAAAAATACTTGGGTCAGTTCTGGTTAGACAGTTTGGTTCACGATCCAAAAATGTTGGAAGTGGTGGTGGATTTGGTGGGACCTAACCGCATCACTCTGGGCACGGATTACCCCTTCCCACTGGGTGAAGACAACCCCGGTGAGTTGATTCGTTTGTCGCAATACTCAGACGACATCAAATCCATGATGCTGGGCACCTCGGCGTTGGAATGGCTCAATATGCCACTCTCACACTTCAAACCATAAGCAATTAAAGCAACCAAGCTATGCCGTAACTTGGGCAATGGCTCTGCCGATGGCCTCAAAATCATAGCCTTTACCCACGAGGTATCGCTTGAGTTTAAACACCTTTTCCATGTGCGACTGACCTTTAATGAGCGGCCATTTTTTCTCTGCCAACGTGTGTAGGGTTTTGAGGTAATCGTCGAGTCCCAGCGACGACAAGGCCTGCTGTATCAATTTTTCACCCACGCCTTCGCGCTTGAGTCCCTGTTTGATTTTTGCTTTTCCCCAGCCTTTGATTTTGAATTTACCCCGTGCATAGGCCATGGCAAACCGCTCTTCGTTGACAAAGTTGGCCTGCATCAATTCTACCAGCAGGATGTCCGCATCGAGGTGATTTAACCCATAACCCAACAATTTGCGCTTCACTTGCTGGTGACTTCGCTCCTGGTAGGCACAAAACTTTTCGATTTTGGGTCTTGCCTGCGAGGGGGTTAAGGTTTTTTTGAACTGAGGTCCGTTCTCCATGAGATTTTACAAAAATCACTCCTTCTGCGTTAGCATTTGCAAAAATTCTTTGGCAATTTTTGCCAAAATCTGTCAGATAGTAACCCTTTAACCAACAAAATCGCGGACTGAAACGCATCGGTATGACAAAATTTCAGTTCTTCCGAAATGGTACATGGATTGCCAATGCCATCGCATGAGAACAGGACAGATTTCAGTTCAATCGGAGAACATTTTCCCCATCATCAAAAAATTCCTGTACACCGACCAGGAAATTTTCATTCGTGAATTGGTGAGCAACGCGGTGGATGCCACCAAAAAACTCAGCACCCTCTCGCGCGCGGGTGAGTTTGAAGACCCCATCGACAACTGCAAAGTAGAAATCAGTTTCGATGAAAAAGCCAAAACCTTGACCATTTCTGATTCCGGTATCGGGATGACAGAAGAAGAGGTAGAAAAATACATCACCCAGTTGGCATTTTCGGGTGCCCGTGAATTCGCAGAACACTGGAAAGACAAAGACCCTGATCAAATGATCGGTCACTTCGGTCTGGGATTCTACTCCGCATTCATGGTTTCCAAAATGGTAACCATCGAAACAAAATCGTATCAAAAAGGTGCCCAAGCGGTTCATTGGGACTGTGATGGAGCTACCAGCTATAACATCGGTAAAGGAAAACGCAAAAAGCGCGGAACGGATGTGATTTTGCACCTGACCGACGAAGATGCTGAAACCTATTTATCGAAGTGGAAACTGCGCGAATTGTTGCGTAAGTACTGTCGCTTCCTCCCCATACCCATCACATTTGACGGCGAAGACATCAACAATACGCAGCCCATCTGGACCAAAAAGCCCGCAGAATTGGAGTCGGAGGATTACAAAAAATTCTTCGAAGAGCTCTACCCAGCCCAAGAAGCGCCGTTGTTCAACATTCACATCAACACTGACTATCCGTTCAACCTCACCGGGGTGTTGTACTTCCCCAAGGTGAACGAAGCCATCGACAACCGTCAAAACCGTGTTCAGTTGTATTGCAACCAGGTGTTTGTTACCGAGGATGTGAAAGACGTATTGCCCGATTATTTGGTATTGTTGAAGGGGGTTATTGACTCGCCCGACATTCCATTGAACGTATCGCGCAGTTCGTTGCAGAGCGATGCCAACGTGAAGAAAATCACCCAGCACATCAGCAAAAAGGTGAGCGATAAATTGAATGAGCTGTTCAAAGCAGATCGCACCGATTTCGATGGCAAATGGGAATATTTGGATTTGTTTGTGAAGTACGGCATGGTGGCCGACGAGAAATTTGCCGAGCGCACCAAGGACATCTGCTTATTGAAGACCACAGAAGGCAAGTTTTACACCATTCAAGAGTGGATTGATCATGCGAAAATCAATCAGACCGATAAAAATGGCGAAACGGTGATTTTGTACTCAACCGACACCGCCGTTCAGCACATGAACATCAAAGCGGCGAAAGACAAGGGCTACGAAGTGGTGGTATTGAACGGTCCGCTCGATACCCATTTCGCCGGATGGTGCGAGGGCAAGTTCGAAAAAGTGAAGTTCCGTTGCGTAGATGGCGGTCCGATGGATCAACTGATTGAAAAAGAGGTAACCATTGAATCGGTGTTGAGCGAGGAGCAGCGCAAGACCTTGGAAGAGAGCGTAAAATCTGTGGTGAACGAGTTGGCCTTTGAAGTAAAAATTGAATCATTACCTCCGCAGGACGACTTCATCTCTGTGCATCGCAACGAGTGGGAGCGCAGGATGGAAGACATGGCGAAGATGGGCAACGGATTCCCGTATGGCAACATGGGCTTGAACAAACAAACCATGGTGGTGAATACCAACCACGCATTGGCTGGCAAGGTATTGAGCAAGGAGGGCGAAAGCAGAAGCGAATTGTTGCAGTACTGCATGGACTTAGCGATGCTACAGCGCGGACAGTTACAAGGAGAATCCCTGGAGCGTTTCGTGAAGAAGGCCCAAGGGTTTATCATGGATTGATCACTGCTCCATCGGTACCAACCCCGTAAAGGAGAGATACCAAACAAAAAAGGCCCGCTTTCGCGGGCCTTTTTGGCTAATCTATACATTTAAAGAAATTAATCTTTATCTGCCTGAGTCAAAGCGTAGATAACCAAACCGAATCCGATTTTGTTCACTGCATCACCGATGTTGTAGATAACATCCATTACACGTGTGTCTGCGCTGAAGGTAATTCCGAACAAACCACCTGGGGTACCCAAAATGTAACCCAAAGGATAAATAGCCCATCCTACCAATACGAACCAAGCCAAAGTCTTGGTAGCTTTTGCTACTGCTGGACCTGCGGTGTTTGCCAAAGCAGCAACCTCGCCGAACCATACCAAGTAAGCAATGTAGAAGTAAGCAGCACCTGATACTACACCCCAGAGAACACTAGACTCGCGCCATACTGCTTCTCCGAAGTAACCAGCTACCAACATCACAACTGAAGCGAAAATCAATTTCCACAACAAGCCAGATTTAGCACCTGCTTTTTTGGTGATCAAATAAAATTCAACACACATCAAAGGAACGGTCAACAACCAATCCACGTAACGGAAGAAAGTGGGTGATGACTGATGCTCCATGAAGAATCCGCGCATGTAGTAGTAGTGCACGGCAGCGATGAAGGTAATCAAACCTGATACCAACATAGAAGTTCTCCAACGCTCTGCAACATTGCGCATCTCGAAGAAGAAAAAAACAGAAGCCGCCATCATTGCCATAGTACCTACGAAGAAGGTAAAGGCAATGTACGACGGAAGTGAAGTTCCGGTTAGAAGATCCAACTCACTGCTGGATGCAACTGTGTTAAGTAATTGTGTAATCATTGGATTTAGTTTAGTTTCGTTAACGAATTTACAAGTGTAAATTAAAATGATTTTATTCCAAATAATGCAATTTTTATCGTTGTAACAAATTAAATTTCAGACAATAACACAGAAAACATCAATGTTTACGGGGCACAAGGGAAAATAACTTATTAAAAAATAATTTCCATAATCTCTTTTTGTTTTACTTATGAATGCCAAAAGCTAAACAAAAAATATTCGCGTCCATTAAAAATCAATGCATTACAAATGAATATTTACACAAAATATATCACCCTGCAACCAAATTTTCTAAAAAAATCATCAATAATCCGGTGTAAAACACCCCAATTACCAGCCATATTTGTCGAAAATCGGTGCGATGCTCTCCGCTGTCACCGCTTTTACAAACAGTGCATAGTCCTTGGCCATGAACGCATTTGATGCGCTTCACCACCAAATCCGTCTCCTTTTGGGCCGTCCGCAAAGCCACCGCGCAGTTTTCGCCCGGCATTTCATTGCTTTCAATCAACCCATACGCCGTTTGTAAATGGTCCATCAGACGGATGGTTGCCTCCTCGTACGGACGGAAATCGGCGGGTAACATATACAGCAACTTTAGCGCAGCGAGGCTATCCAACAGCGGTTTCTCCAAATTGCGCAACTTGGCAGCTGCACTGTCGCTCAGATACTTCTGATTCACCCATATCCCGATGGCTTTCTCCGCCTCCTTCAACCCCTCAAAAGCCAATCGCGCGCGCTCCACCGTTTTCTTCAACGTATCCAACATCTCGCGTTGCTTGGCATCGCCCTGGGCATTGTAAACAATCCCTTGTGGCATTCTCACCTGAATCCAAACCGAATCGGCCGCCTTAACCGATGAAATCACCAATTTGTACCTGCCCGGCGCCACCGTTCTTCCCGCTGGAATGCCGTCATCGGCTTTGGGGGTGTGGTGCGTTGGCCAACGGAACCCGTCTTCCACCATTCTGTATGGCACCCGGTAATACCCCGAACTATCAAATGAGAATTCGTGGGTGCGAATCAGCTTGCCCGATTCATTGTACACTTTGCCCACACAATCCAATTTTTTCCAATCCCCGGATGTTGATTCCTTTTCGGTTGTCACCTTCAGATCTATCTGGGCACCATAAGGCTTGTTCGCTGCGCTCCAAGCCTCATCGGCCGCAAACCTCGCTCCGCTCGGTTGCGTGTACCTGGCCAGTACCCCGTCGCCGGCGTGCAAAATGTCTATATTCACCGATCCCACCAAATTGGTTGATCCCACCAATGGGCCTGCCAAATAGTTGTTTCCACCCGCAGATACCAAAACACCCCCCTTAACCAATCCACGCAACACCGCGATATCATCAAATACCCAAATACCCCGACCAAACGTTCCCAACACCAAATCGCGCTCCCGCGCCTGTATCTTCATGTCCGCCACAGGTACACTCGGAAACCCTTTCCACTTCTTCCAAACCACGCCCCCATCCAAACTCACATACAACCCGTGATCCGTGCCCAAAAACACCAAACCCGGCGCTTCCGCATCCGGCAAAACACTCAACACATACCCCGTTACCTTATCGCCCCTGCCCTCCTTGTTGCCAAACCCGTCGGCACCCACTTTGCGCGTCCAACTCGCCCCGTAATTCACCGAATGATACAAGTATGGCGCCCAGTCGTTCTGACGGTAATTGTTCACCACCACCCACACCTCAGCGGCATTCTTGGGATTCGTCCACACGTAAGGCACCCAAGCCCCCGGCGCATCCTTGGCAATCGCCCCGCCCACAAACGTCCACGACTTCCCGCCATCGCGGGTTACATGCACCCGACCATCGTCTGTGCCCACATACACCACATTTTTGTCCGAAGCCGACGGTGCAATCGCCAAAATGGTACAATGGTTTTCCGCCCCAGTAGCATCTACCGTGATCCCCCCGCTCTTCGCCTGCTCCATCTTCTTGGGGTCGTTGCTGGTCAAATCCTGCGATATTACCCGCCACGATTTTCCCTGATCATCGCTGTAATGTACGTACTGACTGCCATAATAAAGTCCATTTGCATTGAACGGATCCACCGCCATCGCCGCATTCCAATTATACCGCAACGGCTTACCCTCCGGGTGCTGCGGCTTGATGTATTCCGATTGATGCGTGTTTCTGTTCCAGTGATACACATTACCACCCTGATACATCGCATAGCCCTCACCCGGTTTCCCAGGCATCGACGCCACATCAAATCCATCGCCAAACAACACCTCCTGCCACTCGCTGTTCTTGATACCGCCCTCTACCCAATGATAGGCCGGACCATACCAACTCCCATTGTCCTGCAACCCGCCATACACATTGTAGGGCTCCTGATTGTCTACGTCTACGTGGTAAAACTGTCCCACCGGAATATTCTCCGCATACCGCCAAGTCTCTCCCCCGTCGTATGAAATGTTCAAACCCCCATCGTTCCCGTTGATCACATATTTCGGGTCATCGGGATGAATGTAAAATGCATGGTGATCTGGGTGAATATGTCCCCAATCGGCCAGCACCTCCCAATGCTTTCCCCCGTCTTCACTGCGGGTAATCTGACTCCAAATGCTATAAACCCGGTTTTCGTTGCTGGGGTCCACGTAAATTTCCGAGTAATAGAACGGACGGTTCCCCGCGTTGCCATCGGTACTCACTTTAGACCAATGATCACCGCCATCATCGCTGCGATAGACACCCGTTTCGGCCGACTCAATGAGCGCGTACACCCTGTTGGGCGATGAAGCCGCAACGGCCAATCCTATCCGACCGATATCGCCCTTTGGCATGCCCTCCTTCACCCCACTCCGCTTCCACGTCTTTCCCCCGTCATAAGAAATATACAATCCGCTGCCCGAGGGCTCGCCCTTCTCTGGGCCTTTTTTCTCTGCACCATTCACGGTAGAAGCCTTTCCACTGCGAAAAGTCCATGGCTTACGCTCAAAATCCCACATGGCCGCATACAACTTCTGCGGATTCATGGGGTCAATCACCAACTCCGCACAACCTGTGGTAGCATTCACGTACAAGGCCTTCTGCCAAGTAGCCCCGCCATCGTCGGACCGAAAAACCCCCCTATCCACATTGCCTCCCCATACAGAGCCCATCGCCGCCACCCACAATTGGGCAGGATTTTGCGGATTGATCACAATTCTATGGATGGTTTTGGTGGCCTCCAAGCCGATGCATTTCCACGTTTTTCCTCCATCGATGCTCTTGTACAACCCCTTGCCGCTGTTGTGACTGTTGCGCGGATTGCCCTCGCCCGTTCCTACATACACCACACTGGCATTCGCAGGATTCACCGCGATGGCCCCTATGCTTTGTACATCCATTTCATCGAAAATAGGACTCCATGCGATGCCTCCATTTTGGCTCTTCCATACCCCACCGCTGGCTGTACCGGCGTAAATGATGTTGCGATTCACCGACTCCAAAGCCCCTTTTCTGGGCATGGCCAACGCCGTTACCCGACCGCTCATAGCACCCGGACCGATGTTGCGTTTGGGGATGTGCTTCATCACGGCTTCCAGCTCCTTGCCTGCCGCTGCCTCTGTCGGTGTTTGCTGAGCCCGAACATCGCCCAACCAAAGTACCCCAACCAAGAAAGTAAATCCCAACGTTCTGCGCGCCAAACGGTTCAACCCAGACTGCGCATCGGAAGTCATCAAAATCTGCATGTTTCAAACCTACAAAATTCCACGCGTAGTTGGTAGTCTCACCCACACATTCCACCGCATTCCAACGGGGTTTTATCGAACAAAACAGTGAGGCGCTTGTTTAACATTCTATCTTTGCACCCTCATTCACCCATGTTCAAACAACAAATCACTGGTTTCATTTTTTTTACCCTCTTTTTTCTCGCACTTGATACCTATGTTTGGCAGGGCATCAAAACCATCACACCCCAATGGAGTCAGCGTGCCAAGAGCATTCTGAAATACAGCTATTGGGGTTATACTGTATTCACCTTTGTTTTCTTTTTGCTGGTACGATTCCAGTTCTTACCGTTGCCCACGTCTATGGTAAAAATCATGTCGGCCATCGCTTTCGCCGTGGTTATCGCCAAACTCATCTGGGTGATATTTTTGCTGTTGGATGATATCATCCGATTGGGACGGTGGATTCAACAGTATTTCTTTTCCGATGTTGAAACCGCACCCGATAGACCCAGTGGCATTTCGCGGTTGAAGTTCCTGCAATACACAGGGCTGGTCGTAGGAGCTGCGTTTGTTGGAACCGCCATTTGGGGCATTTTCAAAGGCGCACACAACTACACCATCCACCGCAAAAAAATCAAGTTGGTCGGTTTGCCCAACGCCTTCAAAGGACTCAAAATTCTCCAAATATCAGATATCCATTCGGGCAGCTTCTGGGACCGTGAAGCCGTGGCAGAAGGCATCAAGCTGATCAACGAACAACAGGCCGATGTGGTCTTTTTCACTGGCGATATCGTCAACAACCGCTCAGAAGAACTCCTTCCTTGGATGGATCTTTTTGCCCAAATCAAAGCGCCCATGGGGGTATTTTCGACCCTGGGAAACCACGATTACGGGGATTATGTGCCTTGGCCCTCCGCCGCTGCCAAAAAGAAAAACCTCGAAGACCTGATTTCCTATCACAAACAAATGGGCTGGGATATCCTGAACGACGAACATCGGGTGTTGGAGAAGGATGGACAAAAACTGACCATCGTGGGTGTACAAAACTGGAGTGCGAAAGCGCGTTTCCCCAAATATGGCAACCTCGAAAAAGCCTTGGAAGGCGCCCCAAAAGACATATTGAAATTGTTACTCAGTCACGACCCCTCGCATTGGCGCGAAGAAGTGGTGGGTAAACAGACCGACATCGCCCTCACGTTTGCCGGACATACCCACGGAATGCAGTTTGGTATCGACTCCAAATTCTACCGCTGGAGCCCCGTGAAATATGTGTACAAAGAATGGTTGGACCTCTACACTGTGAAAGACCAACACCTGTATGTGAACCGCGGATTCGGTTACCTCGGTTACCCCGGACGCATGGGCATCTACCCAGAAATTACCGTGATTACCTTGGCGTAATCGCCCCAGCGCTGTTCATCATATCAATTGTGAACGTACTCAAATTTGCCTGCAGGAATCATCAACCAAACGGTGCCTAAGTCACCCAAAACCAATGGGGTGTCATTGAAGGTTTGGATTCCACCTTTTTGACCAACATAGGTTTTACCCGTACTGAAGTTGGCAGGATATACCCCGTCGGAAAAACTCAACTCCACGGCTTTGGTTGAATTGCTGCGGTTAAACACTGCGTAAACGATTTCGCCGAAATACTTGCGTTGAATGATCAACACATCATCAGACAGCGTGGTAACTTTCATGTCGCCATAGGTCATCGCCATGTGGCTTCTGCGGAAGTTTGATAACTGTCCAACCAAGGTGCGTTGGCGTTTTTCACGATCATTCAGACCAGCCTCGGACTGCAAACCACGGTCGAATCGCATCATTCTGCGACTGTCGGGGTCGTTGGCGCCCGGCATGCCAATTTCATCGCCATAATAAATAACAGGAATTCCGGGGATCGCAAAATTGAAGGCCATCATGCTCAACAATCGGTCGTAAGCTTGAGTGTCGCGCACCTGAATATTTCTATCCCAACCCGCTTGTTTGCTGTCTTCCCCTTCCTTCATGGATCCATCGAGGATGGAAATGATGCGGGCTTTGTCTTGGTTGCCTGACACATTGCCCATGGTGTGGTGAGCACCATACCATTTCTTGGAGTCGTTGAGGGTTTGCGCCAATTGCTTACAGCCCCCTTGACCTTTGAAGGTACTCACAGCGGCATCGTACATATTGAAGTCGAACTGAGCATCAAGCATTCCGCTACCCAGGTAAGAACTGATGAGTTCTGGGCTTCCATAGGTTTCACCAATTTGGTAGTAGCTGCGATGCTGGGGGATCGATACTTCGGTTTTGATTTTGTAGGTTAGCGACCGCCAAAAGGGGTCGGGGGTGTGTTTGGTGGCATCGTGACGGAAACCATCCACATCGAAATTTTTGAACCACCACAAGGCGGAATCGGTGAGGGCGTTGACCACTTCGGGTTTGAAATAGTTGAAGGTGGGCATGAAGTCATCGAACCAGGTTGTGAGGCGATATTCATCCCATCGCTCGGTATTTTTGGACCCATCTGGGAGGTACAACGGGGTAAACCACGAGGGGTATTGTTTGTACAGGGGGTGTTCTTGGTGAATGTGGTGGGCTACATAATCCAAGAAAACGTTGATGCCATATTTGTGGGCGGTTTCGATGAATTGTTTGAGTTCTGCTTCTGTGCAAAATCTAGGGTCCGTGGCGCGGAGCGCCACGGGCCAATACCCGTGATACCCACTGAACTTGGTGGCCGGAGTTTTCGTCCACTGTCCGTAAGGACCCTCAGGATTCCGCACCACCGGCGAGATCCACAAACTGTTGATGCCCAGCTCAGAGAAAAATCCCTCCTCAATCTTCTTGGTAATGCCTACAACATCTCCCCCATAAAAATCCACTTTCGGATCCACATCCGCGCGGTTCAATGGCCGGTTGTTCTCCTTCTTCCCATCCACAAAACGATCAATCATGGGATTGTACATCACCATGGTTCGGGGATCTTTGCGATCGCCAAATTTGCCCATGTCGTAAATCACACGTCCTGCCACCAACGGCACCAACACCTCATTACTCACACCCTCGCTGCTGCCAATCCAAACACGGATATAACTGCGCGATGTCTGTGCCGCTGCCTTGGGGACCGCAATTTTGATGATGCTCGCGCCTGTGTTCGGGTCATACTCTCCCAGCTGAATGTCTAGGCGTTGATTCTGCCACATCGCCAAAACGGTGTTGTATTCTCCCTTTGCCAAACCCACCATGTTTTTCGTGCTTACCACAATTTCTGAGGGGATTTCCGCATTCCAATAATCGCCAGGCATCGGCGATGTATAGGCCGTTGACAACTGCAAATCAGCCGTAGACACCATGAACGTAGAATTGAATCCACCCATGCCGTTACCCAAAGAGTCATTGTTGTTGGGGTCGCGAATTTCTTTGGTTTCTAAGTTCCATTTTCCCGCGTAGGACACCACAAATACATACTGATGACTGCCGGGACCTACCCACGTGCTACCCACCCAACTGCCTTGGGTTTTGTCTGTAGGATCTTCCTCCCAGCGCAGCGATAAATTGTTGGCATTCCAAGCATTGAAGGTGCCTTTGACTTTCACAGCACTGTAGGCATTGGTCTTTGTTTTCCAACGAAACTCCCGCAGTACTTTCTCTGATTTGCGCACCGGCACAGCGGTGCTCTTGCCCGCACTCCAAATTTGAAAATATTGCAGCGCGGTTTCTTTGCCATAGTTATCGCCCTCCCACCACAATTGCATCGAATCCAACTCCCCGCGATACCAAGAAAACCGCAAATTGGATATGCCCGAACCTGGGTGATTTTTGGGAACAGTTACACTGTCGATGGCCGATACATAAGGAAAATAATCCCCCAGCCATACCCAAGTCTTGCCAGGCTGTAAAGTTACCATGTTGTTCAATCCCAACGAAGGATCGTTGATGTCGATCAGACTTTTCCGTGCCGGCGCTACCACCATTCGCTTTTCGGTTGGTTTGCCCTTTTCTTTATCCACCGCCACTTGCTCCTGCTGAGCGGCCTTTGATTTACTCTTAGGGGTTTTGGCTTTGTTGCCTTTTTGCGCATTCGCCGTCAGCGCAAAAAGGCAGCTAATTCCGACCGTAACAAACAACTTTTGCATGGTATAAAGTGTAAATATAACACTTCAACCCCACTATCGCACAAGCACTTTCACACTTTTTCGATAACCGTTCGCATAAATGAAATGCACCACATACAATCCTCCCTCGGTCACCTTCACCACCGCCGGATCACCCTGCAACAGCAGCCGACCCTGAACGTCGTATACCTCCACCCAAACGGGGTGCGACATGTTGGTTATTGAATTTCCTGGGAACCACTCAACACCCACCCATGGCTTGAAATCCATCGCAAAACGCGCCCACACGGGGTAGTGGTCCGAGGTATTCAACCGATAACTCGCGATATAACTATCACCCACCATCACACCGCTCTGGTTCGATAAAAAATTGCCTTTCAATGAAGCCGTTACACACAGGTGGTCAATCATTTCCGAATAACTCGCCGTACTTTTTTGCTTGGCCAAACTCAATCGATACGAGGGAAACACATAGTTGGTGTCGTTCCGCCAAGCCAAAAACGGACTGGCTTTGCCACTCACAATCGATACATCCAAATCGTCGTTCCAATCGCCCAAGACAATCCCTTTCCACCGTTTTTTGGGCTCCAAGTAGTTCTTCAACTCCTCAGCAGCCTTGGCCCGACGGTCGTATGATGCCAACTTTTCCGATGTTGAACCCGTGTTGGCCTTCAAATGTATCACCCAAAAATAAAGCGTGTCTTTCTTGCTCCCCCACTGCGATTCCAAAGCAACCTCTAACGGAAACCGACCACTGGCAAATTCGTAGTCGAAAGCCAGCAAAATCGACTTGCTATACAACAACCGAAACATCGACTTCTTATACAACAACGCCGTTTTCTGCGTCTGCGAATAGGTAGTAATCACCGCGCCGTACTGGGGCAAATTGGCCTGCAACTTCGCCCAATACCCAGCATTGGAGATCTCACACAACCCCATCACATCCATGTCCATGTTGGTGATGACCTCCGTAACATTTTTCAGCTGAGTTGCCTCGTTGCTTGGACCATTCAAACTATCCCCAAACCATTCCACATTCCATGTGGCCACATCCAACGTGGAATCCGTGCCAATTTTGGGCACTTGCGATACCAAGACGGTCGGACAGACCCCCAACAAAACAACCATGATAATGCTCAACAATCGCATGCGACCTTTCTCCCCCAAAACGCCTCAATTTCTACGATCAAAACCCCAGTGCAATTTGCTGCGCAGCGTATCCAAAAAATGGATGTTCGACAAGCGCATCAAGTTGAGTTTGTGGTCGGCCTTGCGAATGGCCATGTTCACTTCCCCGCTGATACTCTGACTTCGTGCGTCTAAACTGGCAAGATAACTGCTGGCCCTACCCTCAATCTCAAAACTAATCACCACATCATCACTCACCACCACCGGCCTCACATTCAAGTTGTGCGGGGCGATGGGCGTAATCACAAAACTATCGCTCTTGGGGAAAATGATGGGACCCCCGCAACTCAACGAATAGCCCGTACTGCCTGTTGGGGTAGAAATGATCAATCCATCGCTCCAATAACTGTTCAAAAATTCACCGTTCAAATACGCGTGAACCACAATCATGCTCGATGTTTCCTTCTTGTGAATCACAAAATCATTGAGTGCAAAGTTGTAGTCGAACAGTTCATGCGAAGAATCCAACTGCAACAGGCTGCGCTGCTCAATGGTGTAATTGCCCTTTTCAATGTCGTCGAGCGCCGTATGCAAGTTCTCTAGCTGTACGTCGGCCAAGAATCCCAACCGACCGGTATTCAACGCCAAAATCGGAACGCCCGTGTCGCGCACAATACCGAGCGTATCCAGAATGGTACCATCGCCACCCACGCAAATGAGCACATCCGCCATGGTTTCCCCTTGAACAAAATAATCGAAAACCCGCACCTGAATACCACTTTCAATGTTCATGTGAACGTGGTCTTCCAGCGACGGTGGCAACCATAATTCATGTCCGCGTGAGGCCAACGCCTTCAGCAATTCTCCAAAACCCGATTGGTGCTTGGGGTCGCGAACAGATTTGGCATAAACGGCAATTCTCATGATTTTCTATACAAAGATACCCTATCCTTGGGGAGATTTTCGGTTCAAAACGCAAAGAACAAATGCATATTTGTGTTTTTCGTCGATTCCGTGCGATTCACAATGATCCACCGACCAATGATCCTCATGCCACTTTGGGAAACGGGTATCAGCAGCATCAAACGACGCTTTTACTTGGGTGAGATACAATCGATTCGAGAATCCGAGGGCCTGTTTATAGATTTCACCCCCACCAATGATCATGATTTCTTCGGCCACTGGCAAGGCTTCTGCATCGCCCGAAATGGCCTGGGCTGCGCGTTTCTGTTTGATGGCCTCCGTAGCTTGCGCCAATGCCTGCTCCCAATTTTCGGCACGCTGAAACCCGGGCATCACAAACTCGCGAGAGGTAAGTACGATGTTGGTTCTGCCCTTCAACGGTTTGCCCAAACTCTCCATCGTTTTACGTCCCATAATCACCGGTTTGCCCCGCGTATGTTTGATAAACCACGCAAAATCATCCGGCAAATGCCATAACAATTCGTTGCCAGCCCCCAATTCAAGGTTCTCTCCCACGGCGGCAATCATAGAAATAAGCATATCACAAATATACAATCCACAGCGCGTGGTTGTATCTTTGCGGGTCCATGAGTAGAATTGTAGCCATTGTAGGCAGACCCAACGTTGGCAAAAGCACACTTTTTAACCGATTAACCGGCGAATTCAAAGCCATTGTAGATGATTACAGTGGCGTTACCCGCGATAGACATTATGGCTTTTCTGATTGGAATGGTATAGACTTTACCGTCATCGATACCGGAGGTTTTGTACCCGAAAGTTCGGATACGTTCGAAGCCGCCATCCGCGACCAAGTGCACATCGCCATCGAAGAAGCCGCCGTGCTCATTTTTGTGGTGGATGTACAGACCGATGTCAACCCCCTCGATGAAGACTTCGCCCACATTTTGCGCAAGAGCAAAAAGCCAGTGGTTTTGTGTGTGAACAAGGTCGATAACGACCGTTTGCGCATGGAAACAGCGTCGTTCTATAGCCTTGGGTTCGACCATTTTCATGAAGTATCTGCAGCCAACGGCTCTGGAACCGGTGACCTGCTCGATGAAGTTGTGGAATACCTCAAAGACGAAGCGCCCGACGAAGAACACATCGCCGATTTGCCCCGCATCGCCATCGTAGGTAGACCCAACGTAGGAAAATCCAGTTTGATCAATGCCCTGATTGGGGAAGACAGAAATATCGTAACCAACATCGCTGGCACCACCCGCGACAGTATCGATACCAAATACAAAGCTTATGGCAAAGAATTCGTGCTGATTGATACCGCCGGGATTCGACGCAAAAGCAAAGTAAACGAGAACATCGAATTCTATTCCGTGATGCGCAGTTTGCGTGCACTGGAGAATGCGGATGTTGTGGTGCTGGTGCTCGACGCTACCCTGGGCATGGAAAGCCAAGATTTGAACTTGTTCTGGATGGCGCATCGCCAAGGAAAAGGGGTAGTCATTTTGGTGAACAAATGGGATTTGGTCGAAAAAGAATCCAACACCCACTTGGAGTATACCGAAAACATACGCAAAGAAATTGCCCCCTTCGTGGATGTGCCCATCATGTATGTTTCGGCCTTGACAAAGCAACGCGTGTTCCAAGGGATGGAAACCATCTTACAGGTGTACGAAAACCTCAGTCTCAAAATTCCAACCCGGGCCCTGAACGATTATTTACTGCCCATCATGGAAGCAACCCCACCGCCAAGCAAAAAGGGCAAATTTGTGAAAATCAAATACGTTACCCAGCTGCCCAGCAAACGCGTGGCCTTCGCCCTGTTCTGTAACCTACCACAATACGTGGCCGAAAGCTATACCCGCTTCTTGGAAAATAAGATGCG
Source organism: Bacteroidota bacterium (assembly GCA_016868785.1). Classification (GTDB taxonomy): domain Bacteria; phylum Bacteroidota; class Bacteroidia; order NS11-12g; family UBA955; genus UBA955. Next base: position 24,744 of record VGFS01000020.1, read on the forward strand.
CGAGAAATTCCCGCTTTCTGGGGTGCCCATTAGCCTGTTCTATCGCAAGAAATAACCTTCGCCATGACCAAATCCGTGGATATTCGCGACCTAGATGTTTCCCAACTCACCGATGCGCTCAAAGCCATGGGAGAGCCAGGATTTAGGGCCAAGCAAATCCACCAATGGCTATGGCAAAAAGGTGCGCGCAGCTTCGAGGAAATGACAAACCTCTCCAAACCCCTGCGTGAAAAACTCGCCGAAGCGTTCACCTTTCATGTGGCCAAAATTCATACGGCCCAACACTCCAAAGATGGCACCATCAAAGTGGCTTTTGAACTCCACGATGGCAACAAAGTAGAAGGGGTTCTCATCCCCACAAGCAGCCGAACCACCGCCTGCGTGAGCTCACAAGTGGGCTGCTCCCTCGATTGTAAATTCTGCGCCACCGGTTACCTCAAACGCATGCGCAATTTAACCGCTGCAGAGATTTTTGATCAAGTTTGGCTCATCAATGAATTGGCGCTTGAACATCATGGCAAACGACTCGATAACATCGTGTACATGGGCATGGGTGAACCCCTGCTCAATTACGCCAATGTGTTGCAAAGCATCCAAATTATTACCTCGCCAGACGGTCTGGGCATGAGCCCGCAGCGATTGACGGTCTCTACCGCTGGCATCGCCAAAATGATTCAAAAACTGGCCGATGATGGCATCAAAACCAACCTCGCCCTGAGTTTGCATGCCGCCAACAATGAAAAACGGTCGGCCATCATGCCCATCAACGAAAGCAATACCCTCGAAATGCTCGCAGAAGCATTGGGATATTGGTACGAAAAAACGGGCATCCGCCCAACCCTAGAATATACCGTGATCGCCGGAGTGAACGATGGTCAAGAAGAAGAGCGCGAACTCGCCATCTTCGCCCGAAAATTTCCATCAAAAATTAATTTAATTGAGTACAACCCCATATCCCTAGCCGATTACCAGCCCACAAGTAGGTTAGACGCTTTCGCGGCGGCCTTGGAACGACAAAAACTCATCGTCCACGTGCGCAGAAGTCGGGGTAAAGACATCGATGCTGCCTGCGGTCAGCTCGCCAACCAATTGGCAAATTAAAAATTAGGCGTTTTTCACAAAATCCCGGTGATGGGCTTCTTCGTACAATCGATCCTTGGGCAAGGATTTGAAATATTCCCACGTGATTCTCAATCCCTCCGAACGATCCACCTTCGGCTCCCAACCCAAAACCGCTTTGGCTTTGGTGATGTCGGGCTGACGTTGTTTTGGGTCGTCTGTAGGCAAGGGTTTGTAAATCACTTTTTGGTCGGTGCCTGTCAGTTTGATGATCTCTTCGGCAAACTGTCCAATCGTAATCTCATGCGGATTGCCCACATTCACTGGATCAGCGCAATCGCTCAGCAACAACCGATAAATACCTTCCACCAAATCATCCACGTAACAAAAGCTGCGGGTCTGACTGCCATCGCCAAACACGGTCAAATCCTCACCGCGGAGGGCTTGTCCCATGAAAGCAGGTAACACGCGACCATCGTTCAGGCGCATTCTAGGTCCGTACGTATTGAAGATTCGCACTATGCGGGTTTCCAAACCGTGGAACGTATGATAAGCCATGGTGATCGCCTCCTGAAAGCGCTTGGCTTCATCGTAGACACCCCGCGGACCCACCGGATTCACATTTCCCCAGTACGCCTCCGTTTGCGGATGTACCGTTGGATCGCCGTACACTTCCGAAGTGCTCGCCACCAAAATGCGTGCCTTTTTCGCCATCGCCAAACCCAACAAATTGTGGGTGCCCAATGAGCCCACCTTCAATGTTTGAATGGGGATTTTCAGGTAATCAATGGGCGATGCCGGTGAGGCAAAGTGCAAAATATATTTCAAATCACCCGCAACATGCACAAACTTGCTCACGTCGTGGTTGTGAAATTCGAACTGCTCCAAAGGAAACAAGTGTTCAATGTTTCTCAAATCACCGGTGATCAAATTATCCATGGCAATGACATGGTAACCCTCTTTCAAAAAGCGCTCACACAAGTGGCTTCCCAAAAAACCGGCTGCGCCAGTAATCAATACACGTTCTTTGCTCATTTGATGTCTTGACGTCCGATGCTGTAATACGTATATCCGTGCTTGCGAACGGTATCCAATTCAAAGACGTTTCTGCCGTCGAAGATCACCTTTTCTTTCAACAACGCCTCAATTTTTGCAAAATCAGGGGTCCTGAACTCGGGCCACTCAGTAGCAATCACCAAGAAATCAGCGCCCTCCAAGGCCGCATACATTTTCTCCGCAAATACCGCCTTGTCGCCAATCAAACGCTGCACATTGGGCATCGCTTCAGGATCATAACACTGTACTTTGGCCCCGCGCGACACCAAAGCATCGATCATTTCCAACGCCGGTGCCTCGCGAATGTCGTCGGTATTGGGTTTGAATGCCAAGCCCCACATCGCCACGGTTTTGCCCGCAATGCTACCGAAATGACCATCGATCTTGGGCAACAACGCCTTTTTCTGGTCGTAATTAACCTCTTCCACCGCCTTCAAAATCTTGAAATCGTAGTCAACCTCCGACGCACTGTGCACCAGAGCCTGTACGTCTTTGGGGAAGCAACTTCCACCATAACCAATGCCCGGAAACAAGAAACGCTTGCCGATGCGGTCATCGCTGCCCACACCCTTGCGTACCATGTCTACATCCGCGCCCAACAACTCACACAAACGAGCGATCTCGTTCATGAATGAAATCTTGGTGGCCAAGAAACTGTTGGCCGCATATTTGGTTAACTCCGCGCTGCGCGTATCCATGTGCATCACCGGGTTGCCCTGACGTACGTACGGAGCGTACAATTCATCCATTACATCAAAAGCTCGCTGACTTTTGGCGCCAATCACCACGCGGTCGGGCTTCATGAAATCATCCACCGCCACGCCCTCACGCAAGAATTCTGGGTTGCTCACAACATCAAACTCACCACTGAAGTTGGCGCGAATCGCCGCCTCCACTTTATCCGCCGTACCCACAGGCACCGTGCTCTTGTCCACAATCACCTTGTAATCGGTCAGGATTTTACCCAAGTGGTCAGCCACACCCAACACGTATTTCAAATCAGCCGCACCGCCCTCACCAGGAGGGGTTGGCAACGCCAAAAAGATCACCTGCGCTTCCTTCACCGCCTCTTCCAATTGGGTGGTGAACGACAAACGACCTTCCTTCAAGTTGCGTTTGAAAAGAATCTCCAAACCGGGTTCAAAGATGGTAATCTGTCCGCCACTCAGCATGTCTACCTTGCGCTGATCGATGTCAACACAAATCACGTCATTGCCAGTTTCTGCGAAACAAGTTCCGCTCACCAAACCTACATATCCGGTTCCTACAACTGCTACTTTCATTCGATTTTATTGGGATTTTTGGGTAAAATTTCGTATATTCTTGATGATGTGTTCTTGCTGCTCTTCGTCCAATTCTGAACAAATGGGCAAACTCAACACGCGACCGCAAAGGTCTTCAGAAATCGGCAGACTCACAACCTGTTTGTAGGCCGTTTGCCAATGTAATGGTATCGGATAATAAATCATCGATGGGATTCCTTGTTCGGCCAAGGCCAATTTCAAGGCATCACGCATCGTCTGGTTCTCGCATTTCAAGGTGTACTGATGAAATACATGCGAACTGTCTACCGTTCTCTGCGGCACCTCAACGCCAGAAAGCCCCAACAATCCTTCATCGTAGCGATGGGCAACGGCACGACGTCTTCTTTCGAAATCCCCCAAGTGGTTCAACTTCGCCAACACCACCGCCGCCTGCAACGTATCCAACCGAGAGTTTAATCCCAGGAGGTCGTGCTGATATTTAACCGTCTGACCGTGGTTCGCCATGCTGCGCAATCGCGCGGCCAAGTCATCGTCGTTCGTAAACAAAGCCCCGCCATCGCCAAAACAACCCAAATTTTTGCTTGGAAAAAACGAAGTGGTGCCTATATGTCCCATCGTCCCCGCAAACCCATGTTCGTTCGGGGTGCAATATTGCGATCCAATAGCCTGCGCCGCATCCTCAACAACAAACAAATGGTGCTTTTGCGCCAACGCACGCAAGGGTTCCATGGAGACCATCTGTCCGTACAAATGCACCGGTGCAATGGCCCGCGTGTTCGCCGTAATGAGCGATTCTACCTGGGAAACATCCATCAAAAACGTACCAGGGTCCACATCCACAAAAACGGGCTTAAGTCCCATCAACAGCAACACCTCGGTAAGGGCTGCATAGGAAAACGCCGGAGTAATTACTTCAGACCCCGCCGGCAAATTCAACGCCATGAAAGCCAACTGCAGAGCATCCGTACCGTTTGCACAACCAATGACGTGTTTTACTTCATAACGCTCTGCTAAGGCCGCCTCCAACCTACGCACCGCACCGCCTTGAATAAAATCTGCATCGCGCAACACCTGCTGTATGGCTGGATCGATGTCCGAAGCCAATCGGGCGTATTGCCCTTGAAGGTCAACCATTTGTATGCGCCGCATCAATACAAAATTAAGCGTTTGAACCTACCCAAAACGATTTGGGTCATTTTATTTGGTGCGCTGTCGAACCACTTCGTAAGTGATGACACCCGCCGCCACCGAAACGTTCAACGAACCCACACCCTGGGCAGAAAGAGGAATTTTCACGTGGGCATCACATAATTTCCAAGTGTTGGTGCTCAAACCTGTTTCTTCATCGCCCATCACCACAGCGATAGGACCGCTCAAATCCGCATCAAAAAGGGCCTCCGACGTTTTTTCTGTGGCGCCCACGATCTTTAAGCCCGAATTCTTGAGCATTTTGATGCTACCATACAGCGATTGGGTTCTACATACGGGAATTTTCATCAGGGCTCCAGCAGAGGTCCTCACCGCGTCGGCACTCAATGGCGCGGAACCCTTTTCGGGCACCAAAATGCCATGCACACCCGCACAAGCCGCCGTTCTTGCGATGGCCCCAAAATTCCTAACATCCGTAACCCCGTCTAATACCAAAATAAAGGGATCCTCTCCCGCCTCAAAAGCATTGGCCACCACAGTATCGAGATCGGCAAAATCTACCGAACTCACCGAAATAACCACACCCTGATGATTGCCTTTTACCAAAGCATTGAGCTTGGCGGTGGGTACTTGCTTCCAAATCAAATTTTTGGCGCGCAACAATGGCAACAAATCCTTCAACTGCCCCTGTAACACACCCTCTTGCAACCATACTTTGTCGACCGTTTTGCCCGACTGCAATGCCTCCAATACAGGATGAATCCCGTACACAAAAGCATCCTTTTCTTTCTTTCTAAATTCCATATAAACAAGTGTCCCGCCTAGCGGCGGGACCTTTTCTTTTATTCATTAAACCCCACTCGATTGCTGTCTGTACTCAGCAGCCCAATCCTTCTTACCCAGTCGCTCACACTCATCGATGATCGACTTCAAAATGTCTTGGCTCATCTGCACCTCGCGGGCACCAAACATTTGATCTTCCCATTTCACGAAGTAAGTACCGTACTGAACGCAATCCTTCACCGCACGATCCAATACCTTCTTCGCATTGGCTTCATCGCCCAACTCCAACAACGTAATACCGTAGTCTACCTTGTATTCTTTGCGCATCGGCATCACCGTCTCAGGAATCTCGGTCAAAATGTGGTTCAATACATCCTTGGCGCGACTGCGATACACACCCAAAGAGTCTTTCTCACGGGCCAAATAATCTTCCACAGAACGGAACCCCGATGGCACCGGCGCACCCGCCACACCAACTTTGGCAACTTGTGCCTGATACTGCTCGTAAGTCTTGATCTTGTTCAAATAGGTCTTGGCCAACAACATTGCCATCTGCTGCAAATCGCCCGGAACATAAGCCGCTTTGTCGTCGAGGAAGAAATTCTCCTTCTCCTTCATGCCATAATACTTATAGCTCTTCACCAAGTTGCTGTACATCTTGTAATCGGCCACACGCTGAGGCTGACGGCTGTTAGAACCCCCTTTAATGGGAACAAATTTGTATACCAAACCTTCCAACTGTAAATAATCATTCACATCGAAGAAATCGTAACCACTCACACTGGTGAAATAAATCGGACGTTTCCAGCCAGTTTTTGCATTCTGGGTAATCAAATCCATGAACACCAAATCCCCTTTAGAAATGTAAGAACCGCCCAAGTTATATTCGATGCGATTAACCACTTCGGCCGTGTCTTTCGCAGCCACCAATCCAGAAGCAATCACCGACTTGCGATCCACTGGGAACCAAATCTTGCGGGCGCGGAAATAGTTGCGGTCAACCCCCTTCTTGTTCTCCGCCAAAACCTGCTTGATGGCCTCATCCAATCGCGTAACGCTGCCGTCTTCCGATTGAATTTCAATACCCCCCTCAAAACTACCCGTTTGCAAATCTTCTTTGGTCAAACTCAATGGCAACGGCTCAGACTCATATACCTTGTCCAACAGCACACTGCTATACCAATCTGTTGGCAACAAACTTTGGTTGATGATTCGCACGTCTGTACGAATGCCTTCCACGTTCTGCGCATACCACAAAGGATACGTATCGTTGTCACCATTACAGAACAACACGGCGTTGGGCTCCAAGCTCTCCAAGAAGTTTTTAGCCATGTCGATACCGATGCTGCGACCGCTGCGATCATGATCGTCCCAGTTTTGGTAGCCCATGTTCACGGGCACCAACAAAACAGACGCCATGGTAGCAACCAAAGCACTCTTTTTGCCCAATCGGCGCTGCAACATATCGGCCACAGTCAACACACCCAATCCCACCCAAATACAGAAGGTCTGGAACGATCCCACCAACGCATAATCACGCTCGCGGGGCTCGTAAGGAGGCTGGTTCATATAAACGTTGATCAATATACCGGTGAACAAGAACAAAGTCATCACCAGCCAGAAATCGTATTTCCGTTTCTTCAAATGCATCAACAGCCCCAATATTCCCAACAACAATGGGAAGAAATAATAAGGGTTCTTCGCTTTCTGGTTCTTGTAATAATCGGGCATGCCCTCATTCGGTCCAACCACAAAACGGTCCACCAATGGAATACCGCTGTACCAGTTTCCATCGAAACGGGTGTTGCCCATCACAGCTTGCTGGTCGTTGAATCTACCCACAAAATTCCACATGAAATAGCGCAAATACATGTAGCGCAACTGATAGCCAAAGAAATAGCTCAAATTGTTGCCAAACGTGGGCTTCTGATAGTTCAAATACTGCAATTCCTGTTGCTCTTCCTCGCTCAACGCCCTCTGCTGACTCATTCCTTGCAACTCATCGATGCGATTTTGAACGTCTGTCATTCCACCGTAATCGCGGAATCCGCGCGCATCGTTTGGCTTGTTGCTCTTGCCCATACGCGGGAACAATGTCATGTACTCATCAGGGTAGGTGTAATCGAAATTGTCACCCCCGTCTTCGTAACCATCTTTTCCCTTAAAGCGTTTCTTTCCGATAACCTTATAACCGCTCTCAGGCGCGTTGAAATAAGGTCCGTACATCAAAGGACGGTCGCCATATTGCTCACGGGTGATGTACCCATAAAATTTGTAAGGATCTTCGGGGTTGTTCATGTCGATCGCAGGATTCGCCATAGAACGAATGATCACCATCGCATAGGAAGAATAACCCAATACCACGAAAGATGCCGCCATCAAAATCACGTTCCAATTGCGTTTTCCCATTTTGTGGGTGTAGTACAACAAATAACCCGCCAAGCCAATGATCAAAACCACCGCCGCAATGGTACCTGTGTAGAAACCCTGACCAAAATCGTTCACGAAGACGCGGTCTAACGTAGCCAACAACCAGGGAATACCGGGGTAAACAATCTTCATGACAAACGCTAACGCCAACGCAGAGGCACCCAATGCCAAAATGACCCCGTTGCGGGTAACCGGATATTTTCTGAAGTAGTACGCCAAACAAACCGTTGGAATCACCAACAAATTCAACATGTGCGTACCCAACGCCAAACCAATCATGAAGGCGATAAACACCATCCAACGGTCGGCAGAAGCATCGTCGGCAGATTTCCACCAGCGCAATACGGCCCAGAACGACAAAGCCGTAAAGAACGAGCTCAATGCATACACCTCTGATTCAACCGCGCTGAACCAAAAACTATCAATAAAGGTATTGGTCAACGCCGCTACAGCACCCGCACCCAACACCAACAACGTTTTATTTTCGTTGGTATCATCCACCATGCGCTCAGCAAAGTAGGTGGTAATCCAAAACGTGAACATCACCGTGCCCGCACTGGCCACAGCACTCAACATGTTGATCCAGAAGCCCACCATCTCCGGCGATGAAGCCATCAACGAGAACAATCGACCAATCATCAAAAACAAAGGCGCCCCAGGAGGGTGAACCACTTGTAATTTATACGCTGCACTGGCAAATTCACCACAATCCCACAAACTGACGCTCTGTTCCAATGTGAGTGTGTAAACGACCAAAGCGATGGCAAACATCACCCAACCCATGATGCGATTTAAACGAGCAAAAGAATTCATTATCGAGTTAACTAGTTGTTTTAAATAGATGAAGAAGCGAAAATAGGGATTTACATCGCCAAAAGAAAACGCAAAAACGCCATCAGGCGCCCGCTACCGTAATTTTATCTGCGGCAACCTGCAAACGAGGGACAATAAAATCGCGACCAATCAAGGCAATCATGTCCCAAATTGGCGGTCCCATAGGCGCACCACTCACGGCCACACGCAAAGGTTGCAACAATTCTCCAGTCTTCACACCCGCCGTTTCACAGTAAGATTTGAACGCCATTTCGTAGGCCTCTGCACCGGCATTTTCTGCCAACCGACCAAACGTTTCGGCCAATCCCACCATGTGTGCCCCAGTTTCGGGCTTCCACTTTTTGCGGATGACTTCTTCGTCGAAAGATGTCGGTGCCTCAAAGAAATAATAACCTTCTTCCACCACTTCTTTGGCAAACTGCACTTTCTCGCGCATCAAAGCGATGACCTGTTCAACATATTCCTGACATGCATCGTAGCCCTTGGCCTCAATTTGTGGCTTTAACAATTCGTATTGTTCATGCAAAGGCTTGCGCTGCAAATATTGTTGGTTGAACCACAAAGCTTTTTGCACATCAAACTTGGCTCCGCTCTTGCTTACGCGCTCCAAACTAAACTCCGCAATCAATTCCTCCATGGAGAACAACTCCTGGTTTCCGCTGGGATGCCATCCCAACAACGCCAACATATTGGCCACCGCCTCCGGGTAATATCCCCCTTCTCGGTAACCACTGCTCACCTCCTGGGTTTTGGGATCGGTCCACTGCAAGGGAAACACAGGGAATCCCAAACGGTCGCCATCGCGCTTGCTCAATTTCCCGTTGCCTTCGGGCTTCAACAACAAGGGCAAATGGGCAAACTGAGGCATCACCTCTTCCCAGCCCAGATATCGGTATAACATCACGTGCAATGGCGCACTGGGCAACCACTCCTCGCCGCGAATAACGTGACTAATGCCCATCAAATAATCATCCACCACATTGGCCAAATGATAGGTAGGCATGCCATCGCCTTTTAACAATACTTTATCGTCCATGGTAGAAGTGTTTACCACCACCCAACCGCGGATTACGTCGTGGAAACGCACCTCTTCCTTGCGGGGCAATTTGATGCGAATCACAAAATTATCACCGCGATCCAAACGCGCCTTTACCTCATCGGCTGGCAACGTCAAAGAATTCTTCATGCTCATTCGGCTCACCGAATCATAGGCCGGCTGCATTTTACTCGCCTCCAAACGCTTGCGCATCTGCTCCAAATCTTCTTCGGTATCAAACGCGTAATACGCCAACCCCTTATCAATCAAATCATACGCATACTGCGCATACATGGGCTTGCGCTCGCTCTGACGGTAAGGCGTATGCGGTCCGCCCTGCTCAACCCCCTCATCAATTTCGATACCTACCCACTTCATACTCTCCACGATGTACTGCTCCGCACCAGGCACAAACCGGTTTTGGTCGGTGTCTTCAATGCGCAATATCATGGTGCCGCCGTGCTTGCGGGCCAACAAATAATTATACAAAGCCGTGCGCACCCCACCAATGTGGAGGGGGCCGGTTGGACTAGGGGCAAAACGAACGCGGACAGGTCTCTCGGTACTCATAAAATCAGTGCAAAGTTAACTATCTTTGCGGTATGTCTTTGATAGAACAAGTAAATGCGGGTATCATGGCCTCAATGAAGGCCAAAGAACAAGATCGTTTGCGCGCTTTGCGGGGTATTAAAAGCGCCTTTTTGTTGCTGCAAACCGCCGAAGGCGTGAGCGAAGTCACCGACGATATGTGCATCAAAGCCCTGCAAAAAATGGCCAAACAACGCAAAGACAGCCTCGATATCTACGTGCAACAAGGCCGCGAAGATTTGGCCGTGATTGAACGCGCCGAATTGTCTGTCATTGAGGAATTTTTGCCCGCACAAATGAGCGCCGAAGACATCGAAGCCCAAGTGAAAAACATCATCGCCGAAGCCGGTGCCAGTGGCATGAAAGACCTTGGCAAAGTGATGCCCGTTGCCATGAAAGCCATGGGAGCCGTGGCGGATGGTAAACTCATCAGCGAAACCGTAAAACGATTGCTGTCGTAACGTCTGCCTTACAACAACAGCAAAGCCGCTGCTTCGCGAACCAACTTTGCAGAGAGCAACTTCTTCGCAGCCTCCTCTCGGTTGTGCCATTGTTCCAAAGAAAGGTTATCAAAACCCTGATCACTTAACCAAGCCAATGCTTGGGTGTAATCCGCTTGTGTGGGTTCTACAGGCAGGGCCGACAACTGTCCAATTTCATTACCTGTCAGCACCTTACTCATACGAACCGCTTCTGGTAATCGATCGTATCCCAAGGTAGGTTGCATCGGCTGCGACAGTTCAAACATGCTATCTCTGTTGGGCAAGCAATACCAAGCACCGCCCATTCTGCCCACCAAATTCATTTTAAAGGGATCGAGTTTTCCGTCTTCTCCCAACACAGAGGATTTGATGTGCATCTTCAACACCTGAGCCATGATCAGTTTGCCCGATCCGCCACCTTCACCAAACTCCTTAATATCAATCACTTTGCACTCCAACTGCACGGGCGCTTCCGCCACACGCATTGGCTTTACCAAATCAGACGCCAATGGCGTAAATCCCGCCTTCTCAAATTCGCTCACCCCATGGGCCCAAGGCGCTGCCGCCACATTCATCTGCTCCACCATGGAGTAGCTCACCACATTGACCACCACCTCTGGTACAGCCTTGGCATTCAAATACGTTTGCTTTGGGGTGCCGTCTCTGCCGCTATTGTTGGGCGAAAACACAACCACCGGCGGATTCGCACTCACCACATTGAAAAAACTAAAGGGTGCCAAGTTCAAGCGACCCTGTGCGTCAATTGTACTGGCAAAACAGATCGGGCGCGGACTCACACTGCCCAACAAATATTGATGCAACTGGGGTAGCGGGGTGCTACTGGGATCAACTTCCAAATAATCGTGTGTGCTCATAGGCTGGTTTAAATCACAGTGCGTGACCCATTTTTATTTTCTTCGTATCGAGGTATTTCGCGTTGTGGGGATTCGGTTCAATTTGCAAAGGCACATTGTCTACAATCTCCAATCCATACCCAATCAATCCCTTGCGTTTTTTGGGGTTGTTGCTGATCAATCGCATCTTTTTGATGCCCAAATCGCGCAGAATTTGCGCCCCTATACCGTAATCGCGCTCATCCATGTTGAAACCCAGCTTCAAATTGGCCTCCACCGTGTCGAAGCCCTGCTCCTGCAATTTGTACGCCTTCAATTTATTCAGCAGGCCAATGCCTCTACCCTCTTGGTTCATGTATACAATCACCCCCTTGCCCTCAGCCTCAATCAACTGCATCGCCTTGTGCAATTGCTCGCCACAATCACACCTACAACTGCCAAAAATATCGCCTGTTAAACAACTGCTATGCACCCGCACCATCACAGCTTCCTCGATTGTCCACTCGCCCTTTATCAAAGCCAAATGCTCCTGTCCGCTGTCTTTTTGTCGGAAAGCCACCAAATCAAAATCACCCCATTGGGTAGGCATTTGCACCGATATTTCTCGCTGAATCAACGACTCATGCTTCAAGCGATACGCGATCAAGCCTTCAATGGAGATGATCTTCAAATTCAACTCTTTGGCAATTTCTAACAAATCGGGCAGTCGGGCCATTTCCCCATCCTCTTTCAATATCTCCACGATACATCCCGCCGGCTCAAACCCCGCCATCACCGCCAAATCCACCGCCGCCTCGGTATGTCCCGCCCTGCGCAACACCCCTCCGCTCTTAGCAATCAACGGAAAAATATGTCCGGGCTTGCCCAATTCACTCGCTTGAATGTTTGGATCTATCAAAGCCTGAATGGTCTTGCTGCGGTCCGATGCACTGATTCCCGTGGTGCAACCATGTCCCAGCAAATCCACACTCACCGTAAAGGCCGTTTCATGGGTGGCGGTGTTTTTGTTCACCATCATTTCGATGCCCAAGGCCTGACAGCGCTCTTCCAACATCGGCACACAAATCAAGCCGCGGCCCTTGGTGGCCATGAAGTTCACCAACTCGGGCGTCATGTTGCGCGCGGCCGTTAGAAAATCCCCCTCGTTTTCACGGTTTTCATCATCCACCACGATCACCACCCTGCCGGCCTTGATCTCCGCAATGGCCTCTTCAATGGTGTTCAACTGAAATGGCGACATCGTATGGGTACTTTCATTAGAATTCAACATGCTTTTACAAATTTATGGCGGAATACATCCTAAAAACAATTAGAATCCATGAATGTTGCTTTAATATTGACATAACAATCATGCTACCCGAAAAGACCGATATCAAAACGCTGTGTTTGGACCACGTTGACAAACTCATCGCCGAGTATGAGGACAGTATTGCAGAATTGCAAAAAGGCATGTTTGAAGAAACCAAAAGTTCTGCGGGCGACAAATATGAGACCTCTCGCACCCAGTTTCAGCGGGAGATTGAGCGACTCAAAACGCAAATTTCCCAAGTGCATACCACCAAAGCCGTATTGCTCAGCCTCACCCTAAGCAAATCCATCACGGTTGGGGAAGGTTCTCTCTTGACAGTGAGTTTGGGCTCCAACCAACTAACCATTTACATCGCCGCGGCCTTGGGCAGTCTCAAATACAACGGACAACAGGTGCAAGCCATCAGCGTTCAATCACCACTAGGCACAGCCTTGCGTGGACACAAAGAGGGCGATGTCATCGCGTTCAACCAGAAAAAATACAAAATCGAGGCGTTGGCCTAACCCCCAATTACGATTCCAACATCTCCCGCAACACCGCTTCTACTTTGTCGGCGTTCGGCAACATGATGGCTTCCATGGCGGCATTCAACGGCACTGCAGGCACGTCGGCACTTCCCATGGTTCTAATGGGCGCATCCAAATATTGAAAACACGCTTGGGAGATTCTTCCCGCCAACGCCTCCGCAAAACTGTTTCTCAGGGTTTCCTCCGTGAGCACAAATACTTTGCCATGCTTTTGGGTTAACGCTATAACCGCTTCTTCGTCGTAGGGCGATAATGTCCGCAAATCCAACACTTCCACCTGCCCAGGCATCGCTTTGGCGGCATTCATGGCCCAATAAACACCCATACCGTAAGTCACCACACCCACCGATTCTCCCGAATCCACAGCCTCATTAGAAGCCGCCAAGGCGATGCGGGCTTTTCCAAAAGGCACCACATAATCTTCATCAGGCTCAGGCGTTTTGGCCAAATCAGTGCCCGGAACCTTGCTCCAATACAAACCCTTGTGC
>VGFS01000021.1 GCA_016868785.1 Bacteroidota bacterium
CGACCCAGCACGTATGGCCTCAAACTTTGCCGGTGTGCAAGGTGCCGATGACTCTCGAAACGATATCGTGGTCCGTGGAAACTCCCCCCAAGGCATTTTGTGGCGCATGGAAGGCATTGACATCCCCAACCCCAACCACTTTGCAATACCCGGAACAACCGGAGGTTCTGTTTCTATCATCAACAACAAAATATTGGGCAACTCAGATTTCTTCACGGGTGCTTTCCCGGCAGAATATGGAAATGCCAACGCCGGTGCTTTTGATTTGAAACTTCGCAACGGCAACAACCAAAAACGCGAATTCAGCTCCCAGCTGGGATTGTTGGGATGGGATGCGTTAACCGAAGGATACCTCGGCAAAAAAGGAGGTGCGAGTTATTTGATGACTTACCGTTACAGCACCTTGGCCATGTTCAGCAAATTGAACATCCCTTTGGGTACAGATGCCGTGCCCAATTATCAAGATTATTCATTCAAATTCAACTTCCCTCTCAAAAACAACAAGGGCAATTTGAGCTTCTTTGGAATTGGCGGATGGAGCAACATCGACATCAATATTAGCAAGGACACCCTGAGCAGCGCAGAATTGTATGGCGACAATGACCGTGATCAATTGTTTGCTTCAAAAATGCACATTGCCGGTACCACCTTCCAATACAACATCGACAAAAACAGTTACTTCAAGGCCACCATCGCCGCGAGTACTCAAAATGTGACCGCCGAACACCAATTGGTCTTCCGCCAAGTAATTGGCAAGGAAATCATTGACGGTGTAGAATATCAAAAATATCAGAACGACTCGTTCAAACGCAATTTGAGCTACGAATTCGACACCAAAACCATCGCAACACACGCTTTTTACAACAAAAAGTTCTCAGCAAAAAGTTCGATGCGCGCCGGTTTGCAGCTCACCCAGTACTACTACATGTTTGACGACAGCGCCCTCAACTTCAACCCCACAAGTCCATTGTATTGGAAATTTTCTGTGCGATGGAACTCGAACGGAACAGCCTTCATGGCGATTCCTTACGTGCAATGGAAATATAAATTCTCACCCGCTTTGACCTTCAGTACGGGCGTTCAGATGCAGAGTTACACAGTGCACTATGACCCCACGAATACACCTTTGGGGAACAGTGGAACCGGAACTAAATTTGACACCACCAGCAACAGTGGTCCATTGTTCCGCTTTGGTGCGCGCTACCAACTTTCGAAACGCGATGCCATTAACTTGGGATTGGGTATGCACTCCCAAAACCAAAGTGCCTATGTTTATTATTACCAAAAACCCGGAAATAGTACCCCCCACAACTTGGGTATGGGACTTTCACGCAGCAATCACGCAGTATTGGGTTGGGATCACCAAATGGGCAAAGCCAGTAGAATTAAGGTTGAAACCTATTACCAACAATTGTCAAACCTACCGGTTGAACGTTTGATGGCAAGCAATGGCTACAAAGGCTCTTCGTTCAGTTTGGCCAACACGGGCAGTGGATTCTCGCGATTCTTCCCAGACAGCCTTGAAAATACCGGTATCGGCAAAAACTATGGGGTAGAATTTACCGTAGAGCGTTTCTTTAGCAAAGGCTTCTACTATTTGGCCTCTTTGAGCGTATTTGATGCCCAGTACCAAGGCAGCGATAAACAATGGCGCAGCAGTGATTTCAATACCGATTATGCCGCCAACGGATTGATCGCAAAAGAATTCGTTTTCAAGAACAAAAATTCTTTAAACATTGGAGGTAAAGTGACTTTCGCAGGGGCACGTAGATTCTCCCCCATGGACACCCTCAACACCATCTACGAGAGAGAATATGTGGAAAAGAGCGATTTGAAAAATACCCAGCGATTTGGTTCTCCTTACCGTCGTTTCGACATCCGCATCGCCTACCGCATCAACGCGAAAAAGGCCTCTCATGAAATTGCATTTGATTTGGTGAATGTCACCAACCGCAAAAACGTGTTGAAGTATAGCTACATCGATAGCGCACCGTACTCAAGAGAAACGTACCAATTGGGCTTCTTGCCGCTGTTCTATTACAAATTGGATTTCAGTTTGTAAGATCTGCTTGTTATGTCCACTCAGCAACACATGTGAATAACGGTTACCCTCGTTCAAAACGAGGGTAACTATCTTCGCCCATTATGAGATTTGCATGGAGTGTCTTCGCCCTGGCCATCGCCCTGTCTTCTTGCGTTACCAAAAAACAATATCAAGCCCTAGAAGCATCGAAGGCCGAAATTGAAACCACACTCAAAAAGAAAAACGACGACTGCCTCGAGAAAAACGCCTCCCTCGTAGCCAGCATCGCCCAATTGGAAGCGGAAAAAGGCGACAAAGAAAAAACCATTTCTGCCCTCAAAGACACCATCGAAACTTGTCAGTTGCAACTCGATGAAAACTTGGAATACATCCGTAACCTCGGCACATCCCTCGATGCGCAACGCCAAAACCTCGCCCAAGAAATCAACGAGAAAAACAAAACCTTGGCCGCCAAAGAACTAGAGCTCAATACGGCCTTGGCAAAAGCCGAAGCCGAAAGAGCAAGACTGGAACAATTGCGCAAAGAATTGGAAAAAACCTCGCAACGCGTGAAAGACCTCGAAGCCGAACTTTCCAAAAAAGAACGCGCAGTGCGCGAGTTGAAAGAAGCCATCGCCAAAGCCTTGGCAGGATTTGAGAAACTCGACATCAAAGTTGAATTCCGCAACGGCAAAGTGTATGTGATCTTGCCCGAAAAATTGCTCTTCGCCTCTGGCTCAATCGATGTAGATCCCAAGGGACGGGAAGCACTCATTGAAATCGGCAAAGCACTCAATAAGCAGCCCGATGTCCAAATGGCCATTGAAGGTCATACCGACAATATCCCCATGAAAGGCATCATCAAAGACAACTGGGACCTCAGTGTTTTGCGTGCCACCAGCATTGCGCGAATCCTCATCGCCGACGCTGGCATGAACCCCAAACGCATTCAAGCCGTGGGCAGAGGTGATACCCAACCGGTTGCCGGAAACGACACCCCGGAAGGCAGAGCCAAAAACCGCAGAACGGAGATTGTACTGACGCCCCAGCTCGACAAGATCCTCGAAATCTTGAACAATTGATTCGCAACAGAAGCTCCAGCCGTTTGCGGCTGAGCAGAACCGCGTATCTCCCCTACCTACCATACCTCCCATACCTACCCTACCCCTTTTGCAACCCAAACTGATATCCATTCATGATCCTCATCGCAGCCATCGAAAACCACAAAAATCCGGAAATCGATGCGCTCTGTAACGATTATGTCAAGCGATGCAGTCCGATGCATGCCGTAAAACTGGAACTGCTCCCTGCAGCCAGAACCCCCGATCCTGAAGCACAAAAAGCCAAAGAATCCGATACCCTGCTGAAATTAATCAAGCCGGGCGACACCCTCATTCTGTGCGATGAACGAGGAAAATCCTTTACCAGCCGCGGGTTTTCAACCTTTGTAGAAAAAACACTCGCACTATCCCGCGGCAAAATCGTCTTCGCCATCGGTGGCGCCTATGGTTTCACCGAAACCCTGCGAAGCCAACACCCTTGCATCAAACTCAGTGAATTTGTCTTCCCTCACCACCTGGCGCGTCTTGTGCTTACTGAACAAATTTACCGGTCGCTCAACATCCTCAAAGGCACCGGCTATCACCATGATTGATCCCAATTTCCCCGAAAATCCCCGCCCAATTTCGTATTTTTGCAGTAACCCATGAACCTGGAACAGGCGTTAATCCAACACATTTCTGAGGCCATCACTGCCCTGTATGGCTCCAACCCGCAACCCGTGAAACTCGAGCGGACCAACCCCGATTTCGATGGCGATTACACCTTCGTGGTTTTTCCGTTGTTGCGCATTTCACGATCTACGCCTGAAGCCACCGCTACTGCCATTGGAGAACAACTCAAACAACATGCCCCCATCGTGAGCGACTTTAACGTGGTGAAAGGGTTTTTGAACATCGTACTGAAGACCGATATCTACGCCGATTTTTTGAAGGCTCAGTGGGACAATGCTTCTTTCGGACAAACCACCCTGGGCGAAGACAAAAAGGTCATGGTGGAATACTCCTCTCCCAATACCAACAAACCCCTCCATTTAGGTCACGTACGAAACAACCTCTTGGGGATGTCAGTGGCCAATCTATACAAAGCCGCTGGCTACCAGGTAGTTATGGCAAATTTGATCAACGACCGTGGCATTCACATCTGCAAGTCGATGTTGGCATGGCAAAAATTTGGCAACGGAGAAACACCAGAATCAACGGGCATGAAAGGCGACCACCTGGTGGGCAAGTATTATGTAGTTTTTGAAAACGCCTTGCGCGAAAAAACACTTCCCATCATCGAAGAGGCCATTGATGGCAAATGGACGCCCGAAGGAGACATCGTAAAGACCAAGTACCAAGCCATAATCGCGCAACTTCAGCAGGCCAGCGAAGACAAACAAATCGCCAAACTCAAAGATGACCTCAAGGAATTGGTGAGAAATCAGTCTCCTTTGATGCGTGAAACCCAACAAATGCTCCGCGATTGGGAAGCCGGCATTCCTGAGGTAATTGATCTTTGGAAAACCATGAACGGCTGGGTATACAGCGGTTTTGAAAAAACATATGCGCGTTTGGGCGTATCTTTCGACCAATATTATTACGAATCGGACACCTACAAATTGGGTAAGGATGTGGTAGACGAAGGTTTACAAAAGGGCGTTTTTTATCGCAAAGACGATGGCAGTGTTTGGATTGATTTACGGGGTGATGGCCTGGATGAAAAGTTGGTTTTACGGGGCGATGGCACCAGTGTTTATATCACCCAAGACATTGGAACAGCCGATTTAAAATTCCAACAGCACGGCGTGGATCAAAGCATTTATGTGGTGGGTAACGAACAGGACTACCATTTCAAAGTCTTGTTTCTCATCATGAAAAAATTGGGCCGGCCTTTCGCCGAAGGCATGCATCACCTGAGTTATGGGATGGTTGATTTACCCAGCGGCAAAATGAAGAGCAGAGAGGGAACCGTGGTAGATGCCGATGATTTGGTACAAGAAATGGTGGAAGAGGCCAAAGCCAAAACCCAAGAATTGGGCAAAACAGACGGTTTGGAGGAAACAGAATTGCTGAACCTATACGAATCCTTGGGACTGTCGGCCTTGAAGTTTTTCATCCTCAAAGTAGACCCCCGCAAGCGGATGTTGTTCAACCCCCAAGAGAGCATCGACTTTCAAGGCGATACAGGTCCATTTGTGCAATACACTTACGCCCGAATCCAGAGCATTTTGCGCAGCGCTTCTTCAGACGGACAGGACCAATCTTGGAAACAGGGTGATGTAAACACCGAATTACAACCCATAGAAATAGAAACCATCCAAACGTTGTATCGCTACCCTGAGGAAGTAAACAAGGCTTGCAATGATTCTTCTCCTGCTGTTATAGCACAATATTGCATTGATTTGGCACGCACTTTCAACCGATTCTACAACGAATGCCACATCATGCGCGAGTCAGATCCGGTGATTAAAAACACCCGCCTAAAACTCGCTCATTTCACGGCACACACCTTAAAACACGGACTGAATCTGCTCGGAATCCAAGTGGTTGGGCGGATGTAATCAAACCTTCCGATCCGGATTGTCTTTGACAAACTGAGCCCAACCGCCGGCTTTGTTTTTGCCACCCGCCGTTCCGCCTTTGGTACTGCCGAAAGCCCTGGGAGCAAATTGGTAAAAATGACAAACCGCCGCGGCCAAACCATCCGTGGCATCCATGGTTTCAGGTTTTTCTTCGAAATGAAACTCGGCATGCAACATCGCAAATACTTGCTCCTTACTTGCATTTCCATTGCCCGCAATGGACTGTTTGATTTTTCTCGGCACGTATTCAAATACAGGCAAGCCCTTGCCTATCGCTGCCGCGATGGCAACCCCTTGAGCCCGCCCCAATTTCAGCATCGACTGAACATTCTTCCCAAAAAATGGCGCTTCAACCGCCACCTCCGTCACATCAAAACCCTCAATCAACGCCGTTACCCGCTCGTAAATGTGATGCAACTTCTCCCCCGCATCGCCAACCTTCGCCAAACGCACCACCCCCAAGGCCAATAACTTGGGCAGCTTCCCATCAATTTGTATCAACCCGTACCCCAATAAATTGGTACCCGGATCAATTCCCAAAATCACACGCGGTTTGTCCACCCTACAAAGATGCCGATTTCCAAAAAAATCCGCAGAAAATTTCCGAAATTTGTGGAAATAGCAATTTATAGCATATCCATGGCTTTCGATTTAGACCTTATCCAATCCGTTTACCAAAGAATGCCCGAGCGCGTCGCCGCAGCACGCCAACTTCTGGGCCGCCCCCTCACACTTACAGAAAAAATCCTTTACTCCCACCTTTGGGATAATGCCGCGCCCCATTCTTTTGGCCGTGGGAAGGACTATGTAGATTTCGCGCCAGACCGCGTGGCCATGCAAGATGCCACCGCGCAGATGGCCCTTTTGCAATTCATGCAAGCCGGTCGACCCAAAGTGGCCGTTCCTTCAACCGTACATTGCGACCACCTGATCACCGCAAAAACCGGTGCCGGTGAAGATTTAACCAAAGCCACCCAAGAGAGCGCAGAAGTTTTCGACTTTTTGGCGTCGGTTTCAAACAAATATGGCATCGGCTTCTGGAAGCCGGGTGCAGGAATCATCCACCAAGTGGTGCTTGAAAACTATGCCTTCCCCGGAGGTATGATGATCGGTACCGATTCCCATACCGTGAATGCCGGTGGATTGGGCATGATCGCCATCGGTGTGGGTGGTGCTGATGCGTGTGACGTGATGGCCGGTCTCCCCTGGGAGCTCAAATGGCCCAAACTCATCGGTATCAAATTAACCGGCAAACTCAACGGCTGGGCAGCCCCCAAAGACGTTATCCTCAAAGTGGCAGGTATCCTCACCGTAAAAGGTGGCACCGGAGCCATCGTCGAATATTTTGGTGAAGGCGCCAACGCCATGAGCTGCACCGGAAAAGGCACCATCTGTAACATGGGTGCTGAAATTGGAGCCACTACCTCCACCTTCGGTTACGACGACTCCATGGAGCGCTACCTCCGCGCCACAGGTCGCGAAGCCATCGCCGACGCTGCCAACGGCGTTCGTGAACACCTCAATGCCGACCCCGAAGTGTATGCCAACCCATCGGCTTACTTCGATGAAGTCATTGAAATCAACCTGTCTGAATTGGAACCCCACCTCAACGGTCCTTTCACCCCAGATTTGGCCACGCCCATCTCTAAAATGAAAGAAACCGCCGCCGCCAATGGCTGGCCTACTACCGTGGAAGTTGGCTTGATCGGAAGCTGTACCAACTCCTCCTACGAAGACATTTCTCGCGCCGTTTCCTTGGCAAAACAGGTTTCACAAAAGAACCTCAAAACCAGAGCCGAATACATGATCACCCCAGGCTCAGAGCAAGTACGCTACACCATAGAACGCGATGGCTTCCTCGAAGTCTTCGACCAGATTGGTGCCAAAGTATTCGCCAACGCTTGCGGACCTTGCATCGGTATGTGGGATCGTATGGGTGCTGAAAAACAAGAAAAAAACACCATCGTTCACTCTTTCAACAGAAACTTTGCCAAAAGAGCCGATGGAAACCCCAATACATACGCGTTTGTAGGTAGCCCAGAACTCGTGACTGCATTGGCCATCGCAGGTGATTTGACCTTCAACCCACTCACCGATACCCTCATCAACGAAAATGGCGAAGCCGTGAAATTGGATCCCCCATCTGGCGACGAATTGCCAAACCGCGGTTTTGCCGTGGAAGATGCTGGATACCAAGCGCCCGCCGAAGATGGGAGCCAAGTGGAAGTAAAAGTGGCCGCAAATAGCAGCCGCTTGCAACTGCTCGACCCATTCGCAGCATGGGAAGGCACCGACCTTGACAACCTCAAATTGCTCATCAAAGCCAAAGGAAAATGTACCACCGACCACATCTCAATGGCAGGTCCTTGGTTGAAATTCCGCGGTCACCTCGATAACATCTCCAACAACCTATTAATTGGCGCCATCAACTTCTTCAATGAAAAAGCGAACGAAGTGAAAAACCAATTAACCGGCGGATACGATACCGTTCCCGGTACACAGCGCGCCTACAAAGCAGCCGGCATCGGATCGGTTGTGGTGGGCGATGAAAACTACGGTGAAGGTTCTAGCCGTGAACACGCCGCCATGGAACCCCGCCACTTGGGTGTTCGTGCCGTATTGGTAAAGAGCTTTGCCCGTATCCACGAAACCAACCTCAAAAAACAAGGGATGTTGGCGTTGACGTTTGCCGACAAAGCCGATTACAACAAAATTCAAGAAGCCGATACCATCAGCATTTTGGGCTTGACCGAATTTGCTCCAAACAAACCCTTGCAAATGGTATTAAACCATGCCGACGGTAGTAGCGACACCATCCCTGTGAACCACAGCTACAACGATCAGCAAATTGAATGGTTCAAAGCCGGTGGCGCGCTGAACATCATCCGCAAGGGCGTGGCCTAACCGCTAATTACTAAAAAATACCTCATCATGAAAGGTGGAAAGTCGTATTTCTATACAGCGCTTTCTGCCTTTCTTGTTTTAAGGGCCTTTGCCTACAGCTACTTTTCTGGCAACTACACCGATTCCGATCAATGTGTGCTCTGGCAAATGGCCGCCGATGTAGCGCAGTTCGATTTTCGGACACCCTTTTATTACGGTCAGCATTATTCTTCCGGACTTGAGGCCTGGCTTGCCGCACCATTCATCTGGCTTGGACTTCCGGTTTATCGGGCGGTGCCACTGACAACCGCTTTAATGTCGACACTCCCCTGGCTCTGGATGGCACAACTTTCTATCAAAAAGCACAAGCACTTCCGCAATGCCACCGCTTTGCTCTTTCTCAGCCTACTTTTCCCAGTGGAATGGCTACAAACCACCTATCTCTCGAGGGGATTCATGCAATCGGTCTTCCTCATTTCCTTGGCAATACGGCTTGTAAGCATCTCCTCCGTTCGATTCAACCTCTCCATTTTCTTGGTTGGATGGGGATTGCTTCAAAATGTGAATGGCTTGCTGATCCTTCCCGCGGTTTTTCCTTTTTGGCGCGATGCGATGGGTGAGGGAATCAAACATCGACCCCTACCCCAACTGTTGATCAAATCAATACCCGGTTTAGCGTTGGTGATGTGCACCTACATGCTGCTAAACCACTTCAAACTGTCTCATCCCGAAACAAAAATCCATCCCACCGTGGAATTGAAACAATCTTGGGAGGCCCTGTGGAACAATCTCCGCAACATCAACGCCCTCTTCCAACACACCTTTCCAACAGCCTTTGCGATCGTCGGCATCACGATAATCGCTGGAGCCACCTACCTCCTGTTCAAACCGACCTCCAACTTGGAGAAAGCCATTTATCTCTCCGTAATATTGCTCCCCTTCGGACTGTTTAGCATCGAAAAGATGGGAGACGGCACGGAGAATATCTTTTTTGGCTATGGTCGTTACTTCTTGGCGATCCCGTTTTCTTGGGGATTTATTTGGGCCCATAATGAAATACAAATACCAAAGTTCAGAGAAATCCTCCCCCAAAAGTGGCTCTTTTCAATTTTGTGCCTTTTGGGAACGGGATTATATTCCTACCAGTTTTGGGACAAGACCAGTTTGAACAAGTTTGGAAACTCATACATCCCAGTGATGGTTTATCCGATAAATCAACTTAAACAGGATGCGGAAACATTGTCTCAATTATGCGAAACCGACACCATAGGCGCAGTGGTCATCCTGGGACACTATATCCTAGATTGTGGCAGTATGGGCTATCCCTTGGTGGCCGATTTCCCTCCAATAAGCCATTTATACCTGAACGATTCCACACCGGAAGTTTTCAAAATTGACCAGCCCATTCCCATCATCCGGCCCCAATTTGAGCGTCGCACCTGGCGTCTCAAAGAACTTAAAGAACAACACTATATCCCCAGGAAAGTGGCTGTGATGGATGTTTTCAAACACAAATCTTGGGCCGACTCCCTACAAATCCCTTACACCGTGGCCGACGTCCGCGGCCCCGTTTATATTTTCCAAACGGGTGATTTATCCTTGACTGATTTTATTCACAAGATACTGAATATCAATGATTAGCTATTCAAAACCAACTTCCCTGTGAGTTGATAATGATCCATCACGGCCTGCTCAAACGCCCTAACAATCCCCGCCTTTACGGCCAACCGATACGTCACCGACTCCCTATATTCACTGCCCAATACCCGGGCACCAAACTTTGCCACCAAACGATGGATCTCTTGTTCATGCTCAAAGGCCGACGTTACTTGAAACACCTCCTCGATATACTTTTCAACCCGGCCGGCGGCGCTGCGCGCCGCCGCCGAC
Source organism: Bacteroidota bacterium (assembly GCA_016868785.1). Taxonomy (GTDB): domain Bacteria; phylum Bacteroidota; class Bacteroidia; order NS11-12g; family UBA955; genus UBA955. Next base: position 10,422 of record VGFS01000021.1, read on the forward strand.
GAACCCCCGTAAGCCTCTATTAACCCCGGTATACCCAGCATCGTGCCCCCGAAATACCTCACCACCACCACCAAAACATTCGTCAAACCCGCACTGATCACCGCCCGCAAAATAGGCCTGCCCGCCGAATTCCCCGGCTCGCCATCGTCGTTCGCCCGCTGACCCTCACCCCTGGCCCCCATCACCCAAGCGTAACAATGATGTGTAGCATCCGGATACTCGCGCTTCAACCCCTCCAACTTTTCCTTCACCTCAATCTCACTCCTCACCCCATATACATAAGTATAAAACTTACTGCCCCGCTCACGCAACACAAACTCCGCATCGCGTTCCACCTCGTAATACACATCCGAAAACAACCCCATCACAACAATTCCCTTTCCCAATACCCGTGTTCATCATCACCCAAATCCTCCAACCACCGCAATTCCATCCCTGCCGATAACTTTGGCGATCTCACCCCCTCGCCCAACACCCTATTTTTGTTCCGCAACACGTGCACCTGATCCACGGTACCCGCCTCAAACAACGCCGACAATACCTGCGCACCGCCCTCCACCATCACAACCCCCAAACCCTTCTCCGCATACAGCCAACGTAATAAATCCGCCATGTCTCGATGTCCATCCACCACCCACAAAGGACCCAAATCCCCTGACTCCTCTTCTGGCTGATATACCCCCCTCCCGTGGCCATCCAATATAATCCTTACCGGCTGCTTCCAGACGCCATTTGCCCTATCCACGCCCCGCACGTTCAACTGCGGCCTGTCTAAATTCCATGTATTCACCCCCACCACAATGCCATCCATGCCCTTGCGCATCGTCATCACCCAAGCACCCGCTTCCGCCCCAGATATCTTCACCCGCTCCGATGTTCCCGAGCCAATAAATCCATCCCACGTCTCCGCCCACTTCGCCAATACAGCGGTTCTACCCAATCGCTGGTTTACCCAAAATGACCAATTTAACCGCCGACATTCATCCTCCAATACCCCCACAACCACGTCGATCCCAGCTTCTCGCAACAAAGACACACCATTTCCGCTCACCTTGGGATTCGGATCCAACACCCCCACAACCACTGTTCCTACCCCACGCTCCACAATCAAATTCGCACAGGGCGGCGTCTTCCCGAAATGAGAACACGGCTCCAGCGATACGTACAATATACAATCACTCAGCGGCCCAACATCGCCCAGTTGATCAAACAACATCCGCTCCGCATGGGCACCGCCAAAAACATCGTGCCACCCTTCACCCAAAACCAAACCATCCCGCACCAACACCGCCCCCACCATGGGATTGGGACTCACTTTTCCCCTGCCCTGTTCGGCCAAAACCAAACAACGACGCATCCAAAATTCATGCGAAAATTCTTGGGAATGCGATTGACCCACCACGCTACAAAACCCTCAATCGTTATTTGCCAAACAAACCAACCGCCTCACGCACATAGGTCTTCACACACGCAAAAACCTTGCCCCCATCGGCCGCCTTCTCGATACCATGACCCGTGCGCACTACCACCATATTCCTCGAGGGAATCAACACTACATACTGCCCTTTCAAGCCCTGAAAATATTGAAAATCAATGCCATCCACAGAACCTATCCAGAAAGAGTGTCCGTAATTGGGCGATAATACTTTCCCGTTACTGGCGAAAGGCGTGCGGGCCATAGCCAAAAAAGACGAATCCAAGATGCCAGCACCGTTGTGCATGACCATCAATCCCAACCGACCAAAATCGCGGGCACGGGCGTTAAAGCAACAAAAGTTCAATTCACGTCCCGCCGCCTTATCCAATGACCAAAGGGCTGGGGACTCCATTCCCAGCGGTTTCCACAGCCATTCCGAGGCCAAATCGGCCAGGTGTTTTCCGGTTACTTGCTCTAAAACCAATCCTAACAACTGCGTTGCGCCACTCTGATATTCAAACTGGGTTCCCGGCGCCACAATTACGGGAATCTCACGCATGGCTGCCTCTACATCCGCGCCGTAATACGCTTTCGCAGTGATGCCAAATGGCGACTGATAGTTCTCATTCCATTTGAGTCCGGCCGACATCGTAACCAAATGCCTCAAGGTCACAGCTTTCGCATTGTCATCCATCGCTTGCTTGCCAACGCCATCGATATTTTCTCCCTTTTCAACCGCAGCAGCACCAACCCAAGGCAAAAATTTCCTCACTGGTTCGTCCCACGAGGCGATTTTACCCGTTTCAATCGCTTTTTGTACCATCAAACACGTGATTGTTTTGGCCATGGAAAAGGAATTGGTAAGCACGGAATCTACTACCGGCTCAAAATATTGCTCGCAAACCAACGTATCGTTGCGAAACACCAAAAACGACCCACTTTGGGTACGTGCAAGCATATCCGTCAATGACGGCGACAAAGCCACTGTACCTGCCGTAGAAGTTGAAACCAACGGTGATACATGCGCGGGATCATTGGCAATCACACGGGTATCAAACCCTTTGTAATCCAAATAGTTGGCCGATTTCTCTCCGATGAGGTAAGTAAGTCTCACCCCTTTGATCAAATAGCCGAAAGGGGAAATCCAAACCACCCCCAACAGGACGGCAGCGATACCCAAAACCAACAAAAACCGTTGAAACGCTTTCATCATATTCAAATGTAATCAAAGTCGGTGAACAATGGCATCCATCCATACCCAAATCAAACTGAACCCACATCGCTTATATTTGTAGCCTATGAAATTGACTTTGAACGCACGTCTTTCCTTTTTATTCTTTCCGATGGTCGTTTTCGTCGGCCTAGCCACCCTCCTCGATGCAGAAATTTTCATCAATGAAGTGTCTGAAGGCGAGGAAAATCCGGGGTATTTCACCCAATGGTTTAACGAAAAAAAGGATGCCAACGGGGAGATTCCGCCGTTTTTGAGATCGCAGTGGGCCAAATACGATGCGATGAAACTCTCGGTATCACGTCGCAGCAACGACAACCCCATCGATACCATCATTGAGTTGGGACCCAAATCGGTGGGTGGCAGAACCCGCGGATTTTGGATCGACCCGCGCAATGAGAAAATCATGTTGGCGGCCGCCATCTCCGGTGGCCTTTGGCGCACCGTCGATGGCGGCCTCAACTGGAAACCGCTCAACGAGCACCAAGTATCGATGATGCCCTCTTGCATCACATCCAACCCCTTCAACCCCAACGAAATTTATTATGGCACCGGTGAAAGCAGGGCCAACAGCGCCGATGTAGACGGTGAAGGCGTTTTCAAATCCACAGACGGTGGCCTCACATTCAACCAAATAACCACTTCGGCAAAAACACCCGGTTTTCAGGAAATTTGGGACATTGAACACGCCAAAGACGATTCCCAAACGGTATTCGTGGGCACCCAAACCAACGGCTTGTATCGCTCAACCGATGGTGGATCAACCTTCATCAACGTCTATGCCGGCGGCAACAAACAAGTGACCGATATCTTGTGCCTGACCAACAAACGCGTCATCGCTACCCTGCACTCTTCACAAGTGGTTGCCTCCGATTCACTGGGAAAACCCGGCACGTTCAAAGCAATTACCTTTCCCAATGCGCCCGGATCCGGAAGCTACCGTAGAATTCAACTAGCAAGTCCAGCCAAATACCCCTCCGTGGTGTATGCGGTTTTTGAGGGCTATGCGTTCGATGATGTCCCTGTAGCCTTTTACAAAAGCAGCGATGGCGGACGCACTTGGAAGAAAAAAACGGCGCCCGGCGGAGCCGGCGCCAGTTATCAAGCCTATTGTTTGCTGTTGGGGGCGCACCCCACCGACTCCAATTCTGTGGTTTGCGGCGGAGTTAAACTTGTTAGATCTCGGGATGGCGGAAATACCTGGACAGATTTAACAGTAGGTCATTCAGACCATCATTCTTTTGCCTACCTCCCCAAAACCACCAATGAATTTGTGGTTGGCACAGACGGAGGCATGTACAAATACCGCTGGAACAGCACAGAAATCTTGGCTACATTGAACAACGGTTACCGCGTAACCCAATTCTATGCCGGTGCCTACGGGCCTACTGGCTTGGTAGCCATCGCTGGCGCGCAAGACAATGGCACCCATGTAGCACGACAGCCAATGGTAAGTCAACGTTTCTTCGGCGGCGATGGGGCCTACTGCCACATCGGACTGCAAGACGGAAGCATCGCCTACATGAGTTACCAAAATGCCGCCATTCACGTAATGAAGAGTTTTAGTCCAACCGGACCCAGCTGGGCCACCAACATCACCGATCCCGCCTTCGCAACGGACGTGGTGGACTTCATCAATTTGTACGAAATGAACCCGGCGGATCAGTATCAAGTGTACTACCGCACCAACAGAGGATTGTATCGCACAACCGACATGGGAAGCAGTTGGACCAAGCTCAACCTCAGCATTCGCGCGGGCATCAAGGCCATTGGTATCTCTAAGCAGGAAAATCCCGTGGTATATTTTGGCGGCACTGGGGCTCAGTTATACAAAATCGAAAAGGCGGCAACTACCGTGGCTGGAAAGGAAGTGAACTACAACAGCAGTGTGCCTTTGGCCGTGACCAATGACAACATCAAGGGGATGCATGTGCACCCACAAAACCCCTATATTCTGTATGTGGCGATGTCGAACATCAGCAACCAGCCTCGCGCTTGGAGAGTTACAGGTTTGGACAGTGTTGCCAACAAGCCGGTTTGGACAAATATTTCAGGCGATTTGCCTCCGGGATTACCCGTGAATATGTTGGCAGTGGACCCGGCGAATCCCGATGCCGTGTTCTTTGCGGGGACGGATTTTGGTTTGTACTACACGATTGACAGCGGGAAAACTTGGCAGAAGGACTACCGATTGCCAAACGTTGCCGTGCATGAGATCAAGATGCGCGAAGACAGAACATTGTTTGCGTTTACCCACGGCAGGGGCATGTTTGCCATCAAATTAAAGGCCCCAAAAGTTGGGATCCGTTCTATGCAAGGCCGCAAAACTTTGCAAGCCAAAATATATCCTAACCCCAGCAGCGATGGGTTGCAAGTAAACAGTGGTGGATTTAAACGGCGCCAACACTATTCAGTGATGGATGTAGGCGGTCGGGTGGTTGCCACTGGTGTGCTCAGCCGTTCACGGGGCGATGTCTTGGGCGATGGAACCGGTGCATTTACGGTAGATGGCGGCTATCGCATCAACACAAACAATTTGAAAAACGGCAGTTATTTCTTGCAGATTTCATTGGGTAGAGTCGATGGCATTTCTGTTTCCAGCAGTGAAAGAGGTCGTGTGTTTACCGAGAAATTCATCGTACAGCACTAATAGATTGAAACCAATTATTTGGTGTAAATTTGGGGTCGAATGTCCATGGATCCCATCGTTGAATCGCAGTTAAAGTCACTGGAAGCCCAGTTGGGCGAGTTGAATGATTTTTTGTTGGAGGTAAGTACCGACATGGTAGATGGTGGCTTCACCGAGCATCCGATGTATGTGGCCCACCAGGAACAGGCGAAGATTGGGGAGATGATTGTGGACCGCGACGAGTTTGGTTTTCCTTTTTCGATCAATGCCACTACGTTGGAGCGATTTTTGGAATTGGGCATTTTACAAAAGGAACGGTTGGGGGCTTTTTTAAAAGCTTACGGAAACCCCAAATCTAAGTGTTGCGTATTTTTGATGGTAGCGCCAGAGCCGCAGTTTATTTTTCACAATTTCAAAAACGGCGGGGCGGCCGTCGGAAAAAGTTCCGCCGCGGCCGCCCAATAACCCTCTCGCAAAATTCTATTTCTTATAAATCCAATCTCGTTACCAAAATTATAATCCCCGCCCTGAATTCAATTAATCCCCAAATCCAACCACTCCAAAAACCAATCCCACCCAAATTGACCTCCCCCACCATCAATATCGTTGTCCTGAATTTCAACACCCGCAACCTGTTGCAGCAGTGTTTGCCCACGGTGATTCGGAATAGTCAATATCCAGGCGCTACAATCACCGTGGTGGATAACGCCTCTACCGATGGCAGTGCGGAATTCATGTCTGGGCATTACCCAGAAATTAGATTGATTCAGTTGCACGAGAACTTGGGCTATGCTGGGGGCTATAACGAGGCTTTGAAATTGTGTACCGAGGATTATTTTGTGTTGCTCAATTCCGATGCCGAGCCCGATGAGCAATGGCTAGCGCCATTGCTGGAATTGGTTGCGCAAAACCCAGATTTGGGTGCGGCGCAGCCGCACCTCATAGACTATTATCAGCGCAACAAATTCGAATACGCCGGCGCAGCCGGCGGATTCATCGACAAATATGGCTACCCTTTTTGCAGGGGTCGCATTTTTGGCAATGTTGAGTTCAACAACGACCAATACAACAACCCCATGCCCATCTTTTGGGCAACCGGTGCAGCCCTCTTCATCAAACGCGAAGCATGGGAACGCGCCGCTGGACTCGACCAAGCCTTCTTTGCCCACATGGAAGAAATAGATTTGTGCTGGCGCCTGCAACTCATGGGTTACAGCATTTGGTCATGCCCCGCCTCACGGGTATTTCACATTGGCGGTGCTACATTATCCAACCAAAGTCCGCGCAAAACCTTCCTCAATTTCCACAACAACCTGCTGATGTTGCACAAAAACTTGCATCCGAGCGAAAAAACACAGCGTATTTTTATCCGCAAACTCCTCGATGGCCTCGCCGGGGTTTTCTTTCTGATCCAAGGAAAATGGTCGCACATTCCCCAAATCATCAAAGCCCACCAAGCATTTGATCACATTAAAAATCAGTTTGTAGAAACACCCCATTCCAAGCCCCTGAGCCAACTCACCGGCACGCTACAACATTCCATCGTTATGGGATATTTCCTGAAGCTTAAAACCACTTGGGCCAAATGGTATTAAATCCCAAAACCAGAATTTGTGTCGTAGGACTTGGCTACGTGGGACTGCCGCTGGCAGTGGCCTTCTCACGTCAGTTTCAAACGTTGGGATTCGATATCGATGCAGACAGAATCCAAGAATTATCTCAGCAAATCGATAAAACTGAATCTGTAAAACCTGAAGGGCTTTCCTCTGCACTGTCTTCCCAGCAACTCCTACTTTGCAGCCATATTAATCAAGTTGCGGATTGTGATTTTTATATCATCACAGTACCCACACCGGTAACCGCAGAAAAACAGCCAGACCTTGGTCCGCTAACCACCGCCTGTACCCTTGTTGGACAAATCCTCAAGCCCAAACAAGTGGTTGTGTTTGAATCTACCGTTTACCCAGGATGCACCGAAGAGGTCTGTGCACCCCTGCTCGCAAAAATCGCCAACCTTGAATACAACCGCGATTTTTATTGTGGCTATTCGCCAGAAAGAATCAATCCCGGAGACACAACCCATACCGTTGAAACCATCGTGAAAGTAACCTCGGGTTCAACCCCAGAAATTGCCACACTGGTAGATCAATTGTATGCCACAATCGTCACTGCAGGTACGCACAAAGCACCTAGCATCAAAGTGGCCGAAGCCAGCAAAGCCATCGAAAATGCCCAACGCGATGTCAATATCTCCTTTGTGAATGAGTTAGCCGTCATCTTCGACAAAATGGACATCGACACCTATGATGTGCTCGAAGCGGCCTCAACGAAATGGAATTTCTTGCCGTTCAAACCAGGCTTGGTGGGTGGTCATTGTATCGGTGTAGACCCCTATTATCTCGCATACCAGGCGAAAAAACTTGGACACGAACCCCAAGTCATACTCAGTGGCCGTCATGTCAACGACAACATGGGACAATTTGTGGCATCAAAAATGGCCAAACTCCTCCATGCAGCAGAAAAGCCCATTCAAGGTGCCAATTTGCTCTTGTTGGGAATCACCTTTAAAGAAAATTGCACAGATGTGCGAAACTCCAAAGTGGTCGATGTGTACCAAGAACTATGTGCTTTGGGCATGATCGTTTCAGTATACGACCCCCATGCAAACGCACAGTTGGTCGAAAATCTATACGAAATCAAGCTAACCACCGACCTCCAATCTTACGATGGCATCATTGTATCCGTGGGACATCATGAGTTCTTTCAGCTCGACTACACGGCCCTAAAAAAGGAAGACAGTAGTATCATTTTTGATTTGAAAGGAATTTTGCCAAGGGAAAACGTAAATGCAAGATTGTAACGCCCATTATTTACTCCGCGGATGAAATTTCAACAAAGTATCCGCCAAATAATTTCGATCCAAATGCGTGTAAATCTCCGTAGTGGTGATGCTCTCATGGCCCAACATTTCCTGAACCGCACGTAAATCTGCACCCGCTTCCACCAAATGCGTGGCAAAACTGTGTCGGAAAGTATGGGGCGAAATGTTCTTATTTACACCTGTTTTCAATGCCAAGCCTTTGATCAATAAAAACACCGACTGCCGACTCAAGGCGCCTCCCCGCTTACTCAAAAAAACCACATCGCGCTGACTGCTCTGGATATTGATGTGCACCCTTACTTGATTCACATACAACTTAATATGCTTTAGGGCCCTGCCACCCACCGGCACCAATCGCTCTTTGTTGCCCTTTCCTACCACCTGTAAAAACCCCTCTTCAGGATGAATTTGTGTCAGTTTCAATCCCACCAACTCGCTCACCCGCAAACCACAACTGTACAAAGTCTCTAACATCGCCACGTTGCGCTCTCCTTCAGCAGTGGTTCGATCGATGGCCGCAATCATCCCATCAATTTCTTCCTCACTCAATACCACCGGCAATTTGCGCCCGGTTTTGGGGGGTTCTAAAAAATCGGCGGGACTTTCCATCAAGCTATCCTCCATCACCAAAAATTTGTAAAAGGCCCTCACGCCACTAATAATACGGGCTTGAGAAGTTGCCTGAAAACCCTGATCCGCCACCCACTGGGGAAATTGCTGTATGGCGTTTTGATTCAATTTCAAGGGATCCTGATACCCCTCAAACTCCATCCACAGTTGAAATTTCTCTAAGTCTGCCAAATACGCTTCCACACTATTGATCGACAGTGAACGTTCCAATTGCAAATACTGCTCGAAACGCAGTTTGGCGGCTGTCCAAACGGAAGGGCTTTGGTTCATTCCTATTTCATAGAAACGTGATTCACTTGAACCACCTCTTTGGTGTTGGCATCCAAAATCCAAACCACCACATCACAATTCGCTGGATTCCATTTAGATTTTGGGGTCACATAAAAATGCTTTTCCCTCACATAACCCGCAGAAACTGCATTGGTATTGATATCGGAACCCAAGGTAGACCCAACAACACCGCGCAAGGCATGTTCATGTTCGTAATCCTCAACAACACCGCCTGGTGCATCTTGATCTGATTGCTTGCTCTTCACCGCACTTTCGGTAATGGCCATCACCCATTTGTATGACCCCGCAATAGCGGTATTGGCCACCGCTTTCACTTCAACACGAGCCCTGCCCTCGGCAGACTTCCACGTGCTTTTAAGTTCTAAATTGAACGGTGAACTTTTCGATAGTTGAGCCGTAACCGCAGCACTCCAATCGCTGGTATTCAACAACTTACTTCCGTTGTACGATACTTGATCCACCGCACCCAACGGCAACGAAGTGATCCCGCCCAACGCCGTAGCAATTTGATCGGCTTCCATGGTACTCATCGTGTCGAACCCCGCCCAAGGATAAGTCAAACTCACTGGGGTTTTGGGGTACAAAGCCACCACTTCCAAACGACCTGCATTGCTGGCCATCAAATTCTTGGCCAAAGCGGCGGCTTTCGGACAGTTATTGCATCGTACACCCGTTACATCGAACAGAAGTACTTTTTTCGGCGATGCAGAAGGTACTGAGCCCACATAAAATGTATCCAACAAAGGCTTTTCCTCTTCGGTCATGATCACCGGAGGCAATTCCTCATCACAAGATACCACGGCACCCATTAACAACAGGAAAGTTCCCATTCCCACCAACCATACTTTTGAATCCTTCAATCGCATTCCACGAAATTAACCAAAATTCACAAATACCCACCCAAACCAACTTTCATTAACTTTGTTTATACATCGTGAGAATCATAAAATTTGCCTCCATCGCCGCCGCCATTGGCTCTTTAATCACCGCCTGTGTGTTTGGTAAATCCAAAACTATCGACCCAAGTCAAGCAGGAACAGCATCCAAAAGCATATACGACATTCAATTGAAGTCGCTGGATGGCAACACCACCCTGAACCTGACCGATTACAAAGGCAAGAAAATCCTTATTGTGAATACCGCTTCCAAATGCGGATACACCCCGCAATACGCTGAACTTCAGCAATTGCAGGAAAAATATGCGGACAAACTCGTCATTATCGGTTGCCCCTGCAACCAATTCATGGAGCAAGAACCTGGAGGAGCGAAGAAAATCGCCAGCTTTTGCCAAAAAAATTACGGCGTTACCTTTCCCATCAGCGAAAAATTGGATGTCAAAGGCAGTTCACAACACCCAATATATCGTTGGTTGTGCAACAAAACCGAAAACGGTGCCCTGGACGCCACCGTGAGTTGGAACTTCAACAAGTTTTTAATCAACGAACAAGGTCAACTCATAGCCTATTACCCATCTGGTGTTAAACCCTTGGGACCCGAAATTACGCAGGCCATCACGAAATAACCGCGGCCACCGCATTGTGATTCAGCCCCTCTGTGTTATTTTCGCACAGCAATAATTCTATGAGTATACTGGTTAACAAAGACTCCCGCGTTATAGTTCAAGGTTTTACAGGAAACGAAGGCACATTTCACGCACAACAGATGATCGAATACGGCACCAACGTGGTTGGTGGTGTTACTCCCGGAAAAGGAGGCAGTACCCACCTCGATCGTCCCGTTTTCAATAGCGTTCAAGATGCAGTCCGCGAAGCACAAGCCAACGTAAGCATCATCTTTGTACCACCCGCATTTGCCGCTGACGCCATCATGGAATCAGCCGAAGCAGGTATCGGCGTAATCGTTTGTATCACAGAAGGCATCCCCACCAAAGACATGGTGAAAGTGCGTGAGTATATCAAAGGATTTAACTGCACACTGATTGGCCCCAACTGCCCAGGTATCATCACCCCAGGCGAAGCCAAAATTGGCATCATGCCCGGTTTTATCTTCAAAAAAGGAACCATTGGTGTTGTATCCAAATCGGGTACCCTTACCTATGAAGCGGTAGACCAATTAACAAAATTGGGATTGGGACAAAGCACCGCCATCGGAATTGGTGGTGACCCAATCATCGGAGCAACCACAAAAGAAGCGGTTGAATTGTTCATGAACGACCCTGAAACTGAAGGCATCGTGATGATTGGTGAAATCGGTGGTGGCATGGAAGCTGAAGCTGCCCGCTGGATCAAAGAACATGGCACCAAGCCCGTGGTGGGATTCATCGCAGGTCAAACCGCCCCCGCAGGCCGCAGAATGGGCCACGCCGGAGCAATCGTGGGTGGAAAAGACGATACAGCCGCCGCAAAAATGGCCATCATGGCTGAGTGCGGTATCCATGTAGTAGCCTCTCCCGCAGAAATCGGACAGAAAATGGCCGAAGTTTTGGGAAGAATGCCTGCGTAATACCTGATTAAGCCCTTTCTGTACATTCATGCTTTGGGCTATTTTCACCGCCATAATTTTTGCTTGTAGCAATTTATTTATTCGATTTAGACTTGCCAACACCCATTGGCTCAGAAATCTTCATCGACTCATCAGCCAATCTCGCCCCTTTGTAAATCCGGATGCTGCAGTCAAATTCTTTTTTGAACTGCGCTTTAATGCTCTTAACTGAGCTTGATTTGATCACTTTAATTGTAGCCATAATTTACCACAACAATAAATCCTACATCAATGCGAATTCAGTACAAATGAGTACAAATAACCCTACCCTCCAAAACAGCGGGGGCGGACCAATGGCCCGCCCCCGCTGTTTTGGCGTACATGTAAATCAATTACCGCTCAACATTCACCCCATTCATCAATCTCATTTGTCCAACAGGCTCGCCATTTTTCATAACCGTTATGAGGTACATCCCCGGCCTCCATAAGCCACTGAGAATTTCTAACTCTCCTGCAAAATCTGCAATCGCTGTCCGCTGCAGTTCCTTACCCACTAAATCTGTCACCAAGACGTCTACCCTGGCCGTTGGATCCAATACTTGATATTTCAAAAACGCATTTCCAACCACCGGATTGGGTGCCAAAACTGCCATGATTCCCGCATATTTCGAATCCACGACACTCAAGTGATTTCTGCAATCAGGCAATGCCACACACACCGTTTTAAAGCAATATCGCCCCGTCGCCGGATCTGTTAGTAACACCTTAAAACATACCGTTCCGTCCAAGGGATATTGGTCGAAATAATTGAATGCAAAGGTCTGATTGCCTAATCCAATTACAGTGGGACTCAACCCGCTCACCACACCCCCCTGAACCGGCAATATTTGCACCTGAGCATTGACACCAAATGGATTAGCTACCGTAAGATCAATGTCGTAATTCCAACCGTTCAGTGACGGCTTTGCGCAATGCGCACACAACCCGTTAACCGCAAATGTGCAACTGTCCTTACATGGTTGATATTTAAAGGCAATTGAATCTTTACACACCTTTTTTGTAACAGGATCATATACATACAAATACAACCACATAGCACCGGAATGAGGTAACAGATCTGTGTACGAAAAACACTGTGTACTAAGGCCCGTGGGAATCGAAACAGGATTAACCGCAAAACTCGCTGAATTACTCACCAATGTTAGCGTGGAACCATTACTACCACCCCAGTTCACACTCAAACACAAATAATACTGTGGGTTTCCAAAAACGTCAGTACCCATACATTGAATACTCTTCACCTTGTAAGCATCTTTACAATCTATCCCCCCACATCGCGGCAATGGAATACACAAAAACGTATCACAAGATTTCGGTTTTGTGGTATCATTCTGAGGATTCGTGGCTATTTTCTGATAAGTGGTTAACTGAACATAAAAACATGCCGTGTCATCCACATTGGGCAAATCTTCAAATACGAAACTTACGGTACTGTTTCCCAACGGCAAGGTTGACGGAGATACAGTCCCCACCAATCCTTGCAATGAAGAAATCAACACCGTAGCATTGTTTCCCACCGTGTTATTGATATTGAAATTCATCTGGTACGTCTGATTTCCCGCAGGTGACACCGGTCCACAATCTACCTTCCCCATGATATCAAAATCACAATCTGTTTCACAAATCACAAAATCAATGTTGATTGGGTCCGACATGCTGCTACATCCCGCCGAGTTGGTTACCAACACCGTGTAAGTCGCGTCTTGATGCATCACCAAATGCAAAGTATCCTTCACATGTCCCGTCATGATAACACCATCCATATACCATTGGTAGGAAGCAAAGCCCTGAGGCGCATACCATACAACTTCTTTCACTGTATCACAATAAGTGTAACAGCCCGTCTTCAACCCACACAAATCGGGCAGCCGAGAAATCACCGCCGAAGCCGTAGCCTTGCAACCATTGGAATCCACAGCCGTCACCACATATCCCCCCGCAAACCCCGTAACCAAAGTATCATTGATAACACCATTGTTCCATTGATAATAGGCCAACAATGGAGAGGGGCTCTGAGCAACCAACACATGAGATTGACCTTCACACATGTTTGGCGGAGCCAATATATTAACCGTGGGTACCCCCACCGTTGTAACCCATAGTGTGTCGTACGCATAGCAGGTATCCGGACTTCTAATGATCACCGAAACCATATGACTGCCCAAAGAGCTTGCATAATACCCCATGGTATTGCCTGTTGCCCAAGGCACAAGCGACCCATCAACAGACCATTGTATACTCGCACCCGGCAAACTATTTGGATAGGCAACCGTAAAATCTACAAAATTGTTTTTACATAGCTTCAACGGCCCTTGAATGTTCGCCACCGGCGTATTTTTCTGAACTACCGTTACGGTATTTGACAAAAACAAACATCCCTTCACGTCCGAAAAGGTTGCCTGGTAATCCCCGGATTGGTGCGCCCAAATAGATATCGTCGTTTCTGTGGTATTCCATAAACGGCTGTATGGAGGATAACCTCCTCCAACCACAGAGTTTAATTTTACGGAATCACCCCCACAAAAACGCAGTGGACCCACCGCCGATATACTCCCTGTCAGGGTATTTGGAAGAACCCTAACGTAACGGGAATAACCATCAACACAACCTAAGTTGCTTGTAAGTTGCAAATTTACCAAATACAATCCCGCGTTAGCATAAGTGCGCATGGGTGACATTAACGTGCTGGTAGACCCATCTCCAAACGACCAATTACTGTTCAAACCCAAACCTGTACTAGTATTCGTAAAGACTACAGGCGTGCCCACACATACAGAATCTATGGCATTAAATGCCGCATTTGGAATTCCCGGTACCACCAAGTTTTGAATCATTTGACAAACTCCATTTACGGTTAGTTTTATGGAGTAGGTTCCTGGAGCTAAATTAAATACGGGATTTTTAAGAGTACTGCTGAAACCACCCGGCGTGATGAGCCATGCGTATGAAGGTACAGGAAATCCTGACAATACCTTTGTGGTATTTATAAATTTAACCCCAACAGTTGAAGCATTGGTCACGCAATACATTGAATCAAAGAAATTGGCCACATACTTAATTGTATCCACCTTCATCACGCACTTATCGCAAAACCCTGTGCCTGCAGTGTTCGGCACTAAGCCACAAAGTTTAACACGGTAATAACCAGGTTCTGGAAAAGTATGTGTAGCACTGAGTCCGCTACCCCCTGATGAGTTGAAGGGATCATCAAAACTCCATGTTAAACCTGTCACATTTGAACTTGCAACACCTTGAAAACTGTCTGTGTTACAACCCTGTCGATAGCGGTTGAAATTCAAGGTATACGTTTGCGCTGTACATGGAACACAGGAAACAATTGAGACCGTTATGGCATTCGACACCCCTGTGCATCCATATGCATTGGTAGTACTAACATAATAGGTGCCTGTTGCAAGTGCCGTATAAGATGCTCCTGTGGCGCCTCCCGGACTCCACGTGTATGTAGCACCAACAACAGGGGCAGCAACCGTCATGGTTGTTGACACGGGCTTGGAACAGAATTCCGTAGGATTGGGCGTGGAGATATTTATAGTCGGTTTGGGCTTTACCACCACGTTATGTAATGCACTCGCCGTATCCACACAATTTCCTCCATAAATGGCAGTGAGTATAACTGTGTAATTACCGGCCGATGCAAAACTATACGAGACACTGGCACCGCTGCCAGTACCACCATCACCAAAAGTCCATGAATAATTAGCCGCAGGGGTACTGCTGCTGAAATTGGCTGTAACCCCGGCGCAAATCGTCGACGGTCCTGCAATAACCGGTGGCGGCGGCGGTTGCACCGTAACAGCAAACGAATCCACTCGACTGCTTCCACAAACCCATCGCTGCAACACCACGTAAGCCGTTCCCGTGTATTGATTCCATTCTACATTTGCACTGTTGGTATGGTCTCCCGCAGTAACACTACCAGCAACGGATGGTACCACGTACCAGTGGTAATCTGTAGCCACAGCCGTTGTTGAATATAGATTCAATGGTGAACTTGGACAGCCAATCAAGGAACCAGAAATTGGTGCTGGCCCCATGGGTAATAGCGATTGTATATTCACAGTAATTGGCAATGAAGCACAGCCTGTCTGTGGATCTACTTGCGACAAAGAAATCGAATAGGGTCCAACGGCATTCCATGTAATGGCAACCATCTGACCTACGCCTACAGCTGGAGAACCTCCAACCACTGTCCATTTCAATACCATGGAGGGATTACTTGCCACACCAGTATAGGTATGGGTGCTACCCGGACAAACCACAAAAGGACCTTGAATAGTATCCGGCGGCGCTGGTGGCGGAGCAACAACAAAACTTGCACCGTGAGGACCACCACAATACGTATTTGCATTGTCTGTCAACACAACGGAATAACTGCCTGGAACCAATGGCATCGACCCTGAAAATGGAACATTACCTGCCAACAACGAGGATTGTACCACGCTCCCTGCAGCATCTACAATACTCCATCCCAAGCTAACGGATGAAGGTGGCCAAGCCGTAAAGGAAAAATTGGCACCAACACAATAAACGGGACTTACACCGCTCAAATTTAACGATGGCCTCACCATCAATGCCAAATTTGCCGTACCACCACAAGACAATGCCGGGCTAGCCCCTTCCGCATGATGGAAATACTCCACCCACACAGAACCCGTTAAATTTTGTTGATAAAAACAAACCTTCACAGAATGCTCATTGATGGTATCACTCATCACAGTAACACCCGCCGGAAAATGCCACACAATACTGTCAACCGGAATATCACAATCTAAATGATAAGAATAACAATCACCGTAACAGACTGCAGATGGTCCTTCAATGTTGGTCGAGTTACCAATCACGGGAACTTCTACTGTGGTTGCAGCCGGACAATAGCCTGCACAATTAACCCCCAATGTCAAATAGAAAGGCCCAGTTTGACCCCACTGTACCGTAATCAATGAGTCATTAACGCCTTGGGTTATTTGACCACCGGTTGCACTCCAATTGTATCCATTACAATCGGCATCCGTGTAATACTGTTGGGTACTTCCACCACAAACCGTACTGATACAAAAAATATCAGGTCCCGGCATTCCTGAAACCATTACCCATTGCGTGAACGTGTCCTTACAACCACACGCATTTACTGCAACCAAGGTAACTAAGTACTGGCCACTGTCGTTGTAAGCGTGTGATGCGGCCTCATCAGCTGGGTAACTTTGAACCGAGGTCGAACCATCCCCAAAATCCCAATACAAGGCCTGTAACGGAGTTCCGCCACCAGCATTACTCTGATCCACAAACAATACCTCTTGACCCAAACAAGCCACAGTACCCAAACTGCCTGCCGCCGGCATCGTTGAAAACTGGGCATTTGGCGATGCAACCACCTTGATGCATTGTTCCGCCATTCCCACACATCCGTAGGCAGATGTTTCCTGAACCGAGAGGGTATGTTCTCCCAAAGTGGTCCAATAAACCTGCACTGAGTTACCGTTAGCCACCATTACTCCCGCACTTCCGACGGACCAAACGTATGTACTTCCATAATTGGCCGGCGTTGTGTAAGTCATCCAAGTAGAGTCACAGGCAGCCAAGCATGTAAACTTGTCCTTGCCCTGACTTCTCGAACTATCACATTTCGAGACAAACGAAGAGGAAATTATGGGCTGTGGCTTAGGCCTAACAACCACCGATTGTACATCGGTGCACACAACATTCATCGCAACATCTCTCACAACCACCGTGACAGTCCCGGCTCCAACGCTCCCCCAAAACACGGAAATCGATGCACCTGAACCCGATATGACACCCCCACCAGTACAACTCCATTGGTATGTGTATGTACCTGTGAGTGCCGACGAATAGTTAGCCGATGTCCCTGAACACGGGTTCGCATTGCCTGAAATCTCACAAACCGAGGCCAGTATCAACCCCCACTGAGCCACAATTGCAAGGATAAAGAGTATCGTTTTTTTCATGCTGATGTAGATTAGTTATCAGCAACATACAAGAAAAAGGGCAGATTATTACTCTAATCTGCCCTTTTGAAACAATTTTATTGACACTCCCTTGAATATTACGGCCTGCGTTTCTTGGTCAAGTCAACCAAAGTAACATCCGGGTGACCCGCAACATTCCACTCAAAAAAAGAATCCGCCAACGCCGTGTTTGGCGTCATCGACGTTACCTCAATCGCCACCTCAGTCCCATTCTTATAATGCTGAATCACACGTTGAATCTTGTTCGTTAACTTGTCAATCTCCAACTTTACATAGCTGTAATTTGCTGGATTTTTGGGCACCAACTGAATCACATCGTAGTTCTTGCCGTTACGAACGATCGGACCTTCATACTTACTCCTGAAACCTTTGTTATAAATGGTAAAAATCTCATTCGGCGTGATGCTGTTGTCGCGCAACTTGAAGTTCTCCTTGGTCACCTCCGCATCGTCCTTGCTATACGTCCACGTAAACAAAGAATTGCAATAAATCTCCTGAGACGCATAGTCCAACCGAAATTTCTTGCCCTTCAACCACACATTGCCCTTTTCCACTGAAGCCCGCCCGCTCACCGGCGTGGTGGTCAGCGTAAATGATGCCTTGATTGTACTGTACGATTGATACACCGCAGCCACCTTTTTTAAGATCGCTTCGGCTTTGGGGTCGTTCTGCTGCTGTGCCTGCAAACCAGCAAACACCAACACACCCGCCATCATCATCATCGACTTGCGCAAACCTTGGCGCAATGAGGTCATTGAACCCCAATTTTTATTGCTGTGAATCATCAAAATAAAATCTAGCGCAAATTACTCAAAAATTGCTCCAAACTGTGCTCATCCGTAATCAAAACTTGTCGCGCCTTGCTTCCGTTGTTCCCGCCAACGATGCCCGCGTCTTCCAGCTGGTCCATCAATCGACCCGCCCGGTTGTAGCCAATTTTTAATTTTCGCTGAATCATGCTCGTACTGCCAACCTGGTTCAACACCACCACCCGGGCCGCATCCTCAAACATTGGATCCCAATCGCCAGAGTCCAAGCCATCACCGGCCAGTAATCCGCCCTCCTCTTTAACCTCTGGAAGCACATACGCCGTTGGGAATGCCCGCTGCTCACCAATAAAGTCCACAATCCGCTCCACTTCAGGGGTATCCACAAACGGACATTGCAATCGGATCACTTCGTTGCCACCGCTGTACAACATATCCCCCCTTCCAATCAGCTGATCGGCACCGTTACTATCCAAAATGGTACGCGAATCGATTTTCGAGCTAACCCTAAACGCTATCCGAGCCGGGAAGTTCGCCTTGATAATCCCCGTGATTACGTTTACACTCGGACGTTGTGTCGCCAAAACCAAGTGTATCCCGATGGCCCGTGCCAACTGCGCCAATCGCGCGATAGGGGTCTCAATCTCTTTCCCCGCAGTCATCATCAAATCGGCCACCTCGTCGATCACCACCACAATGTATGGCAAGAACCGATGTCCATCATTTGGATTCAGCTTCCGCGCCAAAAACTTGTTGTTGTACTCGATGATGTTCCGCTGCAGCGCATCTTGCAGCAACTTGTAACGGTTGTCCATCTCCACGCACAAACTATTCAATGTATTGATTACCTTGTGGTTATCGGTGATAATCGCCTCGCCATCGCCCGGCAACTTGGCCAAGAAATGTCGCTCAATCTTGTTGAACAAAGTCAATTCCACCTTCTTGGGATCCACCAGCACAAACTTCACGTAGGCCGGATGCTTTTTGTACAGCAGCGATACCAAGATGCTGTTCAAACCCACCGACTTACCTTGTCCGGTAGCACCCGCCATCAGCAGGTGGGGCATTTTGGCCAAATCGGCCACATAAATTTCATTGGAAATGGTTTTTCCAAGAATCACAGGTAGCTGGAAATCGCAGTCTTGGAATCGCTTGCTTGCGAGCACACCGCGCATCGGGACCATCTCCGGATTTTTGTTTGGGACTTCGATACCGATGGTTCCTTTTCCGGGAATCGGCGCGATAATCCGTATGCCCAATGCAGCCAAACTCAATGCGATATCGTCTTCCAGGTTTTTGATTTTGGAAATCTTTACCCCCGGTGCAGGCACGATTTCATAGAGGGTAACGGTTGGACCAACACTGGCCTTGATACTTGCGATGCCAATCTTGTAATTTTCCAGCGTTTGAATGATCAAGTCCTTGCTTCGCTGGATTTCTTCCATGTCGATCTCCTGTTTTTTGGCGTCGTGCTCTTGCAACAAATCGAGGGTTGGGAAGACGTATTTACTCAGTTCCAGGGTGGGGTCGTACAAGGTAGCAATGCCCATACGTTCCATGGAATTGTCGCCAGTGTTTTCATCCACTACCTCATCGGTTTCATCCACCATCACTTCCACTTGGAAGTCTTCGTCGCCCAGAAGGGTGTTTAGGCCGGCGCCGGGACCTGCATCATGGTCTTCGTCCACACCAAAGGGTTTGGGCTCTTGGTTTACGGGCGCCATCGCCGTATCAATTTCTTCATCTTCCCCCCGTGAAACCACAAAATCATCAAATCGCTCGATGATGGGCGGCGCGGGATTAACCACTTTCACTGGGTCTTGGGCGGTGGTATTTTTCAGCGATATTTGGGTCAGTGCCTCCCGTTCTGCTTGCGTCAACGCTGGGGTATCATCCTGCAATTCCACTTCGATCACATCTTCATCCAACGGATCTTTCACCACATCTTCATGAATGCTGGGCTCAAATCCGGAGGGCTCTTCGATGTCATCCGACGATGTTTTTTCTATTTTTTCTTCACGAAGCGATGCGTTTCCGTCGGCTGCCCAGGCGTCACCGAGATCGGCTTCCGGATCCAACAATTCTCCATCCGGACCATATTTCAATTTGATGCGGGCGAAGGGATTGGCGTTGAAGAAGAACATAGAATACGCCACAGCATAGGCCGCCAAAAAGAAAAAAGAACCAACTGCACCGATGGCCGCTTCTATTTGTTGGTTCCCAAAAAACCCAAAAGAGCCACTCAACAGGGGCCACCAACTCAAAGCAAATCCCAAAAACAGAGAGAACCAAACCGTGAATAACACTGTGTGCACCGCGATGCGCAGCAGGGAGAACGGACGGTAATCGAAAAGGAGGTAAAGCCCCGTGAGCGCCAAATACGGCAGCAGGGCGTAGGCCGCCAGGCCGAAGCCATTGTGCACCAATTTGAAGGCCAACTTCGCCCCGTAATATCCCATGGCATTCTTCGCTGCCCCATTGAAATAGGCGATGCCGTCGTCACTGCCCAACATCAAACTTTGATCGAGTTTCCAAGAGAAGAAAAAGGAGGTAAAACTGATGGCGAGAACCGCCGCGAAAACCACCAATAAGAACCCAACCACTTTTCGGGTGGGTTCGTGTTTGAGGGTGATGGCCGACCACACGTCGTGGGCCGATATTTTTTCAATGCGATCGCCTTGATCGCGCAAGAAATCGGGACGTGTGTCTTTGGATGATTTTCGTTTGGCCATACTAATAGGAAACGAAAATAACACCCATTTTGGTGTGTCGCCCGCGCTCGCGCGTGCGAGTTTTGCACCAGACTAAAAAGTGTTTAGTGAATCATCCAAAAAGACACTTTTGGACTACTCCCCAACCGCGTAGGTTTGTCCTTCAACCGCTTCCACGGTATTGACAAAGACCGATTGGGCCTCATCGAGGAGGGGTTGTGCATCGTTGTATCGCGCACTAAAATGGCCAATCATGAGTATTTTCACATTGGCGGCTTGGGCAATTTGCGCCGCTTGAAGCGCTGTGCTGTGGAAGGTTTCCGCAGCCCGATCGGCCCGATCATGAAGAAAGGTGGCCTCATGGTAAAGCAGATCAACACCTTTGAGAATCGGAACCAGATATTCCGGATCGTATAGGGTATCGGTGATGTAGGCGTAGGTGCGATTTTTATATCCGGGTGTTGTGAGCAGACTGTTGGCAATCACACCTTGACTTTGTGAGTGATAATCCGCGCCCATCTTGATGGCTTCGTATTGTTCCACTGGCACTTTGTATTGCACACAGGCATCGACATTGAGTTTGAGTTCGGGTCCTTTCTCTTGGACGAGAAATCCCGTACAGGACACTCGATGTTTCAATGGAACCGAGATCACCTTGAATTGCTCTGTTTCAACCACCGTTTCCATGGATTCCGTTTGCGTTTGTATGTACTGCAGGTCGTAGGGTAAAACCGAATCACTCTCTGCAATCAGCACCTGCAGGATGCTCTCCAATGCGGGCGGCCCAACAATGACTAAAGGTTCTGTTCTTCCATACAAAGCCATGGAAGTAATCAACCCGGGCAAACCAAAATAGTGATCGCCATGCAAATGGGTGATAAACACATGAGAAATCTTGAGCACACGCAAACCATACCTCGACAGCTGTCTTTGTGCCCCTTCCCCACAATCCAAGAGCATGTAACTTCCTTCCAACCGCACATAATGAGCACTTGGATGTCTGTATTTCGTGGGCGTGGCCGACGAAGTACCGAGGACTGTAACTTCAAATGCTTTTCTCATTCAGATCATTGAATCGTCATCGAAGATACCCACGAAGGCTCTGCATTTCAACTCACAGCAACGTCAATTGAGTAAAATAACCGTTTATTTTCTAAATACCACCAAATTAAAGTGGCAGCACCCGCAAAATGGCTTCTTTCACTTGCGCCAACTCCACCCTGTCTACACAGCGATCGTCGGGCTGTGAGCAATGTTGCTGATCGCAGGGATTACAAGCCAACACATGATGCAACACCTCGCATTTATTTGAAACAGGATAGAAAACCCTGGGCACACCCGGTCCATAAATCGCCACCGTAGGAATATCGGCCATATCAGCCAACTGCAAAGGGCCGCTTTCATTGCCCACATAGAGTGCAGCCTTGGAAATAAATGCATAGAACGACAACAAATCCAACGATTCTGGAGACACTGTGCCCGCGATCCAAGCCTTACCAGCGCCACCCAACTTCATTGCCTCGCTGATTTGATCAACTTCATCGTTGGTACCCACCCAAATTGGCATCAGATTCAACTCATTCAATAACCATTGTGATAACTTTACAAACCGCTCGGTAGACCACCTACGCAGAGGACTACGGGCACCGGTATGCAAAACAACATACGATTTCACGGAAGTATCTGAACCTTCCAAGGCCCATTCCTTCCATCTTTCGGCATGGTCGATGTTATCCGCCGCTGGATAAATTTTCCGAAACGAACTCAATGCTTTAACATCATTCCATCCTTTGCTGTCAAACATCAAAAGAGGCTCAATGACCCTGTAATTCGTTAGCAATTCATGGGGTTGATTGCCGCGCTGTTTGAATCGAATCCAGCCACGATCAAATCGGTATTTTGGCATGGTTTTCCAATGCAGCGATTTCTTTAAGGTACCCCATGTACCGCGAAGCTCAATCACCACATCGTAGCGTTCCTGCCATTCCCTCTCGTGGGTTATGACTTTGGAAATCGCAGGATGATTCCCCAACAACGATGCTACAAATGGCTTGCAAAGCACCGTGATTTCCGCTTCTGGATACGATGCTCGAATCAATGCAAACACATGAACCGCCGCCGCCATATCGCCAATCTCATCCCACTTAACCACCAAGATACGCTTGATGGATGCAACATGAACAGGTTTCCTCGACCCTGCATTTAAATACCGCGAAGCGATCAAATTGGCAGCATAGAGCAATTTTTCGTTCATCGATGGGTTAATGATTTTGAACTTCTGTCAGAGGATAGATTACAGGTCGCGATGGCACCGCATCTGTCCTTAAATTGGGAAACTGCAAATTCAACGCATAGAGTCCGTCTGCCAACACATTGTCTACAAAAATCAACTCCGTAATGGTTGCATGATATCTTGAATGAGAGGGCGGCATTTCTAATGCGATACCCCCTTTGACCCTTTGTGGTAAACCCCACCATTCGTGGTGTGCGCTCAAACGACCTTCATCTACTTCGGGGTCTACACTGGGAAAATCAGTGAGTAAATGTTGGATACCCAAATCACGCAAATAAGCCAAAGCCTCTGGCTCAAAATAGGGGGGTTCATTACCGCTCCATTGTTGACATTTTTTATCCAACCCATTGGGCAAACTGCGCACAATGATTGCATCAACTGCTGCCAACTGCCAAGTTTTAACCACGTCTAAAGGTATGCACGCTTGATCGACCAAAGCCGCCGTAACAAGCTGTGCCGTGAACCAATGGTTTTGTATCACATCGCCCAAACAAAGTCGTGAATGGGTGATATGTCCGGCACACTCGGTGTGGGTACCATTTCCATGTGCACACAAAGTAAGCACCTCACAATTGGCCGACCCCCCTTCAGCAACCGCCCCAACAAATCCTCCCACCCGAATCGGCTCAAATTGGGCAGCATCAATGTAAAACGCACCGGGATTATCGCCCGAAGGGCCTGTGGAAACAGAAAGGTCAAAAGACCGTGTGAGGTCAGCCTGAAACTGTTTATCGCCAATGGGAATCTGTAGAATCACAATACAAAAGTGGCGTATTTCTTACAATTTATTGGACCCAAGTTTAATATTGTCTGAGTATTCTGCGCAATTCATCCATATACCATGCTTGCGAAACCTCATAGGCCCCAAATTGCAACAAATGTGGATTTAAATATTGGCAATCAATCAATTCAAAGTGTTG
The DNA here is from genome assembly GCA_016868785.1 of Bacteroidota bacterium. GTDB lineage: Bacteria > Bacteroidota > Bacteroidia > NS11-12g > UBA955 > UBA955. Next base: position 34,699 of record VGFS01000021.1, read on the forward strand.
CTCCCGCAAAAATTCCACCAAAAAAACCAACGCAATTTTGCTCGCATCCGTCATGGTGTGAAACATACTTTCCCCGAAAAAAACCTTCGCAATCGACACCCCATAAAGCCCGCCCACCAGCCTTCCCTCGTACCAAACTTCGAAACTATGCGCCCAGCCCTTTCCATTTAATTCTATGTAAACATCTTTGATTTCTTGCGAAATCCATGTCGCTTCCTCTCCCCGATTCGAACAGGCAGAAATCACCTCCCTAAATGCCCGGTTGATGGTCAATTCAAACACACCTTTGCGATACAGTCGTCTTAGATTTTTTGGAACTTTGAACCGCTCGTCTAACGGTATCAAGCCCCGCGTTTTTGGGGTGTGCCAATAAATCGCATCGCTTTCGTCCGGATCAGCCATCGGAAAAGAACCCGATAAATACGCCTGAATAACTAACTCTGCCGACAACACCCTTCAAAGATATCGCCTATCGACAAAATTGGCATAGAAACTTTAATCACATGCATTGTTCATGGCGGGATTTGTACCTTTGCAACCCTATGAGCAAACCCAAACTCATCAAATTTGAGGAGTATCGCAACTTTCCCAACACCTTTGACATTGAAGATACCAGTAACAAAGGACGTTGGGCGCAAATTTTTGGCAATGACAACCCAATTGTTGTAGAATTGGCCTGTGGAAAAGGCGATTATTCCGTGGGACTTGCTCGCATGAACCCCAATATCAACTACATCGGTGTGGACATAAAAAGCAATCGCATGTGGACCGGTGCCAAAGCCGCGCTCGATAGCAATTTGCAAAATGTTCGTTTCTTGCGCACGCACATCGACCACATCACTGAATTTTTTGCCACTGGAGAAGTTTCTGAAATTTGGATAACCTTTGCCGATCCCCAGCCCCACAAACCCCGGAAACGACTGAGTAGCTACAAGTTTTTGAATTTGTACCGTCAGATCGCCCACGCAAAGGCGTTAGTAAATGTGAAAACAGACAGTGATTTGTTTTATGAAAGCACGTTGGCACAAGCGAAGCAAGACGGATTGGAGATTATTACCACCATCAACAATGTTTATCAACTGTTGCCTGTTCCGGCCTTTCTGCAAATTCAAACCTATTACGAAAAAATGTGGTTGGGCATGGGCAGAACCATCAAATATTGTCAGTTTGTATTGGGCGATTGCGTTTCCGAACCTCTTGAAGAAGAGGAAGACAACAGCCGGGTTAGTTTCACTTTGAATCCTAAATTGTAATTGAAAACAAAAAACCCCTCAAGTTTGAGGGGTTTTTTGTTGCGGACTGGACGGGACTCGAACCCGCGACCTCCGCCGTGACAGGGCGGCATTCTAACCAGCTGAACTACCAATCCGTTCTCTTCATTGGGTTACAGTACTTTTCAGTACTTGTTTCCCTCAAAAGGACTGCAAAAATAAGGCGAAATTTGCCAAGAGTCAAGTACCTGTTGCAAAAAATGCCAAAGAATTTTTCTCCCCTGCCACAATCTCTATATTCGCTGCATCAACCAAACCATGAATCGCAAAGTATCTAAAACCCTACTTCATCGAATCCTGCGCAAAGCCACCAGGTCTGTTCTGCTATGCATGTGCCTAGGGTATTTGCCAAATCTCTTGGCGCAATTCCCCGAGACGCAATGTTACCATATCGACAATGGAGGACATGAACGCAACCGCAACATCGATGTACAACAAATGAAAGTAGAGGTTCGCTTCGATGCGATGAAAAAAACGGTTTTTGGAAAGGTCACACATACATTCAAGGCTTTACAATCTTCCATCGATACGATATTCTTCGATGCCCCCGGCATTCAAATCAAATCGGCCACTATAGATGGAAAACCACTCAATTATAAAATCATACCCACTGGCGTGGTTGTTTACCCGGCGCTGACATCGTCCATCGCACTGAAAATCGACCGAATTGAACCCGGATCCACTCCCAAGAAAGGTGGGAAACCAGCGGTGTTGGCATCGCCGAACCATCTCATTGTCTTTGAATACACCGCCCAACCACTAAAAGGTATTTATTTCAGCGGATTTACAGCGGCCAACGGCGAACCATTGAGTAATACACGCGATGAAAAAGAAATGATTCGGCAGCAGATCTGGACGCAAGGACAGGGGATCGACAACCGACATTGGATCCCCATGATGGATGATCGAGGCGACAAATACATCACTGAAACTGTGGTAACCTACGATTCAAAACACCAAGTATTGTCGAACGGAACATTGAAATCAAAACGCGCCAACAAAGACGGTACTACGACTTGGCATTATGCGATGGAAAAACCCCATGCGGGCTATTTGTTGATGTTGGCCATTGGCGAATATGCGGTGCAAAAAACACTGTCGGCCGCCGGAATCCCATTGCAATTTTGGTACTACCCTCAGCACCCCGAAAAACTGGAACCCACCGCCCGATACAGTGAGGCAATCATTGATTTCTTGTCGAAAGAAACTGGCATCCCCTACCCTTGGGGCACTTATTCTCAAGTGATGGTTCAAGACTTCTTGTATGGTGCGATGGAGAACACCTCCGCCACCACGTTCGGTGATTTCTTTTGGGTGGATCGTCGCGGATTCCTTGACAGGAATTACATCACTGTGAATGCACACGAAGCCACGCATCAGTGGTTTGGTGATTTAATCACGGCCCGACATGATGGCGACCAATGGTTACAGGAGAGTTTTGCCACCTATTATCCGGGTTTGTTTCTCGGCAGCATTTATGGCGAGGATGAAATGAATTGGTACTTCCGCGAACAAATGAGGGGGGCCATCGCGGCGGGGAAAGCCAACAGTTTGCCGGTGCGACATTCCGAAGCCGGCTCATCGCGCCATTATCCCAAAGGCGCATCGGTATTGCACATGTTGCGGCACCAACTGGGCGAGGACAATTTCCGAAGGAGCATCAACCATTATTTGCTCAAACACCAATATGGAACCTTAGAAACGTGGGATCTGCAGAAGGCCATCATCGATGAAACGGGCATCAACATGGATTGGTTTTTTGACCAATGGATTCACCGCGGCGGGGAACCCATTTACCAAGTTGATTGGTCAATGAACACAAAACCTGAGGCATCAGGTAAAACAGAAGTGGACGTTTTGATACCGCAACATGAAGTGATCATCAATGTAAAACAAATCCAAAAGCTGGACCCCATTGTGGGACTGTTCAAGGCACCCATAGACATTGAATGTTTGTA
>VGFS01000022.1 GCA_016868785.1 Bacteroidota bacterium
GTTTGCGTTGTTTCTTTGCGATTGAAATTATGCACAAAGCGCGTTTGATTTTATTGTTGGGATGGTTTTTGGCTGGTGTTACCTCTTTGTTTGCACAAGGGGTTGGCGGGAATTCTGGACAAAGGCCGAGTGATGCCACTTTGGCGATGCCTGTTGTGATGGGGAAAGTGGTGGATTCTGCCTCGAATAAAGCATTGAATTTGGTGGTGGTAGATTTGGTGAAGTTGGATGAAAAGGGGGCTGTAGAGGGCGGACTTACAGATACTTTGGGAAACTTTAAATTGGCACTGAAGTCGGGGTTTGGTCGGTATGTGTTGAAGTTGACGGCTTTGGGATATCCGGTTTTAGAGATTGCAGATACTTTGCTTTTGACGCCAGAAAAATGGCGATTTGATTGCGGGGTCATTGGCATGACTCGATTGGAAGGAGAAGTTGAAAAAATGCAGGGCGCGGAAATTCGCGTTTCTGGGCCTGTTATTGAGAATAAAATTGATCGGTTGGTATATAATGCGGGACAAGATATCACAGCGAAGGGCGGGTCGGCATCTGATTTGTTGGCGAAAGTGCCCATGGTTGAGGTAGATATGGATGGCAATGTATCGATTCGTGGCAGCCGCAACTTGCGTGTGTTGATCAATGGACGGCCTTCTGGCATGATGGCAGGCAGTGTGTCTGATGCATTGCGTTCATTGCCCGCCGATGGCATTGATAAAATTGAGGTGATTACCAACCCGAGTGCAAAATACGATGCGGAAGGCACGGCGGGGATCATCAATATCATATTAAAGCAAGTGAAGTTGAAAGGGAAAACCGGCAATGTTTCGAGCGGTTTGGGTACGCGGAGTGCGAACCTAAGCAGTGATGTTTCCATTCAAAACGGGACAACCAATTTCACGGTGCGATTGGGTGGGCATTTTTGGCGCTCATGGGGCGGTGGATGGACCAATAGAACCAACACCATCAATGGTGTGGGGTACGCCTTGAGGCAAGAAAATGATGTAAAAAACTGGGGTGGTGGACCGCGGTTAACCTTGAGTTCTGATTTTCAGTTGAGCAAGACGAGTGCACTTTCGGTGAGTACTACTTTTAGTACAAGGATGAGAAACTCCGACAATGAGGTGAGCACCGCTACAGGGTTTGATCATCAGCCCTTAGATTTTTTGTGGAAACAGGCCACCGATAATTTTACTTATACTCTGGGTTTGGATGCCAACATCGATTACCGGAAGAGTTTTAAAAAGGTGGGTAGGGAATTGGGTATTTCGTTGCAATACAGCGGAAGTCAAGACAATACGGATTATTCGTTTTTACGCTACAATCAATTGGGTGCAGAAACCCGGAAAGAAAAGAGCTTGAACAACGGTAAAAACAATGAAATCACCTCTCAAATAGATTATACAGAGCCCTTGCATGATAAGCTTACTTGGGAAGTTGGACTTAAAACGACCCTGAGGTCGGTGAAAAGTGACTATCATTTCGATAGTTTCAATTATGCGGATGCGGTGTATTCCTCGATCAATGATCGCAACAATCAGTTCGATTACTATCAAAATGTTTTTGGTGGATATTCTCAGTTTACGTACAACGCCAGTCAGAAATATTCTTTCAAACTGGGCGGCAGATACGAAGCCACAGAGTTTGGCGGCGTGTTGTATCAACCCATAAAGGAAAGTTATCAGGGGTTGTCGTATCAGAACTTTATACCATACCTCAACGTGAATCGGAAATTGGGCAAAGGGGGGTATTTACGTGGTACCTATACGCAGCGCATACAGCGGCCTAGCTTATTTTATCTGAATCCGTACACCAACTTTTCAGACCCTTTGAATATCACAACGGGAAACCCTCGTTTGAGTGCAGAGGTATCGAACAATTTTGAACTGTCTACGGGCAATTATGGTGCAAAAGGGGGTTGGGGAGTCAATGTATTTCATCGTAGAATAGGCAATGCCATCGAGACCATTCGCAGTGTAGGACAGGATAGGGTTTACCGCACCACCTACGGAAATATTGGGTTGAACTACACCACTGGATTTGATGTAAATGCCAACTTAAAAGGCAAGTGGAAGGGGCGTGATTGGACCTTGAATTTTAACGGAGGATTGGGTTGGGTAGATATTCGTAGCGGGCAGGATACTGGTTTGCTGAAAGGTGCGAGAAATCAAGGATTAACGTACAATGCAGGCCTGCGATCTAGCTTGAAATTGAATAAAAACTGGCAAATGGAATTGTGGGGCAGATTCAATGCGCCCACGTTCTCGTTGCAAGGAACGGCCACAAACTGGTTTTTTCACATGATTGGCGTTAAACGTCGGTTCAGCAACGACAAAGGAGGATTTGGATTTGGGTTGGATAACCCCTTTATACCCCGCACCGATTTTATTACCAAGGCCAGCGGACAGGATTTCAATTATTACAGTTTGCAAAGGATAAACATGTGGGGGGTGAGGGTGAATTTCGATTATAAGTTTGGCGCGATGACCATTGAGAAGCCAAAGCCCGTATTAAGGAAATTACTGAATGATGATTTAAAGCCTTCAGGTGGACAAGAAGGCATGTAACTGTGGATTAGTTCATCGAGGATGTTGGATAATTTAATAAACTAAAAAATAGATTTGTGATATGGAAATTACAGGAAAAATTGTACAGACATTGCCCAAACAGACGGGAAATGCAAGAAACGGGAGCACTTGGGAAAAGCAGGAGTATATCATTGAAGTTCCTGGTCAATATCCCAAGAAAGTGTGTTTCAACCTGTGGGGAGATAAAATTGGGAAGTTCAACATTCAAAATGGCGATGATGTAACCATTGCTGTGGATGTAGAAAGCCGCGAATATAATGGTCGTTGGTACACAGACATCCGTGCTTGGAATGTGACCAAACAGGGTGCATCACCTGCCGTTGGGGGCAACAATTCGGTACCGAATTTTGAGTCAATGCCAACGGGCGATTCATCGGCATCTAGCAATGCAGCGAGTCCTTTTGAGGACGATGATTTGCCATTCTAGGTCTAGTTTAATTGTAATAATAACTTCATGCGTGTTTTTGTGGGAAACGAAAACGCCCAAAAGTGTGTCTAATCCACTAAATTTGTATTATTCTAAACGTTTATGAAGCTTTTTATTACTCGAATAGGAAAGAAGTCAGCTTGGTTTTTGTTGATTTTTTTGGTGGCGCTGGCTCCGGCATTGAAAGCAACCGACTATTACGTTTCCAAGTCAGGAAATGATGCCAACAGTGGTCTTTCGGTTGCTTTGGCAAAGCTGACGATTACGGCGGCTGCCAATACGGCTGCGGCGGGGGATGTGATTTACATTGCCACGGGGTATTACGCGGAAGTTGTAAGTCCTGGAAAGTCTCTGAAGTTTTTGGTCGACAGTGTACAGGTGAATGAATTGACGATGAACGTTGCTGGAATCACGTTGGACATCGACGGGAACGCCAACGAGAAAACGTTCAACATCAAAACCAAGTTAACGCTGACTGATGGGATTGTAAAACTGGGTACCTCTTTGGCGGCATTTCGCGCTTTGGATGGTTGTACCGTAGGTGCGGGCACCAAAACGAGTTATGTAGATGGTGCGGTTCATATTGGTTTAACCAACGGATCTACCAGCATGACATTCCCCGTAGGTGCTGGTACAGATTACCGTCCGGTGTCTATCTCATTCAGTAAATCCAATGCAAACTTGACCTATTTTTGGTTTCAAGCCAAAGCAGGTGCGGCGGCAGGTAATGGTTCGTTGCCATCGGGAATTCGCAATTATTCAAAAATCAATCACTTTGTGGGTGGCACAGTGCCCGCTTTGGCGAGCAATGCCTCGAATTTTACGGTTACGTTGCGTTATGATTCAGTGACCACCGATGATGGGGTCTATGAAACATCCACATTGCGTGTTTTGGGCTATACGGCCTCATCTACTTGGGCCAATTTGAGTGGTACGGGTAGTGCCACCCGCAAGGGACAGATTCAATCGAGTAGTATGTCGACCTTGGGCGGTACTTTTGCCTTGGCCTGTGCTTTCAAAACACTGACTGCCACCGAGCGCATGACAGGATTGAATTTGCTCGGGGATTTGGAGCCCCACGCGGCGTTCAAATTGACCGGACGTTGTTCTGCAGATTCATTTAAATTCACTGATTTAACCCGCAGTAAAACGGCAATCATCTCTTATAAGTGGAATTTTGGTGAGGCTGGTGCTGCAACCAACAGTCAAACTACCCGCAACGCGGTACACAAATATGCTACTTCTGGAACTTACCGGGTGAGCTTCGTAACATTGAATGCGGATAACTTTTTGGACTCTTGGGTACAGATGGTAACGGTTTTTGCGACGCCTTTCATTTTGAAGACGGTAAACAATGTTTGTATTGGAGAACAAACGACCATGACAGATTTTTCGCAGGCCAACGGAGAGACAATCTCTGGTTGGAACTGGAATTTGGGCGATGGTCCTCCGGCAACCATCAAAACGTCAAAAACCATTACCCATACCTATGCAAATCCTGGCGCCTATAAGGTTTTGCTTCGTGTAACAACCGTCAATGCGTGTATTTCGATAGATACATTTGATTATATCGTACACGATAAACCCGCTCCAGCGTTTGATCCCAAAGATGTTTGTTTCGGTCAATCAACTTTGTTTGATGATCAAAGTACGGTGGCGGCACCTGATTTGATTGGGTCACGCAAATGGGATTTTGGAGATGGTTTTACCAGCACGAATAAAACGATTAGTCGTAAATACGCCGCTCCAGGTTTGTACAATGTGAAGTTGATTTCCTATTCGAATTACCAAGGTCAAAAAGGTGCGTGTAGGGATTCAATTACCAAACCTGTGCGTGTGTTTGCATTGCCTGATGTGAGTTATTCTCAATCGCATACTTGTTTTGAAGAGGAGACGGTATTTACCGACAATACCAACATCATCAATCCTGATTACGCAGCTACTTACACTTGGCAGTTTGGTGACGGCGTTACCGATACGACCATGTATGGTGCTCGCTACACCTATACCGCCGCAGGTGCTTATAAAACCCGTTTGACCGTTGTGTCGAATGCGGGATGTGTGGGCACCGACACCCTAACTGTATATGTCCATCCCAAGCCGGTGGCAGGTTACACCGTGAAAGAAGTTTGCTTTGGAGATTCAACAGCGTTTACCCGTAAAGGGCAAATGAATCCCAATTTGGAAGCGAAGTTGGCCTACAGTTGGTTGTTTGATGGAAGCATCGCTTACTTTACCAAAACGCCAAAAATTAAGTTTGCGGCACCCGGTACTCATACAGTTGTATTATTGGCCAAAACCAACGAAGGTTGTATGGACTCGGCGGTTGGGAATGTTCGCTCATTTTTCATGCCCAATCCACAGTTCACTTTGGATAATACTATTACACCCAATGACTCTATACAGTGTTTCAAAAACAACCTGTTTACATTCAATTTTTCTGTGAGCATTGATCCAGCCGATACCCTATTGAATTCGGCTTGGAGTTGGGGCGATAAGCAGACCGAAATGCCGGCGAGCAATACAACCCACAGCTATGCAGACACAGGTGTGTATACTGTGAAGTTGTATGGTTGGACGATCAATGGATGTGCCGATAGTATGGTGAAGCAATACGTGGTAAATCCATCGCCCAACGCGAAGTTCTATCAAGAGGGTACTTGTGTTCCCGATACCATTCGATTCTACGATACCGCCTCTACTTCGACCAGGCCCATTGCCATTCGCAAATGGAAGTTTGGCACCGGAACTGTTTTTGGGGCAGCACCGAAATCGAATTTCTACACCACTTCAGGTCCGCACGATGTTACATACATCATCGAAAACGATTTAGGGTGTGCGGATTCGTTGACGCAGACCTTCAACTTCATTGTGAAACCTACCATCGCATTCAATTACTCTGGAAGTATGCCATTGTGTAAAGGGGATAGCATCGACATAACTGCGGGTGGTGCAGACAGTATCAAATGGTTGTGGAATGGAGATACAACACGCACACAGAAGTTGTTCGGAAAAGGTTGGTACAAGGTGAAAGGAACAACGGGTATTTGTACTACGATAGATTCAGTGCAGGTGTTGGCATTCCCCACAGCAAACATTGTTATTTACAGCGACACCACCATTTATCGCGGTAAAAAAGTAAACTTGTGGGCAACTGGGGCCGATAATTATTGGTGGACCGATAGTTCAACCCTAAACAAAGGAACAGGAGATTCGGTGATCGCACGTCCGCTCGTAACCAGAATGTACTATGTATCTGGTACAGATTCCAATGGCTGTAACGACCTGGATTCCGTGCTTGTTACTGTGGTAGATCCTCCGTTGGTGAAAATTCCCAACTTGATTACACCAAATGGTGACAATGAAAATGATTTCTGGGATTTGACGGAGTTGGCAGATATTTTCTTGTTCGATATTCGCATCAGTGACCGTCAAGGAAAATTGGTATACAATACAGCAAACTATCAAAACGACTGGAATGCTGTAGACAATCAAGGAACAGATTTGCCGCCGGGAATCTATTTCTATTACATGAAAAACCGGTTTAACAACGAAGAATTCAGAGGTTACATTCAAGTAATTCGATAAACAGAGATGAAAAAAATCACAATCGTTTCAACATTGTTGCTTTCCATTGGCGGTCTGTCGGCCCAAATGGGTGCGAAAATTGATCAGTTCTACATGGATTATTCGCTGATCAATCCAGCGGCCATGAATACCCATGACCAAGGTCATGTGACATTGTTGTATAACAAAATGTTCTCCGCAGTGCCAGGGTCGCCCCAGACCACGGTGTTGAATGTAGTGATGCCAGTACCTTCAAAAAACACAGGATACGGATTGTATTACATGCGAGAGCGCGTAGGGTTTTCAGAAATGCACAATGCTTATGCTTCTTACGCATACTCATTCCCAATTGCGGGCAGCACCAATTTGAATTTGGGGATGAGCGTAGGGGCTTTGTCGCAGAATTTCGATATGTCGAAAGCCATCTACATTAGCAGCAATGACCCAATCATCAAATCTTTGACGCTTACGCCCCCCGTTACCCGGGCTGATTTGCGCGCTTCTGCGTTTATCAATGGAGAGAAGTGGTTCGCAGGATTTGCGATTTCTCGATTGAGTAAGCCTCGTTTCGATTATGTTTACTACAACTACACCGCTGCTTATCAACTGCAGTCGCAAGGTAGTTTGATGTTCGGTTATAACATCGATTTGGGCGACGACGTGATCTTGAAGCCTGCACTATATGCCTCGGCTTACGACTTTAATTATTTCCGCTTGCAGTATAACGTATCGATGTGGTACCAAGACAAATTTTGGATTGGTGTTGGCGGTAATGATATCGGACAGATTGGTGGGAACATCGGTTTCTCGCCTCAGGATGATATCAAAGTTTCATATTCTTACAACACGCCTACGGGTGGACAAAGGATTGCCTTAGGGAATTCCCATGAATTTCATACGTTCGTTGGTTTTGCAGCTTTGGGTGGCGGTGCGCGGTCTGGATCTGTTAGAGACGATGATGGTGCTGATTTGAATAGTGCCAATGGCGGTGAGGGAGACGATGGTGAAGGCGATGGCAATGGAGGGTTTGGGATGAGTAAAGAAGTTACCATTACCAGTTTGGAGGATATGAAGAGCATGGGTACGGGCAATGATACTTCGAAAATCAAATTGCCAGCCATTGAAAAGGTAAAGCCAGGGCCAGGATTTTACCTGGTAGCGGGTTTGCATAGTTCTGAAGCAAAAGCCAACAAACAGATCAAGGATTTGTATAAGAAGGGTGTGTTGTCGTACAAGATTTACGACCCTAGCAATAAGAGTTACTATGTGTATTTGAAGGATTTCGCTTCTGAAAAAGATGCGAACCGTGGAATATTTTATTATGAAGCGTCTGTTCCACAGGTGTGGATTAGGGAAGTGAAATAGTAAATCAATCATTCCGCTGGAAATAGAAAAGACAACGCCGCGGCGTTGTCTTTTCTATTTCCAGCGGAGGGTTTCTATTTTTGGGTAAATGCGTATTGAATTAAATTGGCTCCCATCCGAAGCGCTTGCTGTCGTACCGCCTCTGGGTCTTTATACACTTCCGGATCTTCCCAGCCATTTCCCAGATCGCATTCGTAGTCGTAAAAGCAAATGAGTTTTCCTTCCCAAAACAACCCGTAGCCGATGGGCGCTTTGCCCTCATGTTCATGTACTTTAGGCAGTCCGTTGGGGAATTGAAAGGCTCCTTTATAAATGGGGTGTGAAAAGGGAACTACTTGAAAAGATAACTCGGGGAACACCTTTTTCATTTCTCGTTTGATGAAAGGGTCCATGCCGAAATTGTCGCAGATATGCAGGAAGCCACCACTGATGAGATAGGTGCGCAGGTTTGCAGCATCGGTCTCGTTGAACACAACATTTCCGTGGCCTGTCATAAAGATGAACGGATACCGAAAAATATCGGCTGAGCCCACCTCAACCACAGATTCAGTCAACGAAAATTGGGTCAATAATTGTTGATTGACAAATTTGGCCAAGTTGGATAGTGCCGTTCTGCTGCTGTACCAATCGCCACCTCCGTTGTATTTTAATCGGGCCAGGGAGATGGGCTTGGGTGCAAGAACGAGTGCGTCAGGGGCGGTTTGCTGAAGATGCTGATTCCCGCCTGCACAAAGATCAATAGCCGGTAGGGATGTAGCGATCAGTAATGCACTAATAACCCGCTTCATACTTACTTGATGAAAAACCAGTAGATAAGGAAGAGGCTTCCCAATGCGATGCGGTAGTAACCGAAGATGGCAAACCCTTTCGATTGAATGTATTGAATAAAATATTTAACCGCAAAAAACGCAGTGATAAAGCTGATGATATTGCCCAACAGGATGTCGTTGAATTGAGAGGCCGTGAGGGTATCCCAATGCTTTAACATTTTGTATCCGCCGGCGGCGGTCAGGGTTGGTAATGCCAATAAAAATGAAAATTCGGTGGCCGCATGTCGACTCAGTTTCCCAAACAAGCCGCCGGCAATGGTGGCCGCGGAGCGACTTACCCCGGGTATCATCGCCAAGCACTGGAACAATCCAATTTTTACACTTTCTGCGAAGGTTAGGTCGTTGATTTCTTTGTTTCCCGGCGGAAACAACGTTTCAATTTTTAGCAATACAAATCCAAAAACAACGAGGGTAATCCCGGGAATCCAAGGTGCTTTGAGCATTTCTTCCAACAAATCATCGAACAGAAATCCGAAAACGGCAGCAGGAATAAAGCCCATGAGTAAAATGGGGTACAACTTCCAAGCGTTGGCGCTGAAAAATTTGCGCCAATATAGGGTGAGCACGCTGGCAATGGCGCCAAACTGAATCGCGATGAGATAGGTTTCGTGGTCGCTGGGCGACATCCCCAAGAGCTCCCGGGTAAGCATCAAATGCCCCGTGCTGCTCACAGGTAGAAACTCCGTGATGCCTTCCACCACGGCGAGAATCAAATTCTCAATCCAGGTCATGGATTAGGCTGTTTTTTTCTTGTAGAAAATGGCAGCAATGCCCAAAATGAATCCTAAAAACACCACGATGGGTGCTACCGTCAATTTGGTGCTGTTGTAAATGTCTTCTGTGCCCGACATCAGGCTGAAGCCAATAACCAAAACCAAAATGGATACTCCGGTAAGGATATAATTCATGGGACCAAACAACATGGGTTGGGACTTGGTCTCTTGTTTTGTAGTTTTATTCTTCAACGCACTCATGGTTCTTAATATAGGTTTTCAATTTTGGTCCTCAGATATCGACGTGTACTCAACCAGCTTCCGAAGGATGCCAAAATTAATCCAAATATCGATACCGAAAAGCAAATAATCAACAGCTCATTCATCCCAATGTGTTGGGTGAAATCCTGAATGATGGCAAAATCCTCAAAAGCACGCGGCAATCCGTAAAATACGGTGAGCAACAATCCCATCGCGATGGGGATGGCAATGAGCGAATGTTTCACGAAATTCAACACATAGGGCTTCACGATAAATGTGTTGGTTGCACCCACCAGCTGCATGCTCTTTATCAAAAAACGGTTGGCAAAAATGCTCAATCTGGTGGCGCTTTGAATCAATGCAATGGCGATCAGTATGGCAATTGCAGAAGCGGCTCCGAAAATCAATTGCAATCGTTGCACGTTTGCGGTCATGTTTTCTACCCAATTGCGCTGATAAATCACGTCTTCCACTTGGGGTAGGGTGCGCAAATGCTTGGATTCGCGGTCAATGAATTGGATGTTCGCGAATTCTGATTTTGGATAGAGTTCTAGGCTCAACGGCAAAGCGATATTCTCGGCAAATGAAAGGATTTCACCGTCGTATTTGTCGCCCATCTCTTTCAATCCCTCTTCCGGTGTGATGTATTTTGTGGTTTTTACCCAGGGCTCCTGCTGCAACTGCTTCTCAATTTGCTTGACTTGACTGGGCGATGTGCCGTCACGGAAGTATAAGTCGATGCTTGAACTTTCCATCAAGTGCTTGCTCAAACCTTGAAATCCAACCAATGAAAATCCCAAAAGCCCCAACATGAACATCACGGCAGACAGGGATATGATGGAGGGCCATGCGCTGGGTTTTCTTCGGGTGTTTGTCATTTTCTGATCGCTTGCGAAGATGCAACGAAATTCGAATCTTGCCAACGCAAAGTTATCCGCAGTGGTGGAAATTAGACGGTAAAGTGTCTGCGTGATGGTCTTGTTGATGGAAATTCCCGATTCAACAACTTGAATTATGCCAAATGATACGCATTTCAAAACCCAGTTGGCAACATTTTCGTTGTATTACTTGTCTGTTGGTTGTAAATTTGGCAATTAAATTGGAAATGCTCAGAAAACTGCTGCTATTGATGTGTCTGAATGCGTGTGTCGCAGTGTCTCTCTTCGGAGCCGAGCCCACAACTCCAGCTTCCAACTTGGCCGCCGGTACCATCACCTGTAAGTCCGTTCAGTTAACATGGACGTCAGGAAACGGATCATGGCGCCTGGTTTTGATGAAAGAAGCGAGCGCTGTGAATGCGACCCCATCCGATAATTCATCGTATTTGAGTAACAGTGTTTTCGGAACAGGTCAAGAATTAGGTACGGGCAATTTTGTGGTATTCAATAACATCACCAACAACTGCAACGTAACCGGATTAAAACCCAATACTACTTATTACGTAACGGTTTTTGAACACGATGGCATGGGCCCAGACTACCTTACATCGAAGTCGGCCACGGTCAGTTTTAAAACCAACAACTTGAACATGGGTTTTACCTACAAAGGTACCGTGGACAGCTGTGAGAAGACCAACAAGATTACCTTTACCAACACCAGTATTGCCACTTTCGGTTGGATCAAATACACCTGGATTTTTGGCGATGGCACCCAAGACACGGGTGTTAATATCTCCCATGTCTATATCAAGGGTGGTAATTTTACCGTAAACTTGGTTGCGTCACCTGCGCTTGGGTGCGTGGATATCGCTACCTCTACCAAATCAATTTTCATTGTGCCACGACCTGTGAGCAAACCCTTTGAAAAGAATGCAGATACGGTACAGTGTTTTGAAGGACATATTTTCAAACTCGACGACAATACGCAATTGGCAAAAATTCCCAAATGTGCTTACATCCGCACTTGGTACTTTGCCGATGACGACAGTGCTACCATCCCCAACCCCAGTAAATCATACGCAAAACCGGGGAAATATCGCATTCACTACAAAAGCGAAACACTTTACGACAACAAACCCACGGGTTGTACCGATACCGCCAACATGTGGGTGAGGGTGGTGCCCAGTCCATCTAGTGGGATTTGGATCAACGACAGTATTCAGTGTTTGGCTGGTAACAAGTTTGACTTTGACAACAAATTCCCTGGATTGGTCTCCTTTCGATGGGATTTGGGTGGAGGAATCACGGGTATAACCAAAACCATCTCTCGTAGTTTTGCGGCTGTGGGTGATTACCCAATTATCCATGAAGCAACGAGTTCAGACGGTTGTTCCGGTATCGATACCGTTATTGTGAAGGTAAAACCGAATGTGAACCCCTCATTTACCGGTTTGCCAGCAACTGCATGTCAAGGCGGTCCGTCCATTACATTGACGCCCACAACTGCAGGCGGTACTTTTTACGGACAGTCATTTACGGGCAATTCCTTTTCGCCCACATCAACCGGAATGGTGAAAATTAAATACGTTGTGGCTGATCAATATTGTCCCGACAGCTCAACACAAACCATCACCATTCAACCCAAGCCTACCTTGAATTTGGGTAAAGATACCACGTTGTGCGATGGTGCAAGTACAGATTTGACGATTACAATTCCGGGTACGGTGCTTTGGAACGACGGCACTTCTACGAACGTGAGAACCGTTGCCAGCGCCGGGACCTATGGTGCTGTTGTGAACAACAACGGGTGCATCGCATCAGATTCAATTAACATCCGCGTGAATTCAACCCCGATGGTAACATTGCCTATGGACACCATCCTTTGTCAAGGTTCCATCGTGAAATTGGTGGCTCCTTACATGCCAAACACAAACATATTGTGGAATACGGGCTCTACCGATACTGTGATTTATGTGAGCGCAGCTGGAACTTATTCGGTAACGGTTACCAATGCTTGTGGCAGTGCCTCTGACGATGTTACTGTGAATTTGATGATGGGAGATTGTGATTTGTTTATCCCAACGGCGTTTACGCCCAATGGCGATGGTCGCAACGAATCTTTCAAAATTTTTGGCAGAGGTGCCAACCCAACCCTTTTCCTCATCTATAATCGCTGGGGTGAGAAAGTATTCGACTCTCAGTCTGCGGGTTCCTACGAATGGGATGGATACTATAAGGGCGCCGTTTGTCTTGAAGGCATCTATTCCTACGTTTATCGCTATGAATTGAAGACAGGCACGCGTATCAGACGTAAGACCATTAATGGTACCGTGTTGCTGATGCGATAGAAAGTGGGTAAGTAGTGGTAAAAACAATCCAAAAGTAATTTTATCCTCCGCGTTGGGTGTTGTAATTTTGTACCACATGGTACATCAACCCGCCACCGTAGAACAAGCCAAACAGTTAGGTCTGTTGGAAGAAGAGTTTCACAAAATTTGCGACATCCTCGGTCGTCAACCCAACTTTACTGAAATTTCCATTTACTCCGTGATGTGGAGCGAGCACTGTAGTTATAAAAACTCCATTGTTTGGTTGAAAACATTGCCCAAAAGCGGTTCTAAAATGTTGGCTGAAGCGGGTGAAGAAAATGCGGGTTTGGTGGATATTGGTGATGGGCTTGCCTGTTGCTTCAAAATTGAAAGCCACAACCACCCCAGTGCCATTGAGCCTTATCAAGGTGCGGCAACCGGTGTTGGTGGGATCAACCGCGATATTTTCTCCATGGGTGCAAGACCCATCGCCCAGTTAAATTCACTGCGTTTTGGTAACATCGCAACCGATCGTACTCAGTGGTTGGTTAAAGGTGTGGTAAAAGGCATCGGCGATTACGGCAATGCGTTCGGTATCCCAACGGTTGGGGGTGAAGTATATTTCGATGACTGCTATGAGCAAAACAACTTGGTGAATGCCATGAGTGTGGGTATTGTGGGTGTGGGAAAGAGCATTTCTGCTGGGGCAGGTCCTGCCGGAAATCCGGTTTATATTTTCGGTTCTGCCACGGGTAAAGACGGTATTCATGGTGCTGCGTTTGCTTCTAAAGACATGAGCGAAGACAGTATTTCTGACTTGCCATCCGTGCAGGTGGGTGATCCTTTCTGGGAAAAGTTGATTTTGGAAGCCAGCATGGAAATCATCGAAGCCGGCGCTGTGGTAGGTATGCAAGACATGGGTGCTGCGGGTATTACTTGCTCAACCAGTGAAATGAGTGCCAAAACTGATGTGGGTATGGATGTGTGGTTGGACAAAGTGCCGATGCGACAGCCCGACATGAAAGGTTGGGAATTGTTGTTGAGTGAGAGTCAAGAGCGTATGTTGGTGATCATCGAAAAGGGTCGCGAAAAAGAGGTTGAGACCATCTTGGAAAAGTGGGATTTGACGTTTTCGCACATCGGAATGGTGACGGATACTAAGCATGTTCGTTACTTTATGGGCGATGTTTTGGAGGCTGATATTCCTGCGGAATCATTGGTTTTGGGTGGTGGTGCACCTGTGTATCGCAGAACCTGGAAAGAGCCCGAATATTTGAAACAGATTGCTGCGTTTGAATTGAATCATATCGCCGACTTGAATTTGGCTGAAGCCAAGCAAGCAGCCATTCAATTGTGCAACGAGCCCAACATTGCGAGCAAGCGATGGATTTATGAGCAATACGATTCTATGGTGGGTACCATCAATGAATCCACCAATTTGCCGTCCGATGCAGCTGTAGTGAAAATTGTGGGTACGGAGCGGAGTTTGGCTTTGACGGTTGATTGCAACAGTCGATATGTATACGCTGATCCCAACAAAGGAACCCAAATCGCTGTGTCTGAGGCAGCGCGAAATATCCGATGCAGTGGAGGTGTCCCAACGGCCATCACCAACTGTTTGAATTTTGGTAACCCTTACAACGAAGAGGTTTATTATCAATTCAAGAACGCCATTGAGGGAATGGGCGAGGCTTGTCGCAAGTTTGATACGCCCGTTACTGGCGGAAACGTGAGTTTTTATAACCAAAGCACCAACGGGCAGGCCGTGTATCCAACCCCTACCATTGGTATGGTGGGTATCATTGAGAAACCTGAGCACCGCATGAGTGTGCCTTTCAAGGCTGCGGGTGATGCCATTGTTTTACTGGGAAATACGCGCAATGATTTGGGCAGTTCTCAATATTTGGCCAAAGTAAAAGGGGTGAGCCACAGTCCTTGTCCTTCGTTTGATTTGGACGAGGAATTCGCATTGCATCAGTTGCTGGAGACTTTGGCAAAGGAACATGCGGTTGCTTCTGCCCATGATGTGAGTGAAGGTGGTTTGTTTGTGACTTGTTTAGAGTCAGCGATGGCTGCTGGATTGGGCTTCGACTTGTGTACTGAGCGCGGTTTGCGTTTGGATGCTGGACTTTTCGGTGAAAGCCAAAGCCGGGTGGTGGTATCGGTTTCACAAAGTGGATTAGACCATTTGATGACGTTGGCTGCTGCTGCGGGCGTTTCGGCCACACATGTAGGAACCGTTCTTGGCAAAGCCGAAGTGATTGTTAATGGGGAATCGTGGGGTGGTATGTCGGCGTTTGCCCAGCCATATGCTTCTGTGATTGCTTCTTACATGAATTGATATTTTTCTGATGACAACCTTCAGCTATTGGGAGCAACAGGGTTTGCAGGGGGTTGATTGGGTAGTTGTAGGGGCGGGATTGGTTGGGCTGCAATCGGCCCGTTGTCTGAAGTCGGCTTTTCCCGATGCAAGGGTGGTGGTTTTGGACGACCATGCGATGAGCAATGCGGCAAGTTTGCGCAATGCTGGGTTTGCCTGTTTTGGAAGCGCGGGGGAATTACTCGATGAAATTAATAGAACCTCTGAGTCTGAGGCGTTGTCGCTCTATGAAAAGCGCTTTTTGGGGATTCAGCGATTGATGCAGCGATATGGTCCGGACCGTTTGGGTTTTGAATCTACCGGGGGCATGGAAGTGTTTTCTAAGGCTGAGTCGGGGAATGCGCATCGGATTATCGAGGCGTTGCCATACTTGAATCAATTGTTGTTGTCGGTGCAGCCGTCGGGGGCATTTCACGTTTGCGACACCCTGCCCACGGGTATGGACGTCTATGAAAAAGGCATCATGGCGCCCGCCGAAGGCGGGATTCAAACACATTGGCTTTATCGGGCGGTGCGCGAGGATGCCATTGCACAGGGGGTTGAGATTTACGAGGGGATGCGGGTGGTGGAATGGGATGAGTCATCTACGGGGGTTGCGGTGATTTTGGAAAATGGCTGGTCGATTTCGGCGCAGCATTTATTGATATGCACCAATGGGTTTACCAAGCAATTGCTGCCTGAGGTGTCTGTGGCGCCGGCGCGCGGACAAGTATTTGTGACAGCGCCTTTGGAGGATTTGCCGTTTAGGGGGATTTTTCATGCCGATCAGGGATACATTTATTTCCGTTCGTTAGAAAACCGTTTGCTGATTGGCGGCGCGCGGAATTTGGATTTTGCGGGGGAGGAAACGTTTGATATGTCGGTCACTGCGCAGTTTGAGGACCATCTGCAAAACTATGTCAATACGGTCGTGTTGCCGGGAAGGTCGGTTGATTTTGAATATCGATGGTCGGGGATTATGGGGATGGACAACAACCGAAATCCCATCATTGGCTGGCACAGCAACCGGGTTTGTTTGGCGGTGAGGATGGGTGGAATGGGAGTGGCTTTGAGTTCTTGGGTTGCCGAGGAGGTGGTGAGGGTGGTGCGGGGCGATGTGGGAATTTAGGAACTTTGTTGTTGATTTGAAGGAACATGGCGGTTGATAATCATGAAATTGTAAGGGCTTTGCAGTTGTATGCCAGTCTGGCGGAATTGCATGAGGAGAACCCATTTAAATACAAGGCCTTTGCATCTGGGGCTTTTAATTTGCGAAAAATCAAAGAGCCGCTTGGGGATTTGCAAGAATCGCAATTGTTGCAGATTCCGGGGGTGGGAAAATCTGTGGCCAAGGCCATTGTGGAATATGGTGCTACCCGACAGTTTCCGGCCTTGGACGCGTTGCTTACTATAACTCCGGTTGGACTTATTGCAATGTTGGGGGTGAAGGGGTTGGGGCCCAAAAAGGTGCGGTTGATTTGGCAAGATTTGGGGATCGACACGGTGGAGGAGTTGTTTGATGCTTGCAGACAAAATCGTTTGGTGGAGGTGAGTGGTTTTGGATACAAAACCCAGCAGTCGATTTTGGATGCCATTTCTTTTTCATACGCGGCGCGCGGTAAATTTCACTTGGCGCGGGTGATGCCCTATGCCGAAGCATTTTTGCAGGGGTTGAATGCGTTGATGGGGGGGGAGAAGCATGGATTTACCGGCGATTATTATCGCAAGAGTGATGTGATTGAGTCGTTGACATTGTTGACCAGTGCGATGGAGTTTAGCGGGATGTTGGAGGGGGATTGGCAGGAGGTCGCCGCTGCAGGCGGCGCCCCTTTTACCGGGTGGAATTTAGACGAACAAACGCAACAATGGCGTCATGAGCAAGGGTTTGTGTTGCATATTCAGGTGGTGGCATTTGCCGATTTTGACCGCCTTTTGTTTGAACAGGGCGCGGCGGCGAGGCACCTAGCATTGATGGGTTATCAGTCTGCGGATTGGCAGGGCAACGAGCGAGATACGTATGCCGCCAAACAAATTCCGTTTGTGGTGCCGAGCCGCCGCGAAGGACATCGAGAATTGGATCGACCCGTAAAAGAAGAAGAATTGCTGCAGTTTTCAGACCTTAAAGGGGTGTTGCACAACCATACTACCTATTCGGATGGACTCAACTCCGTGGAGGAAATGGCCCTCTATGCGATGGAAATGGGGATGGAATATTTGGGGATTTGCGATCACTCTAAAACGGCGGCCTATGCGCGTGGATTGCAAGTTGAACGGGTATTGCAGCAATTTGAAGAAATCGATGTCCTCAATAGCCAATTGTGGCCGTTCAAGATATTTAAAGGCATAGAAAGCGACATCCTAAACAATGGCGAGCTGGATTACGAACCGGAGATTTTGTCTCAGTTCGACATCGTAGTAGCGTCAGTGCACAGCAACCTCGGTATGACCGAAGAAAAGGCGATGCAACGACTGATAACGGCCATTGAAAATTCCTATACCACCATTTTGGGACATCCCACCGGCAGGTTGCTGCTCATGAGAGAAGGCTATCCGCTAGATCATCACAAAATCATCGATGCGTGCGCGGCCAATGGTGTGGCGATTGAGCTGAATGCGAATCCGTATCGGTTGGATATCGATTGGCGTTACATCGATTATGCCATGGAGAAAGGGGTGATGGTGTCGGTGAATCCAGATGCCCACGAAAAAATGGGGTATTGGGACATGCAATTTGGTGTTTTGAGCGGACAGAAAGGCGGGTTGCTGAAATCCCAAACCCTCAATGCGTTGAATTTGGTGGAGTTTGAAGCCTATCTTGCAAAGCGGAAATGAGAAGAAGCTCATACAGACGAATTGCGTCATGAAAAAAATCTTGGTCATCAGGTTAAGTAGCATTGGCGATGTGGTTTTGACCGCGCCAATTTTACGTGCGATGCGCTTGCAGGCCGGGATGGAGGTGCATTTGCTGACCAAACCCGGAATGGGCGAATTGATGAGGGGCGGGGATGCGGTTGATAAATTTTACACTTGGGGCGAAACGGGTTTGTGGGGGCAACTGAAGGCCGAAAAGTACGATGGTATTCTGGATTTGCACAAAAATTGGCGGTCGTTACAAGTGTTGTTGCGATTGTTGTATTTGGATACGGCGCACGCGTTCTCATTGGATTGGCCGGTGGCTACGTACGATAAAAAGCGATTTCAGCGTGCGCTGTTTGTGAAAACCAAATCGCCCAGGTTTGAAGTATCTCATGTTCAGGAGCGATACTTGTCGGCGGCCAATGCTTTGGTTCAACGATTGACGAATGATCGCGGTTTTAAACTGTCTGTGGTTGATTTCAGGGGTGGATTGCCTGAGTTTGCGCGGCTGAATGCTACTCAAGAATATGGGGTTGCGATTCTCGGTGGGACCTATGCAACAAAAAAAATTCCGGTTTCGGTTTGGCAGAATGTATTTCGGTGCGATGCACGCAAGTGGGTGTTGATTGGTGGAAAAAATGAAACCCCTGTGGCGGAGGCATTGGTGTCGGAGTTTGGCGATCAGTTGCACAATGAAGTTGGTTCATATGGGTTGTTGGATTCGGTGCATTGTATTGCCGGGGCAGCCCTTGTGGTTGGCGGGGATACGGGGTTTAGCCATGTTGCGGCGGCCTACGGCCGCCCGCTACTCGTGATTTGGGGAAATACCCATCCAGGATTGGGTTTCGCTGCAGGAAAAAACAACCCAAAAGTGTTGCATTTGCTGCCGCAAAATTTGTCGTGCCACCCCTGTACAAAACTTGGATTTGATGACTGTCCGAAAGGCCATTTACGTTGCATGAATGATTATTCTGCCTTGGAAATCAAATTATTGATGCAAAAATTGCAAGCCTTCTCATAGGAAGGTAGTTAACTGTTATTTTTTCCTTAATTTCGCGGTTCTTATTTTAGTATAGTAATAGATAGTGATGAAAACCAATAAAACCGTAGTAGGATTTTCGATTGTACTGGCGCTAGCCTGTGTGTTCCAATTGTCGTTTACTTGGAAAGCCCAAGGATTCGAAAAAGAAGCCAAGGCTTTTGCTGCCAAAGTGGCCGACAAAGGAGGTGACTCTAAAGAGGCTTACCGTCGTTACATCGACAGTCTCGGAAACGATGAAATTTACAATGTAGGCTTGGCCGGATACACCTATTTTGAGTGTAAGCAACGTGAGGTAAACCTTGGTTTGGACTTGCGCGGCGGTATGAACGTAATCTTGGAAGTAGACAAAGGTGCGGTAGTTCGTGTTTTGTCGAACGATACCAAAGACAAAGATTTGAATCGTGCCATCAACGAAGCCAATGTTGATGTGAGAGATAAAGGTGCAGATTTCGTTGACGCTTTTGTTGCCAATTTCAAAAAGAACAACCCCAGCCGCAATTTGGCGAATTTGTTCATCAAAGGAAATAAGAGCGTCATTCAATCAAATAGCAATGAAGCCGAAGTGGTGAATTTCTTGAGAACAGAAACCACCAGCGCCATAGATCGCGTATATGAAGTAGTTGAAAAACGTATCAACCAATCAAACGTAACTCAGCCAACCATCCAAAAGATCGACGGTGGTCGTATCAGTGTTGAATTGCCTGGTGTCGACAACCCACGTCGTATGGAAGAATTGGTGGAGAAAAGTGCGAAATTGGAATTCTACGAAGTTTATGGGAACGATGGTCAGCGCAGAGATGGTACCCGCATTTTGAATACTTTGTACAAAGCCAGTAAGTTGGCGCCTGTTGCTTCCAAAGAGGAAACCATCGATACAACTTCTCAAGATTCAGTAGTAGCCTCAACTGTGGCTGCTGCTACACCTGCGGTTGCACCTGCTGCTGCCCCAGCCGCCGACGGTCCAGTTGCCGTTGATAGCCCAAAAGTTGCATCGAAAGAGAAGAAAGATAAAAAAGACGAAGCCAATGGCAGTCCTTTGGCTAAAGTATTGCGTTCGTTCGGAAACGACGGTCCAGGTTCAGCGGTGGCCGTAGTGAAAAAGGCGGATCGTGCCTTGTTGACCAAGATGATGGAAGACGAGCGTTATGCGGCGGTATTGCGTTTGGAGAGCGCCAAGTTGGCATTCAGCGCCAAGCCCCGCGATTACGAAGCCGATGGCAAAGAAGCTGTTAACTCAGACGAGTATTTTGTGTACTTCTTGAAGTTGGATCGAGAAGGGAATGCTGCCTTGTCAGCGGAAGAAGAAAACATCATCTCGGATGCCCGTGTGAATACTTCTCCAACCGGAGAATTGGAAGTGTCTATGGAAATGACTGCCAAGGCTGGAACCCAGTGGGCTCAGGTAACAGGTCGTAACATTGGAAAATACATCGCAGTTGTGTTGGATGAACGTGTGTATTCAGCGCCTGTGGTGAATCAAAAGATTAGTGGTGGAAACAGCCAAATCACCGGTAACTTCGATATCCGTGAAGCCAACGACTTGGCCAACGTTTTGAAAGCGGGTAAATTGCCTGCGCCTGCTAAGATTGTTGCGAGTGAGCAAGTGGGTGCGTCTTTGGGACAAGCATCAATCACCAACGGTCTGAATTCGTTGATGTTTGGTTTCATTGCAACCATCTTGTTCATGATCCTTTATTACAGCCGCGCGGGTTGGATGGCCATCGTTGCCGTATTGGGTAACGTCGTCTTGATTATGGGTGTGTTGGCGAGCTTGGGTGCTGCCTTGACATTGCCCGGTATGGCTGGTATCATCTTAACGGTGGGTATGGCTGTAGATGCGAACGTATTGATTTACGAGCGTATCAAAGACGAATTGGAAAATGGCAAAGGCATGAAGTCTGCCATCGCTGATGGTTTCAAACACGCCTTGAGCGCGATCATCGATTCAAATATTACCACCTTGTTGGCTGGTTTCATTTTGACGTTCGCTGGTGCGGGTCCTGCTTACGGATTTGCCGTGATCTTGGTAATCGGTATCTTCAGTTCAATGTTTACTGCTTTGTTCATTACGCGTTTGTTGTTAGACCGTCGAGCCGACAAAGGATTGGACATCAAATTTGATGCGCCATGGAACAAAGGTTTCATGAAGAATTCAAACATCGACTTCGTGGGTAACCGCAAGAAATATTATATCGCATCGGCATTGATGATTGTTGCGGGTATTGCAGCGTTTGTTGCCAAGGGTGGAATCAGTACTGGTATCGATTTCAAGGGCGGTCATGCCTATGTAATCCAATTCGATGCTCAGAAAAACTATCAATCAGAAGCCATCAAAATGGCTTTGGATAACAATTTGAAAGAGTCTAGCAACGAAGTGAAAACCTTTGGTAGCGCTGGTCAGTTTCGTATTGTTACTACTTATAAGATTGACGCAGAAGGTCAAGCGGCCAGAGATTCTGTCCGTGCCGATGTTTTGGGCGCCTTGAAAGGGTTCGACATGGTAGGTGAGGATCCAGTCATGTCTACTTCAAAAGTGGGTGCCGCCATTGCAACAAGCACTCGTGATAGGAGTGGTTTCTTGGTTATTTTGACCGTAGTGGGAATCTTCTTGTACATTGTATTCCGATTCCGTAGCGTGGCTTACGGTATGGGTGCCACCATCGCATTGTTGCACGACGTTTTGGTTGTGTTGTCGATGTTCGCCATTTTGGATGGTGTTGTGCCTTTCCCTACCGATTTCGATCAACATTTGATTGCCGCTTTGTTGACCTTGTTGGGTTATTCAATCAACGATACGGTAATTGTGTTTGACCGTATTCGTGAGTTCTTGACAAACAACAAGGGTGAGCGTTCAGATGCCAAATTGATTAATATGGCTATTAACGGTACATTGTCGCGGACCATTATCACTGCAGCAACGGTGTTCATGGTTGTGTTGATCTTGTTCTTGTTCGGCGGTGATGCCTTGAAAGGCTTCTCATTGGCCTTGTTGATTGGTGTAATTGTAGGTACTTATTCTTCAATTTGTATTGCAACCCCAATCGTTGTGGACTTCTCAACCAAGAAAAAACAATCGTAATTCAATCACTTCGAACTTTCGAAAAGGCGGAGTGATTTTCACTCCGCCTTTTTTGTTATCAACTAGTATCGCTCCTATTTTATATACTTAGCAAAATCATTGAAGATCTTTTTTAAATCATGTCAAACCAATCCATTCCACAGCCTCTTTTACAGTCTATCGCAGAAACTTATGGTACACCGGTGTATGTCTACCATGCCGAAACCATTCAATCGCAGTATAAACGATTGTTGCATGCATTTCCCAATACCAAAGTGAAATTGCATTACGCCCTGAAAGCATTGAATAATGTGAACATTTTGCGATTGCTCAAAGCCGAAGGTGCAGGATTGGATGCCGTTTCTATTCAAGAGGTGCAGCTGGGATTGCGCGCAGGATTTGAACCGCATGAAATCATGTATACCCCTAACTGTGTAGACTTCGCAGAAATACAAGAAGCGGTGGATTTGGGAGTGCACATCAACATCGACAACATCGCCATTTTGGAGCATTTTGGTCACGCCTATGGTGCTTCCGTGCCCTGTTGTATCCGCTTGAATCCGCATATTATGGCGGGTGGACATAGTCATATATCGGTAGGTCACATTGATTCAAAGTTTGGTATATCGATCTATCAA
Organism: Bacteroidota bacterium; assembly: GCA_016868785.1. Taxonomy (GTDB): domain Bacteria; phylum Bacteroidota; class Bacteroidia; order NS11-12g; family UBA955; genus UBA955. The sequence goes on from VGFS01000022.1 coordinate 22,886, forward strand.
TTGCGACATGTTGTACGTGTGGTTGAATCCTTAAACATACGTGTGAATGGATTGCACATGCACACGGGTAGCGATATTTTGGATGCAGAGGTCTTTCTGCGCGGCGCGGATTTATTGTTTGAGGCCGCAAGGAGTTTTCCCAATCTTGAATTCATGGATTTTGGATCGGGCTTTAAAGTGGGTTATAAAACCGACGACATCGTAACCGACATTGAGGAAATCGGGACGAAGATTTCACAGGCTTTCGCAGAATTTTGTCAGGAATACGGCCGAGAATTGGAATTGTGGTTTGAGCCCGGAAAGTTTATCGTGTCTGAATCGGGTTCCTTATTGGTAAAAGCGAACGTGATCAAGCAAACAACATCTACCGTTTTCGTGGGTGTGGATTCTGGACAGAATCATTTGATACGACCCATGTTTTACGATGCCTATCACCACATTGAAAACATCTCGAATCCAGAAGGTGCTTCCCGTTTGTATAGCATTGTTGGGTATATCTGCGAGACCGATACATTGGGATATGACCGCAAATTACAAGAGGTGAGGGAAGGGGATGTGCTGCGTATATACAATGCAGGTGCCTACGGCTTCAGTATGAGCAACAATTACAATGCGCGTTTACGTCCTGCCGAAGTATTGGTGAAAGATGGAAAGGCCCACCTCATTAGAAAGCGCGAGGTGCTGGATGATATTATTCGCAATGAGGTAGAAATTCCCGAATTGATATAAAAAAAGAGGGCGGCGAGATTCTCGCCGCCCTCTTTTTTTAGGCGTAAGGATGTAGCCGTTAGGCGACCATCCTATTATTCGCAATTTTGGTTGAGGAAATACTCGTAAGTACCGTCAACCGTATCGTTTGAGTTCCGGATCTTACCCCTCACAATTTGGAATTGAACACTGAGGATTTTTTGTCCGCCTGGATTTACCGAAGCAAAAAACTTATTGGGAATCATGCTCAAGGCAAATTTTCCGTTGCCCATGTTCTTCATGGCCAATTGGGGTGCAGTAGCCACCTTTGTGATGGGCACTATTTGCAAGAAATCTGAAACCCCAGCACCTACTCTCGCTTTGGCAAAAACATAGAAGTCCTCTTTGTCCTTCAATGTGTCTTTGGTCTCCAAATTGCGGTCGTATAGAATGGTCAATACGTCGCTGGCGCCAATCGATAAAGTATCTTTCTTTGCCAATCTCGGGAAAGGAGCAACCTTTTGTGGACCTGTAACCGGAGGAGCTAAATCAATCTTCATATCCTCGGTTTTGTCTTCACCGGCAGCACCACCTGTACCATCTTTCTTTTTCAACAACAAACTGATGTCGTTGTTGTACAATTCAGCGGCCGTTACTTCGTAAAACTGGGTGGGAATCATGCGGTAGAAATACAAATCATTTCCTGCAGAACGCATTTGCAAGGCATCGTTGCTCGCTTGCCAAGTTCCATTGTTTAATGGATGACCTTTTGCATGCTCCTTGGGAGTCCAGGTCCACATGTACAAAGGGTCTGTTGTGCCTGCCAATTGCTGACGGTCGCATTTTTTAATATCCACCCAAATGGTGATTGAATCATTGGGATTGATAGGGTCTGGCGTGGCCCAGGCCTTTTGAGCCATTAATTTTCCCAAGCTCATCAACAAAACGGTCAGTGTAAATAATAACTTTTTCATGTTGTGGCTTATTTGCGGTTAAAGGTTAAGTGATAACTCACGGTGCGTTTTCCACCGCAAATTTTGTTGTATTTCAACACGAGTGCATTGTCTTGTGGACGTACAGGTCGCATTAGTTTCATGGCGTTTTCATTGGCACTGGCAGCATCAAAGGTTATTTTGCTGGGATATTCGTTGTTGTCGAAATTCCAATTGCCTGATGTGTTTTTGAAAAGGTTAGAACCAGCACCGGGAGTGATTGTGTATGCACCGGCCTTGTCGAAAGAAATCTCCATGGGCGCGCCACTGATATAGGCATCGGTCACGTTCAACAAAGTATCGCTCTCAACAAATGCCAACTGAACGTTTACATCAATTTGGTCAACACGGGTAAGGATCCACTGTGTGCTAATACCGTCGAGCTGACTCGCCTTGGGTCCCAAGACTTTCTTCTCTGGACGGCATGAAGATATGCCCAATACCATCACGATGGCTATTGCGGCAAGGTTAAATATGCGTTTCATTAGTTACAACCTCCTGTAGGATTAATTTCAAAGATGGTGGTTTTCTCGGTGATAGGGAACTGCAACAAAAATCCTGGGCAGTCCCAACGATGGCCACGTACAAAAATATTCTGACTTTCCACTGCGCCCAAACGTTTGATCTCGGGGGTGCGGTCACCTTGGAATAACAATTCGATGCGGCGTTGTGCACGGGTTGCATCGATGATTTGCTGCGCTGTGGATCCGCTGGCAACCAACTTGCTGTTGTCAGTATAAGCCCGGGTGATGATGGCATTGATGTCGGCCGTTGCTGTGGCTAAGTCACCTCCGCTCTTGGCCAAAGCTTCAGCGCGAATCAAATGCATTTGGGTTAAATGCAAAACGGGAACGTTGAAGAATGGGGCATTGAACATCTCACTTTTCACAAATTCATTTTGTGCACCGGCATTGACGACCGTTAACAATTTCAAACGCTTGTCTATCGCAACGTCAGCGCTCAAATTCGCCCAAAGTTCGCCCGATAATTGACAAGTTGGGTTTCCAGGGGAATAGTTGTCTGAATATCCACCACTGCGTTTGTCGTTCACCCCTGTGCTGATAATTTTGAAGATGTGCTCGCTTGCTGCATTGGTAGAAAATACATTCACAGTATCGCTCAAAGTGTATTTCTTTGAATCGATCACAGCGCCTGCGTAACTAGCGGCATCGGTGTATTTCCCCATTTGGAAGTAAACGTGCGCCAACAAGGCTTTCGCACTCATTTTGTCGGCATAATCGCCATTTGATTCGGGCAATACCGCTTCGGCATCTTTCAAATCACTCAGAATGGCATCATAAGCCTCCGCAACAGTTAAGCGAGGATTGGGCTTGGTAGACGCCGCCTTTACGATGGCAATGCCGGGATGGTCGTTCTTCGCAGAATAGCCATAAGGATGGGCAAACATGCGCACCGCGGTAAAGTGACAAAGTCCACGAATGAACTTGATTTCTCCGGTCATGCGGTCTTTGTCGGCCTGACTCAAATCAGCCACTTTGTCCAAGTTGTCTTGAACGAAGTTGGCACGGAAAATGGCGCGATACAAAATGCTGTAATATCCTCCGCAGGTGCTGTTGAAAAACAACACGTTGTGGCTGTGTAATTCACGCAAGTCATTGTTGTTCGGACTTGATAAATTGTCTGACTGCATTTCACTCATCATTTGAGAGAAACCGCCGAAGGTGTTGGCCACCTCATTGTAGGAGGCGTTCAGCAGGCGTTGCAAGTCATCGGTGGTCTTGATGGCGTCATCCACCAACAGTTCGTTGGGTGGTGGCGTTTCAATCATATTGTCGCATGAAACCATCGCCCCGCCAACAATGGCGAAAGATAGAAACATCGCGAAGGGTTTAAAAAATGTCGTTTTCATGATTAGAAGCTGAAATTAAGGGCCACACTCACACTCTTTTCTTGGGGTGTGGTGAGGTAGGTGATACTGCCAGACATGTTACGGTCGGTTGGGTTTTCGAAATCACGTGCGATTTCAGGATCGATACCGGTGTAGCGGGTCCATGTCAACAAGTTGGTACCTACCAACATGACGCGAGCGGCATCAAACTTGGATTTTTTCAACCAAGCAGCAGGCAATTTATAGCTGATGTTCACACTGCGCAAACGGATATATGAACCATCTTGCAACCACAAGTCGGTGTTGACCCAAGGTGTGGTAGAGCCGTGATTGAACGTGCTCAACGTCATTTTGGGATACAATGCATCGTCGCCAGGATTTTGCCAACGATCTAAAACACGACGGTCCATGTTCCAATCGGTCATCAAACTCAACTGACGTTTCACAGAGCTTTCGAAAATGCTTCCACCCCAGTTGAAGTAAATGTTGGCATTCAATTCCCAATTCTTGTAAGAGATGGTGTTTGCCAGGTTACCAAACGCCTTGGGCAATACGTTTCCAACAGCGACACGATTGGCAGGATCCCATTTCTTGGTTTCGTTGCCATTGAGGTCGAAATACACGGGTGCGCCGGTGGCGGGATCCACATGAGAGAAACGCACCAAGAAGTTGGTACCTACGGGTTGATTCAATACTACGCGGGTATCGTTGGTTCCACCGCTGATTGCGTCTGGCGTGTAAACGCCGATGCTGGTAATTTCGTTTACGTTCTTTGCGATGCTGAAATTGGTTGTCCAGTTGGTGAGCTTGGTGCGAACGTTCACCGTTTTCAAGCTAAATTCTACCCCGCGGTTGGTGATGCCTCCCACGTTGTCGTAGAAGTTACCAAATCCTGTAGATACTGGAATAGAAACGTTCATGATAACATCGCTGGTAACTTTATTGTAATAGGTTACCTCGGTGCTGATTCTGCCTTTGGCAAAAGCCATTTCCAAGCCCGCATCAAAGTTTACGGTACTTTCCCAACGCAAGTTGGGGTTTTCCAATCGCGAAGGCGCCAATTGGGGTTGACCATTGTATTTTGGCAAGTTGCTGCTTGGAGTAATCGTACCCCAACGCGCATAGTTATCAAAATTGGCGTTTCCAGATTTGCCCATACCCACACGAACTTTCATGAAGTTGATCCATTTGTATTTTTTCATGAATTGCTCTTCACTTACGATGTAACCCACCGCAGCTGCAGGGAAGAATCCGTAACGGTTGTTGCGACCGAAACGCGAACTTCCGTCCCAACGACTGGTGATTTGGAAGTTCAATTTGTTTTTGTAACTGTAGTTGAATCGACCGAAATAACTAATGAAGGCCCATTCGTAAGGTGTGCGACTGAAGGCTTGCAGAGCAGTATCTGGGATAGATACTTGGTCGATCGGACCTGTAGCATCAAAATTCTCTACGTATTTGCTTTTGGTGATGCTATGCTGTGATTCTGTACCTGCCATGGCGCTTACAGTGTGGTTATTACTCAATTCTTTGTTCCATTGAGCGGTCAAGAATTGGTTGCGGTTCATGGTCCAGCTGGGGAACCATTTCGCATTACCATTCTGTTGATAGTTGCTGTTGTACATGCGAATCAACGCAGCGGGTTCGTACAAGTACTCGTTGTAGTCCATGTAATCGATGCTGGTGCTGTAATTTACAGTCAAGTTCTTGTTGATTTCATAGCTCACATTGGCGTTGTTGATAGAGCGCATTTCAATGGTACGCCAGTTCTTAAGATCGCGAATGGTTTGCAATCCAACAGGGGTGATATAGGATTTGCTGGCACTGTCGTACAATGGGGTGATTGGGTAAATGGGGAGCATGGTACTCATGGCAGAACCCAAACCACCGGCCCAAGAGGCATCAACACGAGAGTTGGTACCACGACTCAACGACTGCGACAATTGAATGTTCAGGCCTTTGATTGGACGGTAATCCAAGTTGATACGCTCAGAAACACGGTTGTATTTGTTGCCAATGATGAAGCTACCGTTGTCATCCATCGACAAGATGCCTTTCACCGCAAAATTCTTACCCATGTAATTGGTAGATAAGTTGTAGTTCTGTTTGAAACCATGGCCAATCACTTGGTCGATCCAATTGGTGTGATTTTTTGGGTCATTGGCTTGAGCCCAACTCATGCGAACGCCATTCAAAGACAATTCAGGCGTACCTGTTCTGCCATCGTTATACCAGGCCTCTTCGTAGAGTTGTAACCACTCAGGGGCTGAAAGCATGTCGGGCTTGCGAGTAGGACTCGAACTGCCCCAACGAGCGCTTACATCAAATTTCAAACCTTGTTTGCGCGCACGCTTGGTGGTAATCAAAATTACACCATTGGCGCCCCGTGAACCGTAAATACTGGTAGCTGCGGCATCTTTTAAGATTTCAATGTTTTCAATATCGTCTGGGTTGATGCTGGCCAAGGGGTTGTTGTTGAATCCGCCGCCCCAGTTAGAACCGTTGGTTCGGTTCATGAAATAATCTTGAGACACTGGAATACCATCGACTACGTACAAAGGATCGCCTGCAGCAGAAATGGATGAGGCTCCTCGAACACGTATCAACGAGGCAGATCCAGCCATACCACTACCTACAATCACCTGAACACCCGCGGCTTTACCCTGAAGGGCAGCTTCAAAGGATGGTGCCGGCATGTCGGTGATTTCCTTGCCTGAAACGGTAGCGATTGAGCCCACTACATTGCGGCGGCTCTGACGACCGTAACCCACAATCACCACATCGCCCATGTTGGAAACCGAAGATTTCATTGCAGCGTTGAAGTTGGTGGTTTCATTCAATTTAATTTCCACTTTAACCAACACATCCTCCATTTGGTCTTTGGAGAAAATGATGTTGTAAGTGCCGGGAGCAATACCGCTGATGCTGTATGAACCGTTGGCCGAAGATTTGGCCGTGAATTCGGTTTTGTACACTTCAATGGTAACCCCCTCGATGGGCTTTTTGGTTGACTCATCGGTCACCAAACCTGCCAAGGATCCTGTTTGCGCAAATGCCGAAACCGCACCAAAGAGAGCAATGGCAGCAGTTGTTAGGGCCTTACGCGTGGGTATCAATGTAAACATAGGCTTAATTTAGGGTAGCAATATAAAGAAAATTTAAATAAGTGTCAATTATACAATTACAAAAAGTGTCAATATGACGATTCGGCGTTTCTCATACCGAAGAAAAGGGCATTACGGGCGGGTTTGGGTATCTGATTTAGGATAAAAGTGCAGAACCGTTCGAAAACCCACATGGTTGTTTCGGTGGTTGCTTTGCATGAAGAAAATAGCCATCGGATCGAGGTAGTAAAAATCCTTAGCCCAAGCGCCTCCTTTGATCGCGTAATGGTGTTTTAGCGATTCCGCATCAACCAAATATCCCGTAAAATCGAACACATTGACCTGCTGGTAAGCGTTTTCGATCAACTGTCCGTTGGTATTTAAAATCGTTGTTTTGTTGTTGTACAAATGTCCGTAAGCGGGTGTGGAGGTCCATTCAGCAACATTGCCAACCAAGTGTGACAGGTTGGGGTAGGGTTTGGCGGGGTTTTGCTCCACAGGCAAAGGTTTAAGGAGCGACTCTGACATTTCGTTTTGGATATTCAAACCTCGACTCGTGCGCATCCCTGCATAGGCAACAAAAACGCCCTGTGTTTCTTGGTGTTGTAAAAAGGCGAAAAGACCTCCACCCATTTTCTGGTTATTTCTAAAGTAATTTCCTGCAATTTTTTTATTGACCACCCCGTCCCTAGTGGGTTGTTGAATGGTCATGTCATACAAACACATCCATTCGGCAACTGTGGGCAATTCGGCAACCAATGTGAGATTGGATTTGTTCAAAGCTGCCTGCAGCGATGCATATTCGGGGGCTGTGTTGAGTACGTGGGTTAGCCATTGACAATAAGCTGAGGCTTGGATTTGACTTACGCCCACAACGGGGTAGTTGTTGTAGGTGTTTGCCTGGAAATACAGCCAGGTGTAAGGGTTGATCACCGCGGCCCGCTCTGCAGTAGCGCCAAATGGCGACCATACACTAGTGTCAGGTTTTAATTGCGCCACCGTGAATCCCAAATTGCTTTTTATCCAATCGCTATCCTTCAAAAAGGCTTTGTATTCTGCGTTGGTGATTTCTGTGCGATGGGCCAAAAACGGTCCGCAAGAAATCATCTCGTCGATGGATAATATAGTGTCGAAGCCCGTTTGGCTTTGTGATGGAAACTGATTAAAACGCAATCCCTCTGGCTGAAAACATGGATAATAACTGGCCAGGTTGTTTTGACTTTTGTTAACCAGAGATGCTGGCGGCACAACCGATTGTTTGGCCCCCTCTGCCGCGGTGAAATAGTATTTCATCAAGTACTCCGGGTGGGGTGTTTTTTGCGCGCGCAACCCCAGGGTAGAAAAAATACCCATCAAACAGAAAAGAATGCACTTGCGCATCCTTCAAAAATACGGGTTTAGTTCAAGGTCGACAACACAGCCTTGATTTCGTCCAAATTGGGCATCTCACCCGCATTGTCTAGAATCTCTGCATGGCGCACAATTCCTTCGCCATCAACCACGAAAGCAGAACGTTTAGAAACCCCTTTCATGCCAAAAGCAAAAGTTTCATAAATGCTGTCGTAAGCAGTGCTCACCTCTTTGTTGAAATCGCTCAACATGTGAAAGTTGTAACCTTGTTGGGTCTTCCAATTGTCTAATGTGAAAACAGAATCAACAGAAATGGCCAAAACCTCAGCATTCAATGCTTCGTAGTCTTTTAAATTGTCGCGCATGGAGCACAATTCTACGGTGCAAACGCTGGTAAACGCTTGGGGGTAGAACAAGATGACAACATTTTTGCCGGCAAACTGCGACAGACTGATTTCTTGTTTTTCGCTGTTAAACAATGTGAATTGAGGGGCGGGAGATCCAACTTGTATGCTCATAATGGTTTTATCAATTAACAAAGGTAGGCCAAAATGGTTGGGTCGTTTCCATAAGAAAGGGCTTTGATTTTCTCTCTACTGACCCAATTAGAACAATGCGGGGTTGCTATATACCCGTTTGTTGAGCTTGAGGTCTTGGAGCAATGCACTTTTGGGGCGGAGCGTGAATAACCACTGCTTACCATAGCCGCTAGGAACCCACATAAACTCCAATTGCCAGCAGTGGAGATTGCGCACCAGGGAGAATTCGCTGGCGTTGAGTGACCGTTTTTTGAAGTCGTAACCCGAATTGTAAGAGATCTTCCATTCCGGTGTGATGCTGATATCGCCCCGCACAGTGAGTGCATTTCTGCTGAGTCGTTGCAAGGGGTTTGCGATTTCTGCGTTGTAACCCACGGCGTAGGTGACGTTGAGCGACCATGGAATGGAGAAATCGAAATAATTCCACGGCTGAGTTTGGATTTGCTTGAGTTCCATTTCGTCGGTGGCCAAGGGATTGGTGATGCGTGTTGGCATCGATTCTTTTGATTTTTTGCCGCCAAACATCTCCGGTTTGATGCGTGAGTTGATGTTGAAATCGATGTTTCGGAATCGCAGCGGACTTCGGTTGTTTTGGAAATAGAAACTAGAGACTCTTCTACCGTTTTTATAATCGTAAGGACTGTATCCGGCGTTCAAGCCAATCCGAATTTCTCTCGCCAATACCGTATTGAAGCCCATGTTGATGTCTGACCATTGAAAACTATCTACCGAAAGATCGTAACTGCCATTCATCGAAAGCTGGTCGATGAGGTTGAACTTTTCCGTTTTTTCTTTGCCAAGACTGTCTACGCTAACCACTTTTTTGCCTTGAAGGTTGTTGCCGAGCGAAAAGCCAACCGACCCTGATTTGCGTTGTCCAAATTCAGAACCGCCGCTTTTTTCGAATAGGCTATAGGTAATGGTTTTGTTTTGCGAATCGATATAACTTCTGTTCCAGCCTTTGCGCAACCCGTCTATTTCTGGACGATATCCCATAGCGATACTGGGGGTGATGGTGTGTCTAATGGCCCTCAATTTGCCCACTTTGATTCCCGTGAATGTTCCGTAGATATTGGTGGTTAAACCGGCTGATATATTATAGGAATTTAATCTAAAAAAACCCGTTGTATCTTTTATTGTAACAGATTTGCTACTTGCATCGTAATTTTTAATTTGTCCACGGAATAACCACTTTTCTTGATAACCCGCAGATGGGGTCAGGTTTAAGGCCCCCTTGAACAGCTTAATGTTTGTGCTGATGGGTATGGAATGACGAACACCCGATTGGATGGTCGATAACACATCTTTGTACTTGTCGCTAAATATTAATGTATCTTTTGTGCTTAGAGTATTGGCAAAATTCATGTTGTACGAAAATCTAATTTGTTCGTACCAAGCGGTATTATTTCCATTCTTTTTGGCAAAAGGTGTCAAGCTGGAAATACCCACATTGACGTTCGGTAACTCCAATCGAAAATCATGGGTTTGAACGTTCTGGGTGTGTCGGGCAGAGGCCGATAAGTTCACTTTGTTGCTGAAGAAGGTGCGACCATAATTCACGCTCGATTGAAATTCGTTCCTCGACAGGGTTTGGATGTTCCTGGAGTTGCGTTTGTTGAAGTCGCCAGAAACGATGTTGATGTTTCCGTTGAGGGTAGTGCCGGGTAAGAATTTGTTGTCGAAGCCGAAACGCGACACGATGCTAAAATCGTTGGTTTTGGCAAATTCTGGATTGGCTCTATCAAGTCCGTTGCCGAAGCGACTCATGTTCAGGCTCAATTCGCTGTTGAATTTGTATCGCTTGATGTAGCGAGTGGTTAATCCCACCCTGAAATCGCCATTGAAGTAGAGGTCGGTTCCCAGTTGTGCATCGGCATTTTTACCCAGGCCTTGGTAATAGCCCAAATTGGACAGGTAAAAACTGTTGTTGGCCCCGTTGAAGCCGGGGTTGGGTACGATCAGTCCATTTCTCCGGCCTTTTTGCAGCGGGGCGATGCCGAAGGGCAGTGCCAGTGGGGTGGGGATATCGGCAAAAACCAAATTGGCGGCTCCAAATAGCACTTTTTGGTTGGGGATGACTTTGATTTTGCTGGTATTTAAGTAGAAATGGGGATGGGGGTCGGCACAGGTGCTTAGTTTTCCGCTTTGGCCCATAAAACTCCCATCGGGTTGTTTTACCACTTGTTTGAGTTGGATGTGTGCTTCGTCTTCCGACAGGGAAAGGCCATACACTTTGCCCTTTTTTGTGCCTGAGTTATACATCAGACTGTCCGATTCATACTGGTCTGCACCATCTTTAAATAGAGGGAGGTCGCTGTACTTGCCCGAAGAATCAGGTCCGCCTTTGGCAAACAGCAATTTGTTGTTTAGGCCTACTTCGATGTATCGGGCTTTGAGTTCCATGTTGTCGGTATTCACCGTCGCTTGTTTGAACAAGTTGGCTTTGCCCGATTTCATTTCTAATACGATGGAGTCTTTTGCTTCGTATCGGATGGGGGATTGAAAGGGTTTGTTGCTGCTGGCGACTGTCTTTGAGCTGTCTGTTTTAGTGGACGATGAGTCGATGCCTTGTGCCAGTGCGGGGCGGGTGGCTGCGCATAAATGAATAAGGGCCACTGTAAACAGGGCTTGTATGTATGTTTTTTTATGATTTTTATGCGTGAACAAGATGTTTGGCGAATTTCGGCAAAAAGTTTGCCATGATTGCCATATGACAGCAGAAAGAAACGCATTTATCTCAAATAGTGTCGCCAAATATGGTCGGTTCGTGATTGTGGCATCGATGTCGATTGTGTTGATGTTGGGTCTGCCTGCTGTCAAGTCGGTTCGGGTTTCTACGGGATTGAACACATTGGTGATTGATGCAGGTCACGGTGGGTTGGATCCGGGTTGCAATGGGAACAACGAAATTTTTGAGAAGGATGTTACGTTGGGGGTGGCGTTGAAGTTGGGTAAGATATTAAAAGACAGTTTGCCTGGACTCAAGGTATTGTTCACCCGCACGACGGATAAAACATTGAAGTTGTGGGAGCGGCCGAATTTGGCGAACGACAATCGGGCTGATTTGTTTATATCGATACATTGTAATGCGAATAATAATAGGACGGCGGCAGGCAGTGAAACTTATTTTATGGGTCTTCACAAGACGGAGGGGAATTTGGATGTAGCCAAGCGGGAGAATTCGGCCATTACTTACGAGTCTGATTATCGTGAAAATTCTAGGTATGGTGGGTTTGACCCGGAGTCGGCCGAAGGACATATTATCTTCAGTTTGGTGCAGAATGCTTACATGAAGCAGAGTTTGAAGTTGGCTACTGGAATTGAGGCCCATACAAATAAAATCAGTGCCATTAAGAGTAGGGGCGTGAAGCAGGCGGGGTTTTTGGTATTGTGGCAGACTTCCATGCCCAGTGTTTTGGTAGAGACAGGGTTTTTAACCAATCCCACTGATCGCAGTTATTTGCGTACTACGGAAGGGCAGCAAAAGATCGCTTTGGGGGTCTACAGGGCAGTGAGGGATTACAAACGCTACATGGAAAGTGTGGGTGGGGGAACTGGAAGCTCTCGGTAGAAATTTATCAATTCTTTGGTGTGTTTGCGGTTCGGTTTCGGTGTCGGGCTTGATTTTTTTAATTTTTTTTTTAATTTTTTCCATAATTCCTTGCAACCTTATGCATTTATCGCGTCATTTGTGAAAATAACTTTAAAATAAAACTATGAAATCAACTATTACACAACTCAAAAAGCTTGCGTTTTTGGGGGTTCTGGTAGGGGGATTATTCTCTGCTGGATCACTGAAGGCGCAAACCCCATGCTCTGGTGCGAATTCCTGGGGATGTGGTGGTGCTTTGGTAGGTTCGGGAACGGACTATCCGGGTGACATTCTTGACGTAACTGTCAATGACAAAAAGGGTAACTCTTTGGCGTCTTACAGTGGTTTGGAATGTAGGGCAAGTGCTTCAGCGAGCACTTACAAAGGAATTTTGAATTCTGGTAAGGGTTTTGATTTGACTGCCAGTGAAGAAATTTCAGTGACTGTTAACGGTGGTACTTGGGCAACCCAATCTTGGGGAACTCGTGTAGGTATCTGGATTGATGCCAACCGTGATGGTCAGTTTGGTGCATCTGAGTGCTTGGTAGATCCTTCTTCTAACATTGCTTCAGGTAAGACTACCTACAGCTTAAAAATGCCTTGCTGGTCTACAACAGGTTTGAGCCACATGCGTATTCGCGGTGGTGCATCTGTTTACACTTTGAGCAGCAGCAATGGTTGTGGTACTGCCAACACCTACGGAAACTTGTTTGATTTAGAAGTGAATTTGAAGTTGGGCGCAAGTCCAACAGCCAACTTTATTGTTCCATCATCAACCAACTACGTAAAAACAAACATCAAGTTTAACGCTATTAACCCAAGTAGTGGGTACTCTTACAAATGGACGTTCGACCAAGCGGAAGCGCCTCCATACGCGGGTTACTCAAACAACTCTGAGAAAGGGGTTGCTAAATGGGCTTCTGCAGGTAAATACGATGTGAAAATGTTGGTAAACTATTGTGGATTGGCAGATTCAATTACCAAACAGGTAACCATTTCTGCACCTACAGCAGCACCAGTGGCTGATTTTGTTGCTTCTTCAAACGAAACAGAAATTTACTACGATGTGACTTTGTACGACTTGAGCAACAATGGTGCTTACATTTGGTCTTGGGAGTTGTTGTCTCCAACAGGTTTGGATGATCAGACTGCAACGGTTCAGAATCCTAGTTTGACTTTGAGTGAAACTGGTTGGTACAAAGTGTGCTTGACCTCTTCTAACGATATAGGTCCTTCTACTCGCGTATGTAAAGATCGTTATATTGAGTGTATCGCTCCTACAGAATACTACATGGGTCCTTCTAAAGAGGGTACTTCTAAGAATGGTAAATTGTTCGACAACGGTGGTCCAAATGCCAACTATGGAAATAGTCGTAAAACATCAATCGACTACTTTAAGATTTTGCCCTGCGGTGCTGAGAAAATCACTTTGTCTTTCTCTCAGTTGATTTTGAATGACAAAAATGACAAATTGCGCATTTACGACGCTAAAGAGGCAACGGCAAACAAATTGGTTGCAACCATTACAGGTGACAACTACAAAACTTACGATACTTCTAAAATTGTTTGTACCAGCGGAGCTGTATACATTACATTCGAATCAGACGCATCTGGAAACACAGCGGGTTTTATCATCAA
>VGFS01000023.1 GCA_016868785.1 Bacteroidota bacterium
CCGCGGATGGGGGTGATGGTGAAGTCGTATGACAAGATGGATTCAGAAAAGCGGGCGCGATTGTCGCTGTCGGCCGAGACATTTTTGGAGGGATTAAACGATGAATAAGCAGGCGTTCATATTGGGAATTAAGGACAAGGACAAGGATGCTTTATTGGCTCGGGTGGCTCCGGCTGCAGCGGCAGGTTCTTTAGAGTTGGTGGGCAAGGTTTGGGTGGCGAACGAGAGAAATTCGAAGGTGGCTGCGATCCCTCAGGGGTTATCGGACAGTGAACAGAGGGCCATCATGGAGGACAGAATCATAGAGATGGCCTGGGAGGATAGAACGCCATTTGAGGCAATCAAGGCGCAGTTTGGGTATTCGGAATCGCAGGTAATTGCGCTGATGCGCAGGCAGCTGAAGCGCAGCAGTTTCAATTTGTGGCGCAAGCGGGTGAACAGTGGGGCGAGCATCAAGCATTTAAAGTTGCGGAGCGAGGCGGTGAATCGGTTTCATTGCAGCAGGCAAAAGTCAATTTCCAACAACAAAATCAGCAAGCGATGAGTCACGAGGATAAAATCATGGCATTGATGGCGTCAATAGACGTGAAGGGCTATGGCAAATCGCGCAATTATGTGAATGGCAGCGTCACAGAATTGGGTCCATACATATCGCGGGGGGTAATTTCTACCCGGATGATTTGGGAATTTTTGTTGGACAAGGGATACGGTTTTGAGCAGATGTTTGGGTTTGTGCAGCAGTTGGCGTGGCGCGATTTTTTTCAGCGGGTTTGGATGAGTTTGGGCGATGGGATCAACGCCGACATTCGGGGTGCACAGCAGGGGGTGAAACACACCGCGCATCCCGCCGCGATAGCGGCGGGAAGCGCGGGCATTGAAGGCATCGACGTTGGCATACACCGACTCCTTTCAACGGGCTATCTGCACAACCATCAGCGCATGTACACGGCCTTTATCACTTGCAACCTCGCCGGCGCCCACTGGAAATTGCCCGCCAAATGGATGTATGCCCACCTGTTGGATGGCGATTGGGGTTCCAATGCCCTTTCTTGGCAGTGGGTCGCCGGCACCTTTTCCAATAAAAAGTACATCGCCAATCAAGAGAATATCAATCGATACACCCATACCCATCAGCGGGGTACCTACCTTGATGTAGAGTACGAACAACTCGCCGAGGCACCTGTGCCGTCGGTTTTGAAACCTACCTTGGTTGCCGAAGAAGTGCTGCCCTTTTCCGATTGTGATGCAGCGGCTTGGCATAAAGCCATTGAAAAACAGGGCTTGCGCTTGTGGGATCCTCAGTCCGCATTGATTGAAAATTGCGTGGTGCTTCACAACTATTATCAGTTGAGCCCAAGTTTTGCGGCAGATACAACCGCAACCCGCGTTTTGCTAATTGAGCCCTCGGTGTTTGCGCAATATCCCATCGCCGCCCATTGTGTGGATTTAATGATGTCGCTGGCCGCCGAGATACCTCATTTACAGGTGTTTGTGGGAGAGTTTGGCGAATTGCAAGCGCTTTTGCAGGCATTTGGGTCGGTGGAAGTCGTCTACCAAGAACACCCATTGAATCAACATTACACCGGCACAGAAATCGCGCGTGATTGGCTGTCGCCCGAAATAGAAGGCACTTTTTCGTCGTTTTTTTCCTACTGGAAAAAGGTGGAGAAATCGCTGCGTAAAGAATACAAAGAGGTCAACGGATTTTAAGGATCGCCCATGGAAAACCCCAAACCCCAACTGCAAATTGTCTGGATCAAGCGTGACCTGCGCACCCGAGACCATGCGCCCTTGGCGGAGGCGGAAGCAACGGGATTGCCGTATCGGGTGATATTCATTTTTGAACCGAGCATGGTGGAGCATCCGGATTGTTCGGAACGACATATGCGCTTTCAGTGGCAGTCTATTCAAGACATGCAGCAGCGTTTGGGCAGGACGGTGGATGTGTTTTGGGGTGAGGCCGAAACGGTATTTGCCTCGTTGACGCAGTCGTTTGATGTGCAACGTGTGCTGTCGTACCAAGAATCAGGCATTGAGAAGTCGTTTCGCCGCGACAAAGCCATCGCCCAGTTACTGAAGACGACGGGCGTGGAATGGCAGGAATTTCAGCGCAATGGGGTCTTGCGGGGCATCAAAGATCGGGTGGATTGGGACAAACGTTGGTTCGTGACCATGTCTGAGCCGTTGATTGAAAAAAGTTATCGCAAGTCGTTGCACCCCACGGAACAGGGGTCGTTGTTGGACGTTCTTCAGGGCGATTTTTCTGTGCCAGAAACTTGGTTTACTACCATGAATAGGCCGGCGCCCGGTATGCAGTTGGGGGGTGAATCTCTGGCTTGGCGATATTTACAGGGGTTTTTGTCGGACCGACATCGAAACTACCATTTCCACATATCAAAACCGATGTTGAGTCGGGGTTCTTGTTCTCGTTTGTCGGTGTATATCGCTTGGGGTAATTTGTCGATCAAGCAAATTTATCAGGCCTCGAAATCGCTCAGCAAAGAGCAAAAAAACGGGAGGGCCATCACGGCTTTTTTGTCGCGCATCAAGTGGCACGACCATTTCGTTCAGAAATTTGAGCAGGAGTGCACGTACGAATATCGGGCGGTGAATCGGGCGTTTGAGGATTTGGGGGCGGAGAACGATGCGGGGTTGCTGCAAGCGTGGAAGGACGGTAAAACGGGGTATCCCTTGGTGGATGCGAACATGCGTGCGTTGGCGGAAACGGGCTGGATCAATTTTCGGATGCGGGCGATGTTGGTGAGTTTTTTAACGCATCATTTGGACATAGATTGGCGGTTGGGGGTTTATCATTTGGCGCAGTATTTTTTGGATTACGAGCCGGGGATTCATTACACGCAGTTTCAGATGCAGGCGGGAACCACGGGGGCGAATACGGTGCGGGTGTACAATCCGGTAAAGAACGGGTTGGAGCACGATGCGGAGGGCGATTTTGTGCGCAGGTGGGTGCCGGAGCTTGCGGGGTTGCCGAACCATTTGATCCATCAGCCTTGGACGATGACGGAGATGGAGCGGTTGTTGTATGGAGTGAATTTGGGGGAGGATTATCCGCTGCCTGTGGTTGCGTTGCAGGGGCGAAAGATTGCGATGGTGTCGAGGATTTACGAAATGCGGAAGTCGGAGTTTGCCAAGCAGGAGAAGGTTAGGGTGTTGAAGAAGCACAGCCGTCCCACGAAGGCGAAAGCGGAGGGCAAAACATCGGGCAGTGAACCAAAAAGGGGAAGGGGGAAGAAGTCGTGAAGGGTGTGAAGAAGCAGCATTTGCCGAGCAAGGTATGTGTGGCTTGCGGACGTCCGTTTACTTGGCGGAAGAAGTGGGAGCGAGATTGGACGTCGGTGAAATATTGCAGCGATAGGTGCAGGAAAGTGGGTTAATGCTTGTAATTATGGATAGAATCCATAGTTTTGTCAAAAAAGGACAACAATGAAAGTAATATTATTAGCATCTATCATGACGGTTAGCTAGTACTTTGGTGCTTCGGCGGTTAAATCTACCAATGCTGAGGGCGATGCCATCAATGGCAAGTGGTCGTACCAGTGTGTGGACCCGCGTGCAATAAATGGGCAGCCGTAAATAGCTGTATTTTTGTGTGGCAATGGGTAACGAAGCTACATGGGCTGATTCAACGAATGACGAGGCGGTTCGGGTATTGACCACGGACGACGGCAGTAAGACTTTGTATTTGCCGGGGATGGATGAGACGTATCATTCAACGCATGGGGCGATCACGGAATCGAGGCATGTGTATATCAGGCATGGGTTGGATTGTTGGTTGCGGGAGAATCCGGGCGCGGCGGAGGTTCGGGTGTTTGAGATGGGATTGGGAACGGGCACCAACGCGTTGTTGGCGATGGATTGGAGTGAGGAAACGGGTTGTAGGGTGGCTTTTTATTCGGTGGAAAAATTTCCGTTGGCGAAGCCTGTGATGCAGGTGTATTGGGGTGATACGGTGTATGCCGAGCGGAGCGAGGCCTTGCATGGGGCGGATTGGGAGCAGTGGACAGAAATTCCTATGGCCAATGGCGTTTTTCGGTTGTTCAAGCATCGGAGCGACATTCAATCTGCGGAGATTCCAGCGGCGATGGATGTGGTTTTTTGGGATGCTTTCGGACCCAAAAAGCAAACTGGGGTCTGGAGAGAGGCATTGTTTCGTCCCATTTATGATTCGCTGGATGCAAGAGGGTTGTTGGTGACTTATTCATCGGCTGGTGAGGTGAAAAGAGCGCTAAAGGGGGTTGGTTTTGCCTTGGAAAAATTGGATGGTCCGCCTTTTAAGCGACATATGTTGCGCGCACGGAAGGGGTGAACCAAATAATCCCCATATTTGTTGAACCATCATGACCTTGCGATTTACCCCCATTTCAACCATCGAACAAGTCTATCAACAGCAGCGCACACTGAGCAATCAACGTGAAATTGCATCGCCAAAAAATCGAATCGCCCAGTTAAAGCGACTAAGAAATAGCATCGCCAAGCATGAATTGGCCATTTTGGATGCGTTGAAACAGGATTTGGGGAAATCTCATTACGAAGGATACCTGACCGAGGTGGGTGTGACGTTTCAGGAAATAGATTTCCATATCAAACATGTGAAACATTGGTCGGCCCAGCGCCGCATTTCGACTCCTTGGTTTTTGTTGCCATCGAGCAGCAAGGTGATTCCGGAGCCATTCGGACAGGTGCTGATCATGGCGCCATGGAATTATCCATTTCAGTTATTGTTGAATCCACTGATTGGTGCGATTTCGGCGGGTAACAGGGCCATTTTACGTCCTTCGCCTGAGGTGCCCCACGTGGCGGCGGTTATTGAACAAGTCATTGCCGATGCTTTTTCTTCGGAAGAAGTGTTTGTGGTGCAGGGAAGTATCGACGAGAATCAATGGCTATTGGCTCAACAATGGGATTATATCTTTTTCACGGGCGGACCGTTTTTGGGAAAAATTGTGGCCAAGGCGGCTGCTGAGAAGCTGATTCCAGTGACGTTGGAGTTGGGCGGGAAGAGTCCTGCCATCATAGAAAGGGGTTGCGACATGAAAACGGCGGCCAAGCGGGTGATTTGGGGGAAGTCGGTGAATGCCGGACAAACGTGCATCGCCCCAGATTATGTATGGGTTCACAGCAGTGAGAAGGAGGCCTTTATTGCCGCGGCGAAGGATGCGTTGAAGCAGATGTATGGCGAGGATTTGAAGCAGAGTCCAGATTTTGGCAGGATGGTTAACGAGCGTTCGTTTGACCGTGTGAGTGCCTATTTGGAAGGGGCTGACGTTGTTTTGGGTGGGCAGTTGGATCGCGGGGAGAAATTCATAGAGACTACGGTGATTTCGGTCGATGGTTGGAGTGCTAAGGCGATGTGTGAGGAGATATTTGGTCCGGTTTTGCCGCTGAGAACCTATGAAACGTTGGAGGAGGTGATTGTCGACATCAATGCGCATGAAAAGCCGTTGGCTTTGTATTTTTTTGGGAGCGATGCGGGGGCGAAGCGGGTGTTGGCGAAGACGAGTTCTGGCGGTGTGAGCATCAATGACACGCTGGTTCATGTGGCCAACCATCATCTGCCATTTGGGGGCGTGGGTGGCAGTGGATATGGCAGTTATCGGGGCCGACAGACGTTTGAAATTTTCAGTCACAAGAAATCGGTGATGCGTTCGCCGTTGTGGTTGGATGTGCCGATCAAATATCCACCTTACAAAGGGTTGGGGTTGCTGCGTTGGCTGTTGGGCTAATGTGGGCAATATTAATCAAAAGTTAACGCTTGTTAAGGTTTGCTTAATCTTTAGGTAACATGGTGTGGGCAATTTTGCACCATGCAAATTTCTATGCGCAAAGTTGTTGCCATCGCTTTGTTTTTCTTGGCGATGGACGTTGTTTTGGCCCAGTCTGCGAAGGGGTTATTGGTAGGCCGTGTGATGTCTGAGACTGGCCGTCCTTTGGTTGGGGCCAAATTGTTTGTTGCCGGCTCTCAAGACTCGGGGGTGACGGACGTGGAAGGAAAGTTTTCATTCTCTGTGGTTGTGGGTGCGCGGAAGGTTTTTGTGGAGGCTGAGGGTCATGATGTATTGGAAGACTCTGTGTTCATTGTAGCAAACAAGGAGTTCTTTTTGAATCCTGTTTTGTCGAAGGTGACACGCATGGAGGGGGCGGAAATCGTGAAGAAAAAGAAGCCAAAAGAAAATACGGTTGCGGCAGCCATTCAGACAAAGCAGTTGTCGCAAGGAATGGTTGAAGCCATCAGTGCGGAGGATTTTGCCAAAACCACTATTAGAACTACTTCGGATGCGATTAAGCGTATTCCGGGGGCAACGATTTCGGAAGGTAAGTTCGCGAACATTCGCGGGATGTTTGACCGTTACAATGCGGGTTATTTGAATGGCGCGCCGCTTCCGAGTACGGAGAGCGATCGGAAAGCGTTTTCTTTTGATGTGATTCCAGCGGCTTTGTTGGACAACATTGTGGTGATGAAGAGTGCCACACCGGATGTGATTGGTGATTTTGGCGGCGGGATTATTCAGATTAATACGAAGAGTGTACCGGAGAAGTTCATCCAAACGGCGTCTATAGGGTTTCAGTATAACAGTATTACTACTTTTCAGCAAATGGATGCGTTTGTCTTGGAGGGTCGCGAGTATTTCGGGTTGCCAGGGAGCAAGCGGACCATTCCAGTATTGGATCCTGCCATGGGGTACGAGCCACACACCACAGCCAAAAACCCAGAATTGAATGCCAGTGAGACTTTGAAGTTTAACAATGACTGGAGTTTGAAACAGGTGAATGTAATGCCGGCGCCGAGGTTCTCGTATTCTTTGGGTAAGCCTTTCAAGTTGGGCAAGAAGGAGGCGGGTTTGTTGATCAGTTGGAATTATGCGATTTCACCTAAGCGTAGCGCGGGTTCGGTTGTTTCAAAAGATTACAGCACCAACTACACTTATAAGGAATTCAACGATGATATATTAACCACCAACGTGCAGAATGGTGGCGTGGTAAATTTCAGCGTGAAATTGAATAAAAAGAACCGCATTGATTTCAGGAATTTGTTGAGTTTGACCTATGATGCGGGATCTACGTTGCGTTCTGGTTTGACCGATGCAGATAACAATATGTTTGGAGAGGGTTATTCAAATCAGGTGAATTTCAACCGATTGGTGAGCAGTCAGGTGAATGGTTTGCACAGTTTTGGTAAGGACAAGAGTAAATTGACATGGGTTGTTAATTATGGTAATACGTATCGCGCGGTGCCAGATTTTAGAATTGCGAATTATGCCATCCCTGATAATGATCTTGCCAACCGACAGTTGGTGTTAAACGCTTTTTTCAATGCGGGTACGGGTCGATTCTTTAGTTATATGAACGAGACGAATGTATCGGCAAGCGCTGATTATAGTTATAACATCGCGAAGGGAAAAACCAACCACCAGTTGAAGACAGGTTTGTATGCGCAGGGTCGTAATAGGGATTTCCAAAGTAGACAGTTTGTTTATGCCCCAGTAGGCAGTTACAAGCCATCCCTGTTTTTGCCTCAGCAAGATTTGGGCGTTTCTGCAATCAATGCCAAAGATTTGTATTTGATTGAAAAGACAGCCGTTGATAAAGATCTATATGAAGGAAAGAGTGCGTTGGCCGCGGCTTATGTAATGGTTGAAAATCAATTGCCCTTGTTTAAGACGGGTAAAAAAGTGAATTATTTGAAGTTGATTTATGGCATGCGCGTAGAGCGATTTAGTCAGAGTTTGAATAACGCATATTTTCGTCAAGCAGGCAAAGTAATGAGTGATTTGGGTGTGAATGTAGATTGGTTGCCATCATTGAATGTGATTGCTCCGTTGACCGAGCGCAGCAATTTGCGGATGGCGTATTATCGCACGGTTAACAGACCTGAGTTGCGTGAAATGGCACCGTTTGCTTTTTATAATTTTAGCATTAACTCAGAAATATTGGGTAATTCTGGATTGACCCGGGCTTTTATAAACAACGCGGATGTGCGGTGGGAAGTGTTTTCTAACAAACAGGACATGATCAGCGTTGGCGCTTTCTACAAAGAGATTTTAAATCCCATTGAGGTGAATTTGGATGTTTCACAGGCGTTGATTCGTACTTTTACTTATGGTAACGAATCGAGGGCAACAAACTTAGGGACAGAGGTTGAGATACGTAAAAACCTGGGTTCGTTAAATCGTGGGGTTTCTTGGTTGCGCGACTTGACGTTCTACGGGAATTTCGCGTTGATTCGTTCTGCGGTTTCATTTACGGGTAGTTCGAGCAGTGTGGCGAATCGTCCATTACAAGGTCAAAGTCCGTATGTGGTTAATGCGAGCTTGTTTTACGAGCACAAGGGATGGCAGATCAACACAAGCTTTAATAAAATTGGTCAGCGCATTGCCTACATCGGTGTAGCCCAGGCCATTCAGCCGTTCGGTGCAGATATTTACGAGTTTGGCAGAAGCATTTGGGATGTACAGTTTGGTAAGGAGTTGGGCAAGGATGGAAAGTTGGGTACGATAAAATTGACATTGGGAGATTTGTTGGCGCAGAAAACTGTGTTCTTCCAAGATTTGAATGGCAATGGCAGGTATGATGAGAAGGCATGGAAGGATGCCGACAAAGACGGTGATAATACGTTGTTTAGCTTCACCAACGGACGTCAAGCGACCATTACGTATACCTTCAAGTTTTAAATTTTTCTTACAATCATTGGGCTTTGTTCTGGAGCCTTTGCGATGGGGTAGCAAGATGTTGTTATCCCATTGTTAATTAATCATAGTAGAGTTAATTATTGTTTAACGCTATGGTTAATTTGGCGTAAGTGTGTAGATAGAATTTTGTGAGGAATAATTAAACTATGAAGAAAATTACTCTTTTATCAGTTGTTGCGGCGATGGCCTGCCAATTGAACGGTCAGTTCATCCAAATGGTTAACTACGCAGGTGCTTTGAGCAGTGATGCGAGCCAAGATTGGACAAAAGGATGGGCCGAGTGGAATCCCAAGCAAGCGTCATACGGTGTTGCCACCGAGACCACCACATTGAACGATGCGTCTGGCATCAAAAACATCACAGGTACGGTGACATTGGATGCATCGAAGGTGTATTTGTTAACCAGTACGTGCGTCGTTCGATCTGGTGGTAAATTGATTATACCTGCTGGTACTGTGATTCGCGGTGCAGCAGATTTGACTGCTACGCCAAAATTGTATGCCATTTTGGTGGTTGAGCGCGGTGGAATGATTGAAGTAAATGGTACTTCAAGCAATCCAGTAACTATGACATCGAACAAAGCTGCCGGTTCACGTGATCGTGGCGATTGGGGTGGATTGGTGCTGTGTGGTAAAGCGGTGAACAATCAGGGTGTAGATGCTCAGTTGGAAGGCTTTAACAACGTTGCTGTCGATAACACTTTGGGTAAATTTGGTGGTACAGACGATGCCGATAACAGCGGTGTGGTGAAATATGTACGTATTGAGTTTGCGGGTTTGGCTTTCGAACCAAACAAGGAGGTGAATTCATTGACCATGGGTTCTGTGGGTTCTGGAACCATCATCGAGGGTGTTCAGTGTTCATTTGGAAACGACGACGCGTTTGAGTGGTTTGGTGGTACTGTAAACTGTAAAAAGTTGATTGCTTACAAAACAACCGATGACGATTTTGATACAGATTTTGGTTACAGAGGCGCGGTTCAATTTGGCATTGCAGTAAAAGATACTTCGTACTTTGATTTGAGCTGGAATGCACCGTCTGGAGCTTCTACTTCTGAGACTTTTGAGAGCGATAACGATGCTGCTGGTTCAGGTAAATTGCCTTTGACTTCTGCTGTATTCTCCAACATTACGTGTGTAGGTCCAATTCCTTTGGACAAAACCTACGCCGATTTGAGTGCTACCCACAAAGGCGCGTTCCGTCGTGGTGCTCGGATCCGTCGCAACAGTCGTTTGAGCATCGTGAACTCCGTGTTCATGGGCTACAGAAATTTTATCATGTTTGACGGTGACAGTGTATTGGTTGCCTCTGGAGTGAAGTCGAGCGTATTTAGCGAGACCTCAAACGTTCTTCGCAACAATTACATCGCCAATACCACTGCGGCCGCTGCTGCCGGAGCCACAAATACAGGATTGGTGGAAGTAGATAGCAAGAACACGCCTGCTGCATTTGATGCTTGGTTGCGCGATGCCAAAAACGGAAACAAAGTGGATGATGCGAATTATGCCTCTGGTGCTATCTTGGTTGATCCTAAGAATGCTACCGCCCCTGATTTCCGTCCTGTTGTTGCTTCAAAAATCAATACCTTGGCCAATTACGATGCCGCTGTATTGACAAAGTTTGGTAAGTTCAGCGCTGTGAATACCGTGGGTAATGTAGTGGTAACCAATGCGTATCCAGTTCCTGCAGCGAATAACGTAAATGTTGAGTTGTATGCTCTGGCTTCTGATAATGTGTCTGTGAGCATCGCTGATATTTCAGGTAAAGTGGTGAAGTCTTTGGGTAACCAGACTTTGGTCAACGGTGGTAATTTGATCACTGCAGATGTGTCTGATTTGAACAATGGTTTGTATTTCTTGAATGTGGTTTCAAACGGTTCGAAGAGCACATTCCGCTTCACCGTGGCTCACTAATTGACATTAGTTTTAATATTTTAAGCAACAGGGGAGGACATGGTCCTTCCCTGTTTTGTTTTTATGGTTAAGGTTGTTTGGTTGGTTATGGAATCAAAGAAATCCAGGGCGTTTGAATGGTTTCGCCGTGGTGATTGATTTGGATGGTGTATTGTCCTGCCGATAAGCTGCTCAAATCTATGTGGACTTGCTTGGCATTGGCGCCGGTGTGTTGCACCTTGGTTTTTCTACCCTGTAAATCGATTGCGAAGACGCTGAAATCGCTTTGCCATGTTTGGAGTCGCTCATGTTCAATGGTTAGGTAGCCGAGACAAGGATTTGGGTAAGTATTGGGTTTGGCAGGAGGGAGTGAGATGGTTGCGGCAAAAATCATTTGTTGATATGCGCTGTTGGTTCTGGTGCCGATGAAGGGCTTGATTCCGTATGGTACGTGATTGCCCCACGGATGGCTGTAGCTGTATTTCCAAGCGTTGTAGGTGAAGCCATAGTCGGAGGTGAATTTGCCGGAGTAAAACGGATCGCTGCTCATGGATGTATCGATAAGTGCGGCGATGTAATCCAACTCCTTGTAAAGGCTATCAATGTGATAGGGGTCTTTGAGGTGTTCCCGAATGTAAAATTCGTACATGCGTTTGTACTGTGGGATGGCGAATAATTTATAGGTAAGGGGGGCTGCACTGCCGGCTTTGTTGCCCCAGTCATGGATGTTTCGATTTGCGCCGTAGCCTCCCCAATGAACGCCAAAGGTATTGTCCATGTCGTAAGGCAAATACACAAACTTGCCAGTTTTCATGTTGTGGTACAGCCAATAGTTGTTTTTGTTGGCGAAGTAGTTGTCCCAATGTCCAATCAGCACTTCCATGGCCAAGGTTTTCAAATAGGCTTGTACATCAAACAGGCGTTCGATGCGGGGGATGAATGAATCTGTTGGGGAGTTGTTGATGGCGTTGATGAAGTTAATCAAATCGGTATAATCGTCGGCCGTTTCGTTGGTTTTCAAGTCGTAGGCTCGATCGGTGCCATTTAGGATGTTTTTATAGGTTAGAGGGTCGGTCCCTTTCCAGGTGAGGTCTGCTGGCCAGGAACATTTATAGAGGTTGCCGGTATTGTCGCCGAAGCGCGATTGAACAAAGGTTTTGTCGATGAATTCACTGTTGTTTCTCACACCCCAGTATTCGCCATTGATGTATAGTCTTACGAGGTTGCCTCGGATGCTTGGGTTATAAGCTTGATTCATGGCATGAGCGGAGAGGTATTCACGCGTCATGGATGGGTCGTTGTGGTTGCCGTTGATGTTGAACTTCCTGAGACCTTGGAATGTTTGTGCAGCGAATTCATTAAAGTCGATCCGAAATCCTTTTCGTTTGGCCGACCGAGAGGTGTTGCCTTTCAGGCGCATGCCTACTTTGTGGAGGGTGTCTACGTTGTCGTAAATGAACATGGCTGGGTAGCTATGGTCGGAGTACCAGTTTTCTTTCAGCAACATTTGGTTCAGCGAATCGGGGTGGATCCACAGTTGGATACTGTGCAGTTTGCGATCGAAAATGGTGCCGGGTTTGGGATAAACGGCGGATTGTGCGTTTGCTTGCGAGGCAAGGCAAATGGCGATGAGGGCAATGAGTATAGGTCGAAGGCAGGTGCGCATGGAGTGCTTGGGGTTTTGCGTTGAATCGCGGTTGGTAAAGATACGAACAGAATCCTGATGCTCGATTGGTGATTTTTTGGGTGTGAGGTTGTTTATAAAAAATAAATTGTTATATTGCAATATGTAATGATTGTAAATGGGCCAAAATTTCAGGGGCGTTGATTTTTTTCGGGTTTGTTTGGTTTGTTTTTATAATGTAATATTGCAATATGGGATTAAGTAAGACTGAATTGTTTGACGACAGAGAAAATGCTGTGGCCGATATTGCCCGGGTGTTGTCGCATCCTGCCCGCGTGGCCATCCTACAGCACATCATCAATACAGGAAAGTGCGTAAACAGTGAGCTGGTGAAAGATTGGGGCCTTGCACAGCCTACAGTAACCCAGCATTTGAAAGAGCTTAAGGCATTGGGGTTGATTAAAGGTCGCGTACTCGGAAAACAAGTCAACTATTGCATCGACCAAGTCAAATGGAAAGAATTCCGCACTTTGCTCGTCGATTTTTTATACCAAACACCTCCAGAAGATATTTCTTGCGACTGTTAAACCATGAAAAAAACACTCTTTGCTATCATCGCCATCGCCATGAATCATTTGCCTCTTCAAAGTCAGTCTTTTGATGTGCTTGATACCTATTGGACAAAAGTTGAAGCCAATTTGTCGGCCGTTCCGGCCGACCGACAAGATGAACTGAAATCACTCGCCCAGTACATTGCCAAGTCAATCAAGGCCGATGGTACCGCCGATTTAATGTTCATTTGCACGCACAACAGTCGTCGGAGTCATTTCGGACAAATTTGGGCTGCCGCTGCTGCGCATCATTTGGGAATTTCTGGTGTTCGTACCTACTCTGCGGGTACCGAAGCCACGGCATTTAATCCGCGAGCGATTGCTGCGGTGGAGAGAGCGGGCATGATTGCCGAACACATTCCCGATCCCATTTTGTTGCAGCGGTTAGACACCAGCAACAAGCAACTTCGGTTTGTGAATGCTGTTGATCTCAACAACAAAGTGATGATGATCACCGCTGGCAAAGGCGCAGCCCCCATTTTTTGCTTTTCAAAGACATTGGATCACCCGGTGAATCCAACGGCGGATTTCGCGGCAGTGATGACTTGTTCCTCGGCCGATGCTGCTTGTCCAACCGTACGTGGAGCCAATTTTCGTGTGGCCATTCCCTACGTTGATCCCAAGGTATCTGACGGAAAAGCAGAGGAGGCCGCCACTTACGATGCGCGTTGTTTTCAAATCGCCACTGAAATGTTTTGGGTGATGAAGGCCGTCCAAAAGCAGTTGTAAGCCCCTGTGGATTTCATGAAAAGTTTTCAGTCTCAGACTGATACCTTGGGTTATGGATTTTTTTGGCTTTGTCGTTGGCGAGTCATAGATTGGCTTATAAATAAGGGGGGGCCGCTGCGCGGCCCCCTCTTATTGTTGTCATAAAATTTTTCGCGGGGGGTCAAAACTCACCCACGTTCGCATGGGTTAACTCAAACCGGTGATGATGCCATCTTTTACATCCATTCCCATGGCAGCCGGTTCTTTGGGCAATCCTGGCATCCGCATGATATCACCTGCTACGGCCACCACAAACCGGGCACCGGCGTTTACAATTAACTTCTGAATGGTGATGTTGAAATTTGTGGCACTGCCCACCTGTTTGGCATTGTCGGTAAAGGAAAACTGGGTTTTGGCGATACAAACAGGCCAATGATTGGCACCCAATGCGTCGATTTCCTTCAAACTTTTCTTGGCACTATCGGCCAGGATTACACCATTTCCACCGTATACTTTTTGTACGATTTTGTTGAGTTTATCGGCCACAGAATCTGTGAGTTCATAGGTGTGGTTGATGGGTTTGCTTGGGTATTTTTCTACGATTTCTACCACTATGCGGGCCAAATCTGCAGCGCCTTCACCACCTTTGGCAAATCCTTGATTTTCAGCGTAGTGGGCGTTGCGCTCAGCACACCAGCCACAGATCATTTGCAATTCATCCTCGGTATCGAAATGGAAGCGGTTGAGGGCAACCACAACGGTCTGACCGAATTGCTGTAGGTTGTTTACATGTCGCTCCAAGTTCAACAAACCTTTGTTCAAGGCTTCTTTGTTGGGGAGTTTGATTTCTTTTTCTGGGCAGCCACCGTGAAGTTTCAAACTCTGGGTTGTGGTCACTAACACCGTGGCGGCGGGCGTGATGCCCGCGGCTCTGCACTTGATGTTTAAGAATTTTTCGGCACCCAAATCTGAACCAAATCCCGCTTCAGTTACGGCATATTCGCCATGTTGCAAGGCGGCCCAAGTGGCCATGATACTATTGCAACCGTGAGCGATGTTTGCAAATGGTCCTCCATGCACGAAAGCAGCGCCGCCTTCCAGGGTTTGTACCAAGTTTGGCTTGATGGCGTCTTTCAACAGAATGAGAATGGCGCCAGTGGCGCCGAGGTCTTTCATGGTAAATGGACTTCCATCGTAGCGGTACCCCAACAAGATGGCATCGATGCGATTGCGCAAATTCTCTAGGCTGGTGCTCAAGCACAAAATGGCCATGATTTCAGAGGCCGGTGTGATATCAAATCCAGTTTCGGTGGGAATGCCATTGGCCGATCCACCCATGCCCGAATTGATCAAACGCAAGCTGCGGTCGTTTACATCGAGCACCCTGCGCCACAAAATTCTTTTCAAACCGTTGGGCGTGCCTTGGTTGTTGTAATGGTAGTTATCAAGCAGTGCCGCAATGGTATTATTCGCTGAAGTAATGGCGTGAAAATCACCCGTAAAGTGGAGGTTGATGTCCTCCATGGGCAGTACTTGTGAGTATCCGCCACCGGCAGCGCCACCTTTCATCCCGAAACAAGGTCCGAGCGAAGGTTCGCGAAGGGCCACAATGGCTTTTTTGCCGATATGGTTCAATCCTTGCGCAAGGGCCACGGAGGAGGTGGTTTTTCCACTGCCACTTTTGTTTGGAGTTGTGGCGGTGACCAAAATGAGCTTTCCTTGTCCGATGCGATGGGCATCCGGAGTGAAATCTACTTTGGCTTTGTACTTGCCGTATTGTTCAATGTTTTCAGTGTCTATGTTGTTCTCAGTGGCAATCGCCTCGATGCGCTTCAAATTCGCCTGCTGTGCAATTTCAATGTCTGTAAGCATAGGATAAACGTGGTAAATATAGGAAACATATTAACGAACAGACGGAAATCCCGTAGCATTTTTGAACACGTGACCAATCTGTGATACACAGTGTTCATCGGAGTTACCGCGTTGTGCATCGACAAATTATTAAGTGTCAAAACGACACCAACTTTATTCTCCTAACTTTGTTACATTCACTTATGTCTATGACAAACATTGGAATCGACGCCATTGCCTACAGTGTGCCAGAGCACCAGTTGCCGATCAAATCGTTGGCTGAGGCGCGGGGTATCGCACCGGAAAAACTCAGTTTGGGATTGGGTTTGCAATCGATGGCAGTTTGTGCCCCTGGGGAAACCGTGGATCTTTTGGCCGCGCAGTCTGTGGTGAAGTTGATCACAGAGAATGGCATCGACCCCGCCTCAATCGGTAAAATCTACCTCGGTACAGAATCTGCCTTGGATGGGTCAAAGCCAACAATGACGTATGCGCTAAATCATGTGGAAGCCGCTCTGGATTTGGAGGGCAGCGCTGTCTTTAAGAATACGGATGTGGTGGACATGACATTTGCTTGTATTGCTGCATTTGATGCGATGTTGTTATGTATCGATTGGATTCGCAGTGCTCCAGGACAAGGTCGTATGGCTATTGTTGTGGGTGCGGATATTGCCAAGTATGATTTGCTGTCGAGCGGTGAATACACACAGGGTGCTGGTGCCGTGGCGGTATTGCTGAAAGAGGATCCGCGCATCATGGTGTTGGGGGATACGGTTGGCATCGGGCTCAAAAGTGAATTGGATTTTTACAAACCATTGCGGTCTTTCAACAAGCTTCAGGCGCTCAAGGACGCCGCAACTTTGCTCGGTGTATCTGTGACGGAATCTGAACTTCAATCAAAAATTGACGGGGCGGAATCGGATCGATCAAGTAGTATCGCCAAGAATCCTACCCAACTCAATGTGGATGCCGATCAAATGATTTGGTCTATCCCGGGGGAGACCTTGAAAATCAGTCGGACGGAACCTGTTTTCGACGGATATTTTTCCAATGAATGTTACCGTGCACGCCTTGAAGAGGCACTTGCGCATTACGCTGAACAGGTGTCTGATTGGCGGGTGAGTGACTGGTCGACTTGGATTTTTCACCAGCCTTATGCCTATCAGGGGCGCAGGATGGCGGTGAGATTTTGGATGGATGCGGTGCTCAAGCCTTTGGTGGAATTGGGCGATTCGGCTGCATTGAATGATATGGGATTGTCGGAATTGTTGGGTTTGTCTTGGTCTGAGGTTGGCGGGAATGCTGATTTGGAAAAAGTGATTGCCAAGAGTGTGGCGTATAAATCTTTTGTGCTATCGGTGATTGCTCCTGGGGAGCGTGCCTCATCGCAGTTGGGCAATTTGTATACGGGTTCAGTGCTGATGAGTTTGTTGTCGGTGTTGGCCGATGCCCACGAGCGGGGTGTGATTTTGGGTGGAAAAACTGCAGGATTCTTTGCTTACGGCAGTGGAAGCAAGGGCAAGGTGGTTGCGGGTCGATTCGTTGATGGCTGTGAACATGCGGAATCAGCAAAGCGATTGTTTGCGGATTTGGCTGCACGCAAGGAGATTGATTTCAGTACTTACGAGCGTTGGCACGCTTGATTTTGGGCTCGGCGTTATTTGAACGAAACGCTGACTTCACCCAGTGACGCTACTGTGGCGGATGCAGATTGGTTGGCTTGAATGAATTCGGCGTTGGTGGCGGCACCGGCCATGATGTACATACCTTTTTTGATGGGTTCACCGTACAGGGCTGCCAATCGCGTAGCGGCTGCAAGACTTTTCCAGGGGTTGTTCATGATGTCGTTGGAGGACCCTTCGGCCACTGTTTTTCCATCGATGGTTAATGCCATGGAGAGGTTGTTGAGGTTTTCTTTCACGGGCATCCATTCGCCAACCACAAATCCGATGGAGGAGCAGTTATCGGCCACCACATCTTCCAGGGAAAATTTGAAGTTCTCGTAGCGCGAGTCGATGATTTCGATGGCGGTTGCTACGGCATCTACATAGTTGATGACTTCTGTTTCGTTGAGTTCTCCGGGGATGTCTTTGGCGATGCGAAAGCAAATTTCGGGTTCTACGCGGGGGTGGATGTATTGGCTTCTGGCGGTGGTATTGTTGTTGGGGATGAGCATGGCTGAGGTAAGTCGGCCCCAGATAAGGTCGTGCACACCCATTTGTTTCATTTTCGCTTCGGAGGTAAAGCCCATTTTGAGTCCGATCAGGGTTTCTCCTTCTTTCAGGCGAAGATCGATTAGTGCTTTTTGCACTTGGTAGGCTTCCTCCAGGGAAAGGGGTTGTTGGAGGCTAATTTGTGCGATGGGTTTGGTTTGGTGGGCAGCTTGGTGCAGTGACTGTGCGATTTCTTCGATGTTGGGCATGGGTGCAAAGTTAGGATGAAATTGTTGTGTTACCTTTGGGGCATGATTTCGCAAGAAGTGATTGAGGCAGCCGCTGCGCGGCTGCGGGAGGCACAAGCGCAAGGCCTGCCTTGCGCGCCTGTGAGAGAATTGATCGGAGATACCGATATCGCTGCGGCGTATGCCATTCAAAAAGTGAACAACGATTTGCGTGTGATGGAAGGTGCGGTGGCGGTTGGACAAAAAATCGGGTTGACATCCTTGGCGGTGCAGAAGCAATTGGGGGTAGACCAGCCCGACTTCGGATTATTGTTTGCGGATACGGCAGTGAAGAATGGCGGAAGTTTGCCTGCAACGGCCATTTTGCAACCCAAAGCTGAGGCGGAAATTGCGTTTGTTATGAAGTCGGACCTTAGCGGCGAAATCAATGAAGATACAGTTGCGGCAGCGGTTGACTATGCGGTTGGTGCCATTGAAATTGTGGGGTCAAGGGTACTAAACTGGGACATTCGCATTACGGATACGGTGGCCGACAATGCCAGCGCCAGTCATTTTGTGTTGGGGGATGTAAGAAAATCACTGGATGAAGTGGATTTGGCCAGTGTGAAAATGAACCTGTACAAAAACGGGGAACTGGTTTCTGAAGGGGTTGGTGCGGCATGTTTGGGAAGTCCATTAAAGGCACTGACTTGGTTGGCGCAGACCTTTGCGAATTTGGGAACGCCGCTGAAAGCGGGAGATATTGTGCTCAGTGGCGCTCTCGGGCCAATGTGCGCCGGCGAAGCCGGCGACACCTTTGTGTCCCACATTGAATCTTTCGGTGAAGTTTCTTTTTCCTTCAATTAACGTTGCAGAACCCCCATGAATCAAGAAAAATTAAAAATTAAAGTAGCCATTATTGGCTCTGGGAATATTGGGACCGACCTGATGATCAAGGTGATGCGTACTGCCAAATACCTTGAAATGGGCGTATTTGTGGGGATTGATCCGCATTCGGATGGACTTGCCCGTGCCGAGCGCATGGGTGTCGCCACCACCCACGAGGGCATCGATGGATTGCTCAATCATCCCCTTTGGTCTGAGATCGGTTTCATTTTCGATGCTACCTCGGCCAAGGCACACCTTTACAATTACGACAAAATAAAAGCCATCGAAGGCAAGCGTGTCATAGATCTTACACCGGCTGCGATAGGCCCATTTTTGGTTCCGCCGGTCAATTTCGACACCCTACAAGATGTTCCCAATGTGAACATGGTTACGTGTGGCGGACAGGCAACGATACCCATGGTGGCGGCCGTAAACCGCGTGGCCAAGGTGCACTACGGTGAAATTGTGGCAAGCATCGCTTCAAAAAGTGCCGGTCCGGGTACCCGTGCCAACATCGACGAGTTCACGGAAACCACGTCTCACGCCATCGAACAGGTGGGTGGTGCCACGAAAGGAAAAGCCATCATTATTTTGAATCCCGCAGAACCGCCCTTGGTGATGCGAGATACGGTATTCACCTTGAGCGAACCGGGCGATCGGGAATCCATTAGGGCAAGCATTCACCAAATGGTGGAAGAGGTGCAACAATATGTTCCGGGTTATCGCCTGCATCAGGAAGTGCAATTCGAGGACATCGCACCAGAAAATGCAGTATTCATTGAGGGGTTGGGAAAAGTGAGTGGATTGAAAACCACTGTGATGTTGCAAGTGCGTGGGGCGGGTCATTATCTGCCAGAATACGCGGGGAATTTAGACATTATGACCAGTGCTGCCCTGGCAACTGCCGAGCGCATGGCCAGCATACAAGGAGGTAACGCATGAAAAAGGTATACATTCAGGATGTAACATTGCGCGATGGTCAGCACGCCATCAAACATCAATACAGCAAAGAAAAAATGACAGAAATCGCTTTGGCGTTGGATGCGGCCAAAGTAGATGCGATAGAAATTGCCCACGGTGATGGACTGGCGGGCGCGAGTTTTAACTACGGCTTTGGGGCTCACACCGACTGGGAATGGTTGGAAGGGATCTCAGAGAAATTGCAACACGCGCGATTGACCACTTTGTTGTTGCCCGGCATAGGAACCATTGATGATTTGAAACGGGCGAGGGCTTTGGGTGTTGAGAGCGTTCGTATTGCAACGCATTGCACCGAAGCGGACATCGCGGCGCAACACATTGAAGCGGCGAAAAATTTGGGAATGGACGTGGGAGGATTTTTGATGATGGCCCACATGAATGAGCCCCAAAAATTGGCGGAACAGGCCAAGCTGATGGAAAGTTACGGGGCGGATTGTGTGTATGTCACTGACAGTGCCGGTGCTTTGTTGATGAATGATGTGGCGGAGCGGATCAAGGCATTCAAAAATGCGCTGAAACCGGAAACGGAAATAGGCATTCATTGTCACCACAACCTGAGTTTGGGTGTGGCTAATACCATTGTGGCCTTGGAGCATGGCGCCACGCGTTTGGACGCCTCGTTGGCAGGGATGGGAGCAGGCGCAGGAAATGCGCCGTTGGAAGTGTTAATTGCTGTGTTGAATCGCATGGGTGTGGCACACAACAGCGATTTGTACGCTTTGATGGATGCAGCCGATGATTTGATTCGTCCATTACAGGTGAGACCGGTGCGTGTAGACCGCGAAACGTTGAGTTTGGGCTATGCGGGCGTTTATTCGAGTTTCTTGTTGCATGCCGAGCGGGCTTCCGAGCGATATGGCATCGATACCCGCAGTATTTTGGAGGAGTTGGGTCGGAGAAAAATGGTGGGTGGTCAGGAGGATATGATCGTGGATGTGACCTTAGATATGAGGAAATCTGTGGAGTAACGACCAACGGCGGTGTTTACTGGATGGAATTTTGTCATATCTCGATCACTGTGGAATAGTTTTTGATATTCAGGACTTCTAAGCACCTTAAATTTGCAAAAAACTATGAAGAAAATTCTTTTTATTGGCGCCGTATTGGTTTCAGCGATGATTGGAACTACCGGCTGTGGCATCAAGTCCAAAGAGGCCTACCAGAAATCTCCTTTGAGTGGATTCGTTGCGGATCAAACCCAATTGATGATTGAGGAAAACAATGTTAAAATGAACAAAGGCGATGGAGGCATCGGCAAAGTGGTTGAAGAAACCAAAGTGAAAGTGGCGGCCATTGATGCGGATTTGGCCCAATCCAAAGCAGAAATTGATGCGTTGGAAGCCAAATTGGCGGCTGTTGAAGCTTTGGAAAAGGAGAGCAAAGCAGAATTTGAGCGCAGCAATGTGACCACGTTGTTCTTCGCCTTGAATTCTTCTCAGTTGACAACAGATGGTATGCAAGAGTTGTATCGTTGGAAAGTGGGTGCTGATCGTTCAGCGACTGCCTACGACTACACCATTGTAATTTATGCTTCTGCTGATAAGACAGGTTCTGATGTAACCAACGCCAAGTTGCGTGAGCGCAGAGCCAACACTGTGAAAAACTTCATGGTAAACTCTTTGGGCGTGAATGCGGCCAAAATTCAAATCGTAACCACACAACCTGCTTACACTGGTACCAATAACTTAGACCGTCGTGTAGTGGTGGGTGTAGTTGTGAAGTAACCCCCAGATTGTATCTTCGTGAGTGATGCTTGGTCATACTCATCAGAAGAAATCTATATTGTCCATCGCCAGGGTCGTGAAAACGACCCTGGCGATGTCATTTTTGGCCTTCGGCCAATGCCAATTACAAGCCCAAACGGAAGCAGCCCCCGCCGATTATGTGAATCCTATGGTGGGTACTGGCGGACATGGTCATACCTTCCCTGGTGCGGTGTGGCCCTTTGGTATGGTGCAATTGTCCCCCGATACCCGCATCGACGACAGTTGGGATGGTTGTGGTGGCTATTACTACGAAGACAGTTTTATTTACGGATTTTCACATACCCACCTCAGTGGTACCGGGGTGAGTGATTATGGCGATGTGTTGATGATGCCCACGGGCGGACCTTCATCACGGTTGCCAAGTTTCAATCCCTATGCGTATCGTTCAAGGTATAGCCATGCCAGCGAAGTGGCCGAAGCAGGGTATTATTCGGTGTATTTGCCGGTGTATGAAATCAAAGTGGAACTTACGGCTACCGAGCGGATGGGGGTGCATCGCTACACGTATTACAGCGCGATGAATCAGAATAAGTATACCGCCAGGGTGCTGATTGATTTGAATCATCGCGATAAGCTGTTGTCGCACGGCATAGAGCAATTGGATGAGCGCAGAATTGGTGGGTGGCGACAGAGTAAGGCTTGGGCCAACAACCAGTGGGTGTATTTTACCATGGAATTCGACCATGAAATTGCGCGTGTGATCACCAGTCAAGACGGCAAACAAGCCATCGTGGAATTCGATTTCGAGCGTAATGGGGGCGAAAAATCGAACCCAGTACAATTGGAAACGTTGGTGGGTATTTCTTTCACCGATGCCAAGGGCGCCCGGGGCAACTTGATTTATGAAAAGGACATGGCGGTGATACGTTCTGAGGGAAAGGGTGCTGTGCGCTTTGAAACCTATCGTGCTCAGGCAAAGGCGGCGTGGAATCAAGAACTCGCCAAAATCAAAGTCACCAGCGATTACGAAGCGCAGGCATTTAGGGTAGGTGCAGAGTCGGCGAAGCGCGATTTAGAAAAACGCAAATTTTATACGGCTTTATACCATTGCATGATCCATCCGAGTTTGGCCAGCGATGCCGATGGGCGATATCGGGGGAGAGATCAGCAGATTCATCGGGCGGGCTTGTACAAAGAAAATGCACCGCCTTATCACAAAGTGTATTCGGTATTCTCATTGTGGGATACATACCGGGCCTTGCATCCGCTGTTGAGTATTGTGGATCCCGAGAGAACCATAGACTTTGTTCGCACCTTCTTGCTGCAATACAAGCAGGGTGGAAAATTGCCGGTGTGGGAGTTGGGCAGTTGCGAAACGGAATGCATGATTGGGTATCACAGTGTGAGTGTGATTGCCGATGTGATGATGAAGGAAATTGGGGTAACGCGCGATGCGATGGGACAGCCGAAATATCCTTTTGACTATAAGTTGGCCTTGGAGGCGATGATGCATAGCGCGCGGTTGAAGGATTCGGCTTTTTTGGATTTGTACGGACAGAAGTTGGGGTATATGGGCATTGAGAACACGGCAGAAAGTGTTTCTAAGTTGCTGGAATACGCCTACGATGATTGGTGTATTGCCAGGGTGGCACAGGCTTTGCCATCGACCCCGCAATCGGTGGTTCAGGAATTTTACGCCCGCAGTGAGCGTTGGAAGAATTTGTACGATGAGAAGACCGGGTTCATGCGTCCGCGTGTCAATGGAGGATGGCTATCGCCCTTTGATCCCAAAGAGGTAAACAATCATTTTACAGAGGCGAATGCTTGGCAATATTCGATTTACGTACCTCATGATATTTTGGGGTTGATGGACAAGTTGGGTGGGGTGAATGCCACGGAAAAACAGTTGGATTCGTTGTTTGGAACGGATTCTCGCACCACGGGTCGTGACCAGGCCGATATTTCAGGGTTGATTGGGCAGTATGCCCACGGGAACGAACCGAGTCATCACATGGCGTATTTGTACAATTATTGTGGCAAGCCGGAGAAGGCTCAGGGGATCATTGACTATGTCTGCAAGCAATTTTATAAAGACAGTCCGGATGGGTTGATTGGCAATGAGGATTGCGGACAGATGAGTGCTTGGTATGTGATGAGTGCAATGGGTTTTTATCCAGTATGTCCGGGCAGCAATGTATACACCACGGGTGTGCCTCAGTTTTACGAGATTGAGATTGCGAGGGAGGGGAAATCGGGATTTTTAATCACGCGGGGGGAGATCAACAGGAAAGAGGACCGAGCCGGGCCGAAGATGTATCCGGACGTTGTGACGGTGGCGGGTGCTAAAAACAATGTGGGTGTTAGCGAGGGTGATGTGCTCAAGCCGGAGGCGTTGAAAAAGCCATGGGCGGCGCACCAGATGGAGAAGGCGAAGGCTTCGGAGTTGCCGCCATTGCCTACGTTGAAAGATTTGAAAGGCACGCCCGCTGCGCGGGCGGCCGCTTTGCAAGAATTGCAATTGCAGCGGGAGATGGAATTGCGCAGCATGCGCAAGGTTTATGCAGCGGCAGAACTCACGGTAACGCATCAGCAATTGATGCAATCGGATGGGTTGGTGTTTAGCGAGGTGGAGGATGCTGACAGGGATAAGCTGATTTTGAAAACTGCCAAGCAAACGGTGTCTACAGCGTTTGTGGCGGTGCCGGTGATTGAGGGTGCTCGCACGTTCAAAGACAGTTTGGTTATACGGGTGTCTGTCGCCAAGGGCACCAAAGGAATATTGGAAATCCGAGTTTCGAATCGTGAGCGCGTGGCGTTGGACAAAAAAGGCAAACCCGTTAAGCAGGCCAAGGGTAAGGGTGGCGAAAAATCGGCCATCGTATCGGCTTTGGTGGTGAAGCCAGGCACAATGGAAACCATCACTGCGGAGGCCGATGGGGCCAAGCCTTATGAATTTGTGGTGGCCTATGATGCTGTTGTGAGTGCGAGATTGGTGAATACGGAAGTGTACGGCGGTTTGCCGGGGTCGAATCCGGCCGGTGGCAAGGGCGATGGGCTGGGTTCGGTTACTTTGGGACAGAGTGATTGGGCTACGGGGGAGTTTAACAAAAAGGAAAATAATTATTCGATTATTTTGGGGGATGGTGTAATTCCGCACCCCCAATACAGCGCCGGCGGAGCCGGCGCGCTGGTCGACGAGATACGGGGCTCCAAGGAATGGCGAGCAGGGGGATGGATGGGCTTTTATGATCAAGATTTTTCGGCGGTGATTGATTTGGGTTCGGTGCGATCGGTAAGCGAAGTGTCGGCCCGTTTCTTACAAGATTCCAGGGCTTGGATTTTGATACCAAGGTCGATGCAGGTATGGTCATCAACCGACGGAGTGAAATATACCCCTTGGGCGCAGGAAGTCGCTTTTAAAG
The DNA here is from genome assembly GCA_016868785.1 of Bacteroidota bacterium. Classification (GTDB taxonomy): domain Bacteria; phylum Bacteroidota; class Bacteroidia; order NS11-12g; family UBA955; genus UBA955. The sequence continues at coordinate 24,772 of VGFS01000023.1, forward strand.
ACGATTGGGAGAACAACGAAACGCTGATTGATCCGGTGGCCATTCAACATACCGATGGCAAAGCCGGAGTGAAGCCAATCAAGGCGCGGTATATCAAAATTGGGGCTGCGAAGTTTGGTAAATTACCGGAAGGACATTTGGGCTACCCGTACAACGGCAGTGGTTATATTTTCATCGATGAAATTGAAGTGCGATGAAAGGGGTTGAGGTTTGCGTATTCTCAGTGGATGACGCCTACGCGGCAGAGGCGGCGGGCTGCGCCCGCCTTGAACTGTGCCAGGATTATCAACTGGGAGGCATTACACCCTCGCTCGAAGATTTGCAGAAAATGAGCCCCACGAACATTGTGAATGACGTTCGACACGGACTCCGCGTAACGGCGGTGGTGATGGTAAGGCCCCGCGGGGGTGATTTTCTTTACAGCAAACGCGAGAAAAAATGGATGCTTACCACCATCAAGCAAGTCGCCAAATTGGGTTTTCAAGGGGTGGTTTTAGGGGCCCTGTTGAAAAGGAATGGGCGGTGGCTGCTCGACAAAGAATTTTGTATGCAGGCTTGTGAACTGTCGCACTCGCTGGGATTGGAGGCAGTGCTTCACCGGGCATTTGATGAAATTGCGACCCCATTGAATGCCGTTTCTGAGGCCGAAGAATGTGGGTTTGATCGCATCTTAACCGGTTGGGGCAGTATCAACATGGAAACGCTCAAGATGCTGAAGTGGCATGCCGAGGCCATCGATGTTTTGCCGGGTGGTGGAATCCGGTCAGACAATGTACAATATTACCGGGATTTGGGATTTTTGGAGGTGCACACGTCCGCCCGCGGAGCGGGCGGACAGCTCGACATCGACCAACTCAAACAGATGGTTGAGGTGATGAAAGGGGTGCCGCTTTGATGCGACCCTCGATCTCTGTCCCGTCGAAGATGTTCAGGGGTATTTGTTTCGTCGTGTTGATGCTCGGCAACACAAATCTCTTCGCCCAGCCTTCAATTCAATTGCCTCCACCCGATGTTTACCAGGCCACGGTGAATCAATCATCCAAAAGCCATCGCATCGAACAATGGGAACTGTTGGAAGAGGATTTCTCCATGGCCATCGTGAACAATGAAGCCCATGCGGACCAATTGCACGAGTATGATTCTACCGTTTCGGGTCGCGGTTGGATTCCTGTAAAATATACCCCAGCCATCAACGATTTGTTTTGCCCGCACCCATCGCCCTCGGCTTGCAGCGAAAATTGCGGTAAAAATCCGCTGGCCTGCGATCACATACGGCTTACGTCCTGCAACAGTCACTGCAACAGTGTGGAGTGGCGACGGTGGACCTACCGGGCAGCGTTGTTCGAAAATGCGGAAGCAGCCCAGCAAGAGGAACACCATTTTTTGCAAATCAAGCAGTGGGAAGGTGCCTATATTGAGGTTAGGATCAACAATAAATTGGTGAAAGAAGTGAATCCGCTACTCAGCAGTTTCGCCGATATTACCATTGATTTGGATGGTCTCATTGAAAAGGATGGGAAGGATTCTGTCTATATTTTCTTCGATTCTCCCAGTCAAATTGGTGCCCTGTATAGCGAGCGGTCGAGGATGGTGTTTCCGGCCGATAATGAAGCACAAATCACCACTTTTGGCAGTTATGGGTTGGATAAGGAGGGTAAGCCTGCGGCCAAGGCGAGTCCGTTCTTGCGTAAGCCCATCGTGCAGTATGGTTGGGATATTGCGCCCCGCAGGGTGTTGGTGGGTTTGGGCGAGGGCGTTTTTGTGCATGGATGGAGCGACAACCACTTGCAAACGCTGAACATTACCGAAGACTCCTCGTGGATGGGGGTTGAATCAGGTAAGCCGGTGGAATATGTTTACGGATATGCCGAGTTGTATTATCTGTGCGATACGATGCGAGGTCGGCCCGATTTTGTGCGTGTGACATCGGGGAATTTGCCCGACATGTACGACGATATTGAATGGGATGTTGTGCGATTGGGCGATAAGGATGAGGACAAGGTCATCGTTTCGGCGAATGAATTTGGGGCGGAAGCCAGGTATCGCAAGTTTGCGTTTCGGGTGAAAAATCCCAAGCATTGGTTTCCGAATGGGCTGTATCAACAATTGAATCAGGATTCGCATCCGGCGCTGTATCATATAGAGATTTCGGCGCATCAGCTGGACAAAAATGGCCGCAATCAGATTCATAGCATTGAACGAAATTGGGGTATTCGGTCGGTGAGGTTGGATACTACTGGCGGACGATTTGCGTTTTCCGTCAATGGGGTTTCTGTATTTGCGATGGGTGCAAATTTGATTTGGGCGAGGCAGTTTGGCGACAGTGCAAGTGTGTATCCGGAGCGACTGTTTTTGGGTGATCCTGGCGATTTGAGTCAGTTAGACATCATGCGTGCCCAGGGTTACAACATGGTGAGAATTTGGGGCGGTGGGGCTTATCCAAGTGAGGCGTTTTACGATCGATGCGATGCCTTGGGAATCATGGTTTGGCAGGATTTGATGTTCAATGGAACGATGTACCCTGATGCCGCCAATTTTCTTGAAGCGGTGGAGTCGGAGGTCTTGTCGCAGGCAATGCGGTTGAACAATCACCCGAGTTTGGCTTTGTGGTGTGGCAACAATGAGATCGAAGTGGCTTGGCACAATTGGGGCTGGCAGCAGAAGTACAACATCCACGGGCTGGATAGCGCCAGGATGTGGCATGCGTATTTGACGCTGTTTGATACGGTCATTCCGGAGGCGTTGGGGGTATGGTCGGGCAGTGTGCCTTACTCCCGAAGCAGTCCGATTGGCAATTGGGGCAATTTGCAGCAGATGAAACGGGGCGATAACCACGATTGGGGTGTCTGGCATGGGGAGCGTGGTTTTACGCATTTGGATTCGGCGCGGATGCCGTTTTGCAGCGAGTATGGATTACCGAGTCCTGCGGAATGGGATTGGCAAGAGGATGTTTCGCCTTGGGAATCAACGCTGTTGAGTTATAAGGGGCCCAAGTTATTGCGCAAATATGTGGAAACGGAGTATCCCAAATCTTGGCCGCATCGGGGTATTGAATCGGTTGAGAAGATGGATTTTGTGGATTCCGCGGCGGTGGTGCAGGGTGAGTTTTTATGTAGGGCGATGATTAGTCACCGGATGGCATCGCCGTATTGTATGGGGTCGTTGTATTGGCAGTACAATGATATTTGGAACGGAACGACTTGGAGTGTTGCGAATACCGAATCTAGGTGGAGTATGTTGAAATCCTCGCAAGGAAAGGTGGCCGAGGCGATGTTGCCGGTGGTGATGAAGTTGATTCCGAGTGGATGGTGGGGCGTGAAGGATCAGTTTTTTATACAATTAAATTCTCGGTTGATCGATAATGGCAAGGTGCCGCTAGAGATTTCTGCCTATGATTCATTGGGGCGGCTGTTGTTTGAGAAGGCGTTAGAGGTCAAATTGCCGGGGAACTGGCAAATTCTGGCTGATGGATTATCAACGACCCGGGTGATTCCTATTTCTTTTGCGGGCAAGCGTAAATACCAGAAAAAGATGGACCGGGTGAGTTATTATTCGGTTCGTTTGATTCAGCCAGCAGCCGCGCAGCGGCTGCTGGACCTAATACCAGAGGGTAAACACTTTTATGAGGGTTATCCGGTGCTGGAGGAATGCCTTTGGGTTGGTGCTCCGCGATAAAAAACTTTTTGCGTTTTTCGCATTACAATCAGGTGCCCCCGTTTTGGATAGGGATGTAATATTGATCGAGATGAGAATGATCAATCCAACAAATAACTCGCTTTGCGTACTTCGGCCATATCGCCTGTTTTTACGGCATAGGTAAAGCCCGGACGCAATGCATACGCCCCGATATCGCCATGGGGATTGATGGCAATGAACCCGATTTGCGTGTTGCTCCAATCCTTGCCGCGCAATACAAATTTGTCGCGGATGGCCATGACTGCTTGCTCGCAGGCTTCTTGCGGACTTGCCCCATGTCGCATTTCTTCCACCACCCGGAACGAACCCACCACGCGGATGACTTCTTCGCCTTGACCAGTTGCGGTAACAGCGCCCACTTCGTTGTCGACGTACAAACCTGCCCCGATGATGGGAGAATCGCCAATCCTGCCATGCATTTTAAACGCCATGCCTGAGGTGGAACATCCGCCCGATAAATTGCCGCTGGCGTCCATGGCGATCATGCCAATGGTATCGTGGTTTTCGATGTTGATGACTGGCGTATATTCGGCTTTTTTGAGCCATTCTTTCCATTCGCGTTCGCTGTCTGGTACCAACAAATTCACTTTTTCAAACCCTTGTTCTACCGCGAATTGGGTGGCCCCTTCTCCTGCCAGCATAACGTGGGGCGTTTTTTCCATCACGGCACGGGCCACACTGATGGGGTTGGCGATGTGTTCCATGCAAACCACGGATCCAATGTTGCCTTTTTCATCCATGATACAAGCATCCAAGGTAACGTGTCCGTCGCGATCAGGTCTTCCCCCGAAACCCACACTTCTCTCGGTAGGATCGTTTTCGCACTGACGGATTCCTTGTTCAATGGCATCCAAGGCTCTGCCTCCCGCGGCCAACGTAGGCCAAGCAGCTTCGTTGGCTTGCAATCCGAAGTTCCATGTGGTGACAATCATGGGGGCGCCTTGTTTGCGCTTGGGATTGCCCTTTTTTGTGCCTTTTTTCTTGTTGGAATCGTATGGCGATATCAAGTCAGCAGCGGCGATGCCTGCGGTTGGAAGTCCCACCATGGCCGCCAAGCCAGAGAGTTGTTTGAGGAATTTTCTGCGGTTGTTCATGATGAAATGGTGCTGTTTGGCCGTGGATTATTTTTTGTTGCCGTTGCGGAAGAACGTGGCTGGTTCGCCGAAGACAGTGGGACAATAATTGATGTTGTTCCAATCTTTTCGATGCACTGACAGGCGGCGTTTGAAATCGGTAAAATCTTTTTGTTGGGGGTTGGACCACAATACTTCGCTCAAGGCAGGCATTCGGGGCATGACCATGTATTCAACGTGTTCGGGGCTGAGTATGTATTCCGTCCAAACGTTGGCTTGAGCGCCCAAAATGTATTGATGCAGGCTATCGGGCAGTGTTGCGGGAATGGGTTCGTAGGCGTACACGTTTTCGATGGGGTTGTAGCCGCCAATGGCATGAGGTTCTGTGCTGTCTTTGCTTTGGTAATGGTCCCAATAGAGGGGCTTGCCGGGGGTCATGATGGCATTGTGGTGCTGCTGGGTCGCGGCGATGCCTCCTTCGGTACCCCGCCAACTCATCACCGTGGCTTTGGGTGCTAGTCCGCCTTCCAATATTTCATCCCAGCCAATGATGTTCCGTCCCTGAATGGTGTCACCGGTAGCATTTACATACCATCCCGAATCTTGCAAATACTTTTCGATGCGTTGTATGAAGTAGCTCTGCAGTTCGTGCTCGTCTTTGAGGCCATGGTCTTTCATGCGTTGTTGGCATTTGAGACAGTGTTTCCAGCGTTCTTTCGGACATTCATCGCCGCCGATATGGATATAGGGCGAGTTGGGGAAAGTGCGCATGGTTTCTTGCAAAATGTTCTGCAAAAATGTGAAGGTGGCTTCGTTGCCTGCACAAAATACATCATCGAAGACGCCCCAGCCTTTGGCAGTTTCAAAGGGTCCGCCGGTGCAGCTTAATTCGGGGTAGGCCGCGAGCGCAGCGAGCGCATGGCCGGGCATTTCAATTTCGGGGATTACTGTGATGTTATAATGTTGGTCACAAGAGTTGGCAAATTCTTGGAGGCACACTTGGCTATAATTCCCGCGGTAGGAAAAAGTGTCGAAATGTTGCAGAGAATAGGGTCCTGTTTGTGTGCCGTTGCGGGTTGAAGAAATGGTATTGAGTTTGGGGTATTGTTTGCTTTCGAGCCGCCATCCTTGATCATCGGTGAGGTGGAGGTGGATTACATTGAAGCGATATTTTGCAGCCATTGCGGCGTATTTATAGAGGAAGGAGCTATCGAAATAATGCCTCGATACATCCAAGTGCATCCCCCGGTAACGGAATCGGGGGTAATCGGTGATGGTCATGCACGGGATTTTTCCATTATATAATTTGATAAGTTCTGAAAGCGTATGGCCTCCGTGCATTAAGCCATTTTGATCGGCGTATTCGAGCGTGATGTTTTTTCTTTTAATGGATAATTTATATCCTTCGGCAGGAAGATTTGGGTTTTTTCGTGGCTCGTCTATGACGAATTTACTGTAACCGCCTCGGGGCGACATCTCAATCATTTGGGGCGCAGGAATGATGCCTGGGTTGAGGGCAGGGTCGTAAGTGGGTGCAGAGGGAGTTTGTGCAGACGCTTGGCTTGTTGCAAAGGCCATCACACAGAAAACGAGGCAGGGCATCACCCTGAAAATCAAACCGAAAAACATCGAAAAGAAACCCCGCATGAACGCGAAGATAGGGTTAAGCGCGGTTACTTCTCCAGGTGGCGAGGGCTTTGTGGAGGTGGTAAAAGGCGAAGAAATGCAGGATGATGGCGAATTCCAAGCCCAATATGTACCAAGGCCATTCTCCGATGACAAAGGGGTTATCGGCCGTGGGCTTTTGGCACAGATACATGTAGTTTCCGCCGGTGAGGTAATTGGCGCCGCCGATCACGGGGATGGTGAGCTGGGTATAGAGGAAAACCTTCCACCAAGAACCAGGTCGGGGCGTATAGCCCAATCGCATCGTAGCGTACATAGATCCCAGGATGATGATGCCATGGGAGATGCTGTATTCGATGTGGTTGTAGAGGGAGGATCCGTTGGTGATTTCCGGCGTGAGGAAGGCATGGATGGCGCCCGCGCCCCAATAAACTAGTAACTCATAGCTGAGTTGTGAGCCGCGGATGAGGAGGTAGGCAGCGATGAAGGCCGACATTCCACACAGGTGTAGGGGTAGGCTATTTTCGATGTACCACGTGTGGTCGAGGACCATTTTGATGTTGGAAGCCGCGAAGTTGATCAATGACAGTGCGCCCAAGAACCAGCCCAAAGATTTGCGGTTTTTTTCGGTTTGATTTTTTGAGGCGATGAGGATGAGCAGGAAAAGGCCCCAGAAGATGCCGTTCATGGAAATCCAATCGGGGGAGCCCAATGGAACTGTGTGGTGAAGGTGGTTTAGGTCGAGGGGTTTGGTAGCCATACCTTGCGGATCTGCGATTGAAAGTGTATCCATAGAAGTGCGCAAGATAAAAGTTATTGGTTGAAAAAAACCAAGCGACGAGAGATTATTGTCTTTTTTACAATATTTCTTCACGAATTGGTTGGCGGTGTTGGATTTGCCGTGAAAAAGTTGTTTTTTGCCACCTTGCTTTAAATCGAATCGAATGACACAAAACAACACTACCCGTGCGTTTGCCACTTTGGTCAGCGTTTTCTTTTTCTGGGGCTTTGTAGCGGCCAGTAACGACATTCTCATCCCAGTTTTCAAGGACAAATTGCAATTGGAACAATGGCAGAGTCAGATGATATCTTTTGCTTTTTACGTGGCATACACGCTGGGTGCATTGGGATATATGTTGGTGAGTTTTCTGATGAAGTGCGATTTGCTCGGTCGTTTGGGCTACGGCAAAGGGATTGCTTTGGGCTTGGTGATTAGTGCGATTGGCAGTTTATTGTTTATTCCAGCGGCGGATTCGGCCTCGTTTCCGATGTTGCTGGGTGGATTGATCATTGTGGGATTGGGTTTTTCGCTGCAGCAGACAGCGGCAAATCCTTTGGCCATTGGTTTGGGGTCGCCTGAAACTGGCTCTCAGCGTTTGAGCATGGCCGGTGGGGTGAATAATTTTGGTACTACGATTGGACCTTTGCTGGTGACTGCGGCCATTTATGGCTCGATGGGTTCGGGCTCTGGTACGGAATTGGATGTAAGCGCGGTGAAGGTGCCTTATTTGGTATTGGGCGCGTTGTTTATATTGTTTGCCGCGATTTTTTATCGTTTGGATGTGAAGGTTGAGGCAGCAGAATCGGTGAGTGCGGGTGAGGACGACGGCAAATCGGTATTGTCTTACAAGCAAGTGTGGATGGGTATGATTGCAATCTTTTTGTATGTGGGGGTTGAGGTAAGTACCGCGGGCAATTTGAGTGAATATTTGAAGTCGAATTTGAATGTGGCCACCCGCGACGCGGCGCCTTATATTTCTTTGTTTTGGGCGAGTTTGATGATTGGTCGGTGGACCAGCTCTGCGGGTTCGTTTAATGTGAGTGATACTTGGAAGAAGGCTTTGCGTTTGTTGTTGCCATTGGCTGCATTTGCCGTGTATTTGGGGGTGAATACCAAAGCGGGTTACCAAGTAGACGGGTTTTATCCTTATTTGGGCATGATTGGGGTGTTGGTGGTGATGGACTTCTTGAGTAAGGGAAATCCGGCCCGACAGTTACTGATTTACAGTTTATGTGGCATGACTGCGTTGGTGGTAGGAATTTTCATGGGCGGACATATCGCGGCGATGGCGTTTGTGAGTGTGGGGTTGTTTTGTTCGACCTTGTGGCCTTGTATTTTCACTTTGGGAATTGCTGGGTTGGGTAGCAAAATGCCCAAAGCCTCGAACTATTTGATCATGATGATCATGGGTGGTGGGGTTGTGAGTGTTTTTCAGGGTAGTCTGGCCGATGAAAAGGTATTGGGAATTTTGAATAGTTACTGGGTGGGTGTGGCGTGTTTTGCTTACTTGGCCTATTATGCGGTGAGCATGACGGCTCACTTCAAAAAAGAGGGAATCGAGGTGGGTGCGCCGGTTGGCGGCCATTAATTTTCGATTTTCATTTGGCAAGTTCAGAACATTTCTTATTTTTGCAGCCCGTTTGACAGGAAACTCTTCGGAAAATTCTGTTTGACATGTTGGTATCGTAGCTCAGTTGGTAGAGCAAAGGACTGAAAATCCTTGTGTCGACGGTTCGATTCCGCCCGATACCACAAAAACGAAGTTTATCCACATTCAATTTTGTTCAGGGCCGTTCATTTGAGCGGCCCTAACTGTTTGATTTCATTGGGCTTGACGTTTAACGATGTAGTTTTGTGTCGTTATAGGTCAATCATGTTTATACACATCCAAAACACCCCAATGAGACAAATTTGTCACATCCATTTTTGTCCCTTTTTTGCCTTTCAGTTCGATTCCGGGAAAACATCCCAAAATCGAAAGTCACATTTTTCAAGTCTGAGAAAGGAGGTTTTTGCGTCATGATAACGTATTACCTCAGAGCCGCAAACAAAAGCCTAGAGTGGGCTGACGTATATGCGAACTTTCAATTCTCTTCCACCGATCGCTACAGGAAGAGCACCGGGCTGAGAATTAAGATGTCACATTGGGACCCCGTAAAAATGCGCATGAAACCCAATACACCTGGGAGCATGGAGATCAATTTGCTGTTGGCAAAATTTGAGGAACGCAAGGCGGAACTCCAGTATACACTGAAGATCGCGAAGAAAACGGCCGATACGGTGATGGTCGATGATTTTATTTTTGGCAAGCAACATCACTCTTTAAAGTCCAATAAAAAGCAGAATCTGGAATCGAACTTGGAGGAATACAAGGAAAAAATGCAGTCCACGATCTCCAAAAATTCGATAAAATCCTATGTCTCGAGTTTTAATCAAGTGCGCAAATATGCAAAGTTCCATGGACTCAAATTTGACTATGCGTTGTTCGATGAATCGTTCGAGCATCAGTTTGTAGATTATTTGATCAATGAACAAAATATCTCCAACAACACCATTGGTAAGTACTTCATGAGCATCAAAATCTTTTTGAAGAAGATGGAGAAAAGCGGGTTTATGATCAACCCCGTTTATAAGGATTACAAGATCCTATCGGCCCCTGTTGATTTTGTGTATTTGACATCCAAAGAACTAGACGCGCTGCTCGAATTGGATTTGTCGTCCAGGCCGCATTTGGAGCCCGTGAGAGACATGTTTGTATTTCAGTGTGGTTGTGGGTTGCGTTACGGGGATTTGGGGCGCATCACTTGGGATGATATTTATTCAAACCGC
>VGFS01000024.1 GCA_016868785.1 Bacteroidota bacterium
AAACGAAACAGGGTTTGATGAACCCGATGCTTTCTTAACTTTGTACACTGCCCATGAAAACATTTGCCAAATATTTCATAACACTTCTTGGAGGATTTGCCTTAGGAATTATCGCCATCGGATTGTTCGTTTCATCTTTGTTTTCCGGTTTTGAAACGAATTTCGGCGAGAAAAAGGCCCCAGAACTTACGGAAGCTGGATTGCTATACCTCAAAATTGAAGGGGATATTGCCGAGCGCAGCAGCAGCGATCCATTGAGCGATATCCTACAAGCCAGCGAAGAATCTGATCCAACTTTGGGATTAAATCAGATCATGAACGGTTTGAAAAAGGCAGAAAAAGACCCCAACGTAAAGGGCATTTTGTTGGATTGCGGTGGCTACATGGGCGGAATGGCTACGGCAGAAGAGATTCGACAAGCATTGATTCAGTTTCAGAAAAGTGGCAAACCCATCGTTTCCTACAGCGGCCTCTACACCGAGTTGGGCTACTACATTGCCTCAGCTGCCAAAACAGTGAGTTGCAATCCCAAAGGCATGTTGGAATTTGATGGTATTTCTTCCAAAATTGTCATGTACAAAGGCCTGTTCGATAAACTCGGCGTTGATTTCCAAGTGTTCAAGATAGGCAAATACAAGAGTGCCGTTGAGCCTTTCATCCAAACGAGCATGTCCGATGAAAATCGACAGCAAATCACCCAATACATCGAATCCTTGTACCGATATCAGCTGTCGGAAATCGCTACTTCCCGAAAAATCCCCTTGGACACCCTGTGGAACATCGCCATGCATGCCCAAGCCCAACTGCCAAAAAATGCATTGCAAATGCAGTTGTTTGATAAATTACTTTACGAAACCGAAGCGAAAGAGACCCTTGTTTCTGCCGCCAAACTCACGGGAAGTAAAACGCCTTGGCACTCCTTCTATGAGTATGCCAAAGACGCCGACCCCTATGCGTTCAACGAAAATAAAATTGCGGTTATTTATGCCGTGGGCGATATCCTTCCGGGCAAACAAAACCCCGACGACCAAATTGGCAGTGCAACGTTCATCAAAAACTTGAAATTGGCACAAAATGATGCCGATGTAAAAGCCATAGTCATTCGTATCAACTCTCCAGGTGGAAGTGCTTTTGCCTCAGATGAAATTGCCCATGAAATTGTAAACTGTAAAAAAATCAAGCCGGTCATCGTCTCATTTGGTGATGTTTCAGCCAGCGGCGGTTACTACATGGGCTGTGTGGGCGACAGTATTTTTGCTTTACCCAACACCATTACTGGGTCGATTGGTGTTTTTGCCCTGCTCCCCAACACACAAGAATTGTTTGGCGACAAATTGGGCTTGAAATATGAAACAGTAGAGTTGGGCGATATCTCAGCGGGCTGGCGCCCTGATCGCGCGTTGAACGAAAAAGAACAGGCCATGATGCAAGACATGATCAACAGCATTTATGATGATTTTATTGGCACTGTGGCGATGGGCCGTAAAATGAGTCGCGAACAGGTAGCCGCGTTGGCAGAAGGACGAGTTTATTCAGCAATAGATGCCAAAAAGCTCGGACTTATCGACGGATTCGGCGGTTTGGACAGGGCCATTTTATCTGCCTCGAGAAAATCAAAAACCACTGCTTATCGGGTGGTTTATTACCCTGAAGAAAAAGATTGGATAACCTCTTTGTTCAACAAAGAAGAGATGACACAAAGTCAATGGAATTCCGCTTCCAAAGCCAGCGGACTGCCAGTAAACACAATTCGCGAGGCCCAAAAAATTCAGCATTTAACCGGCCCTCAGTACCTACTCCCTTGGTCGGTGAAATTGCATTGATCGTCGAATCGAACCAAGCACGGAAACTTTTAACACAGAAATAGTTTCCTGTGTGAATTTCGCGTTGTACTTTTGCGGCAATTTATGGAATTAGTGAGCCGTGTACAATCGACAGCCCAGCGCTTATTCAGCCGTTTTGGTGTGAAAAGCGTGACGATGGATGACGTAGCCAAGGAGATTTCAATTTCGAAAAAAACGCTGTACAAGTGTTTCCGCGACAAAGAAAGTTTGGTTCTTTCAACGGTTGAGTCGCACCTGCGCGAGAATGAAGCGGCCATTGAGAAAATCATCAACACCGAGCCAAACGCCATTGAACAATTTCACTTGATCACGATGTACTTGATGAGCAACCAGCGGAAGATGAGTCCATCGATGCTGTACGACCTCAAAAAGTACCATCCCAAGAGTTTTGAATTGCTTGAAAAGCATCGCAGTAAAAACATCGTAAGACATTTGTTGTTTAACATGGAGTTGGGACAGAAATCGGGATTATACCACCACGATTTTCACCCTGAAATCATCGCTCGATCCTTTTCTATGTTGTCGTTCCAGGTATTCGACAACGAGGAATTGAACAGTTTGAATGCCTCTCAAGACGACATACTCATTGAAATAATCAAATATCATCTTCGATCGATCAGCACACCGAAAGGAATCGACACAATCAATGCCATCAACTGGAAAATTAATTCTTTGTAACACCACAATGAAACGCATCATCATAATCGCCATCTGTTTTGGATCTTTGGTCGCCAAGGCCCAAGACACCAAAAAATTCAGTTTTAGTGAGGCCATCACTTTTGCTGAACAGAACAACACCACCTACAAAAACGCCCAATTGGACGTTAATATCGCCAAGGAAACGGTGAAGCAAACAACATCTTACGGTTTGCCACAGGTCAGCGCATCGGCTGGCTACCAGCAGTACTTGACCATTCCTGGAAACTGGGTAAACAACTTTACCAAGACGCCTGGCTCAACCGCACCAGATTTCATCTTTTTGCGTTTTCAACAGGAATTTGCCAGCAGTGCCAGTTTAAGCGTCAGCCAATTGTTGTTTGATGGCACTTATTTCGTGGGATTGGAAGCTACGAAGGCATTCATGGGCATGGGTGAATTGCTGAAAGCCAAATCGCTGAAAGACCTTCAGTTGAATGTTGCCAAGGCCTACGTTACGGCGGTTTCTACCCAAAAGAACCTCGATGTGATTGAAGCCAATATTCAATTGCTAGAAAAAAGTGCTTTTGAGGTAAAAGAGTTGAACAAAGAAGGATTTGTTGAGTCTTTGGATGTTGACCGATTAAACTACACCTTGAGCAATTTGTATTTGCAGCGTGAAAAATTGCAAAACGCCATCATCATCACCAAAAACGCCTTGAAAATTCACTTGGCGTTACCCATGACCACCGAGTTGGAATTAACCGATAACCTCGAGCAATTGGAAACCTATTTGAATGTGAGTGGCTTGGATGTGAATGGTTTCGCACCTGCGCAGCGAATTGAGCACCGTATTTTGGATCAGAGTATTACGTTGGGTCAGCTCGACAACAAACGCTACAAGGCTTCTGCCATGCCCTCTTTAGTGGGATTTTATCAGGTTCAACGAAGCACTTTGCGCAGCGAGTTTAACTTCTTCCAAAGCAACCTACCGGATAACAACGAGTGGGTGCCCTCTTCCATGTACGGTTTGAATTTGCGCGTTCCCATTTTCGCAGGTGGTTTGACGCGTTCAAAGTTGTCGGAAACCAACATCAAAATCGAAAAAGCCAAGAACGACATGGCCAACTTCGATCGTTATGCTGAATTCGAGTTCAACAACGCCAAAAACAGTTACACGGTGAACATGAAGCAAGCCGAAAATCAAAAAGCCAACTTGGCTTTGGCACAGCGTATTTATGACAAAGCGTCTTTAAAATACAAAGAAGGTGTTGGAAGCGCCCTTGAAATGATTCAAGCGGAAACGGAATTGCGCACCGCTAACAACAACTACATGAATGCCGTTTACGATTTAGTTATCTCTAAAATAGAACTTCAACACGCCACTGGCACCCCCATTAAATAATCCATCCATGAAACGTTATATAGTATCGATGAGTTTAGTTGCAGCCATCTTGATGTCGGCCTGCGGTGAAAAAACCAACACTCCTGAAGCCAAAAAGGCCAAATTGGAGTCGCTGAAAAAAGAAATCGCTCAGTTGCAATCTGAAGCGAACAAATTAGAAAAAGAATTGAATGCCGGTGCTGCAGCAGACATGGGTAAAACCGTGGAAGTGGCCACTGTGAAAAAAGGCTTGTTCCAAAGCTTCATCGCCATCGAAGGTGTGGCCGATGCCAACGAAAGTACCATTGCTACTCCAAAAGTTCCAGGCACAGTGATTCGTGTGATGGTTCAGCCAGGAGCCCAAGTTACTGCAGGACAAGTGCTTGCTCAGTTAGATAACACGGCCATTTCACAAGGCAAAAATGAATTGAATCAGCAATTGGCGTTTGTTACCACGTTGTTTGAAAAGCAAAAACGTTTGTGGGAAAAAGGCGTGGGCACAGAAGTTCAGTACCTATCAGCCAAAAACCAAAAGGAAGCCTTGGAGAAAAGCCTTCGCACGTTGGACGTCCAAATCGACATGTACAACATCAAAGCGCCCATTTCAGGTACTTTGGAAAGTGCTGATGCGAAGGTAGGTCAAGCCGTTGCCCCTGGCATGCCTCTGTTCCGTGTAGTAAACATGGCCAACATCAAAGTGAAAGCGGATGCGGCTGAATCGCACTCCAAGAAAATCAAAGCCGGCGATCAAATTAGAATTTATTTCCCCGATTTGAAGTCGGAAATCGATAGCCGCATCTCGTTTGCTGCAAAATACATCGACCCATTGAACCGCACTTTCCGCGTTGAGACCAAATTGCCAAAGGTGGAAAACTTGAAGCCCAACATGATCGCCAAATTGAAAATCGTGGACTACGAGAACAAATCGGCCATCGCGGTGAACTCAAACAGCGTTCAAACGACAGAATCTGGCAGTTACGTCATTGTAGCCAAATCTGTAGCCGGCAAAAACGGCAGCAATAACTTTGTGGCTGAGCGCAGAAAAGTAACCGTGGGTAAATCAAGCGAAGGTTTGACAGAAATTTTGACCGGTTTGAATGAAGGCGACCTTGTAATCACTGCGGGTTACCAAGAATTGAACGAGGGTCAAGCCATTTCTGGCGAATGGATGAAAGGCAATTAATTTTCAACCATGAGCAAATTCAATTTTAAAGAATTCGGTCCCACCAGTTGGAGTATCGACAACAAAACAAGCATATATATCCTGTCGATCTTCATCAGTATCGCCGGTATATTCTCATACAATGCGCTGCCGAAGGAGCAATTCCCCGACATCGTAATCCCTACGATCATCGTACAAACGGTGTATCCGGGTTCATCGCCAAAAGACATTGAAAACTTGATCACAAAACCCTTGGAGAAGAAGATCAAGTCAGTGAGTGGCGTAAAAAAACTCAAAAGCAATTCCATTCAAGATTTCAGCATCATCACGGTGGAATTCGACACGGATGTAAAAGTGGACCAGGCCAAGCAGAAGGTGAAGGATCAGGTCGATAAGGCGAAGAGTGATCTTCCCAGCGATTTGAAAACCGACCCCATTGTTCAGGAGATCAATTTCTCCGACATGCCGGTTTTGTACATCAATATCAGTGGCGACATCGATTTGCCCTCATTGAAGAGATATGCGGAGGTGGCCAAGGATAAGATTGAGAGTTTGCCCAGCATTACCCGCGTTGACATTGTGGGTGCGTTGGATCGCGAGTTGCAAGTAAACTTGGATTTGACTGCCATGGCTACATCTGGCCTCACCATAGACGATGTTACCCGTGCCATTGAGTACGAGAACATGCGTATTTCTGGTGGCAACATTGACGTAGACAAAATGCAGCGCTCGTTGAGTGTGAGTGGTGAATTCCGCAGCAAAGAGGAAATTGAAAACGTGGTAATTCGTTCAGGAACGGGTGCTACGTTGTATCTGCGCGATGTTGCTGAGGTGGTAGATGGATACAAAGAAAAAGAGAGCTATGCCAGATTGGAAGGCAAAAACGTAATCACTTTGAACGTGGTAAAACGCGCCGGTGAAAACTTGATTGAAGCCAGCGATAAATGCCATGCAATTGTGAAGGAATTGCAAGACAATGGCAGCTACCCCAAAGAAATGGAGGTTGTTTTCACGGGCGACCAATCGGTAAAAACGCGCACCACGGTGCATGATTTGATCAATACCATCATCATTGGATTCATTTTGGTTACCGTGATTTTGATGTTCTTCATGGGCGCCACGAATGCCATTTTCGTGGGATTGTCGGTTCCCCTGAGTTGCTTTATCGCCTTCTTGGTGATGCCTACCATCGGATTCAGTTTGAACATGATTGTATTGTTCGCATTCTTGTTGGCATTGGGTATTGTGGTAGACGACGCGATTGTGGTTATTGAAAACACACACCGCATTTTCCACAAGGAGCGTTTACCCATCAAAGAGGCTGCTAAAAAGGCCGCCGGTGAGGTATTTATGCCCGTATTGTCTGGTACCATGACTACCTTGGCGCCATTCATTCCTTTGGCGTTCTGGAAAGGCATCGTGGGTAAATTCATGTTCTTCTTGCCCTTAACTTTGATCATCACTTTGTTGGCTTCTTTGTTGGTTGCCTACATCATCAACCCCGTTTTTGCGGTAGACTTTATGGAGGATGAGCATGCAGAGGAAGACCACGCAAAAACTGCTCGTTCGGTAAAGCGCACCACCCTTGTATTGGGCATCGTTGCCATCTTGGGATACTTGTTGGGTGGATTTGGAACCGGAAACTTTGTTTTAACCTTGTTGGGTGTTTACTTGTTACACCACTATTGGTTGCGTCATGTGATTGTGGTTTTCCAAACCAAAACTTGGCCCGGAGTGCAAAATGCCTACGAGCGGGTTGTGCGATATTTGTTGGAAGGCAGCAGACCTCGCAAAACCATTTTTGCCACCATTGCCTTGTTGATCCTCTCGTTTGTGGTTACAGCCATTCGCAAACCCGGTGTGGTATTTTTCCCTCAGGCCGATCCAAACTTCACCTATGTGTATTTGACCCTGCCAACCGGAACCAATGCGAAACATACCGACAGTATCCTTAAAATTGCGGAAAAGCGGGTATTTAAGGCCATCAGACAGAACAATCCGTTGGTAGAAAGTGTGATTTCAAACGTGGCTGTGGGGGCTACAGATCCCAACAGTGGCGACAGAACTACCGCGAGCAACAAAGGTAAAATCACCGTGGCTTATGTAGAGTTTGAAAAACGCGAAGGCGGCAGCACGATGGCATTGTTGAAGAAAATCCGCGAGAGTATCGGCACCATTGCCGGTGCGGAAATCGTGGTGGAACAGGAAAGAAACGGTCCGCCAGTAGGTAAAGCCGTGAACATTGAAATCCGTGGCGATGAATTTGAATCGCTCGTGAGCACAGCAACCAAGTTGAAAATCTTTTTGGACAACAAGAAAATTGCCGGCGTTGAGGAGTTGAAAACGGATTTCATCAGTTCCAAACCCGAGATCATCATCAAAATCGACCGTGAACGCGCCAACCGTTTTGGCATCAGCACGGCACAGATTGGAATGGCTTTGCGCGGCAGTATTTATGGTACAGAAGCCAGCAAATTTAAGGATGACAACGACGACTACCCCATCATGGTTCGTGTGAAGAAAGTAGACGCAAACAATTTGGATGCTTTGTTAAACATGAGAATCACCTACCGTGACATGGTTGCGGGTGGCATGATCCGTCAGGTACCGTTGAGTTCGGTAGCATCTGCTGAATACTCGAACACCTATGGCGGCATCAACCGAATGAACCAAAAGCGGGTGATTACTTTGGCAAGTAACGTATTGGCCGGATATCAACCCAACGAGGTGGTGTCGCAGGTGAATGCTGCCATTGAATCGTTCGACAAACCTTCGGACATTCAGGTAATCATGACCGGTGAGCAAGAGCAGCAAGCTGAAACCGGCGCCTTCTTGGGTAACGCGATGTTGGTTTCCTTGGCCTTGATTCTGATCATTTTGGTGACGCAGTTCAACTCAATCAGTAAACCCTTGTTGATTTTAAGTGAAATTTTCTTGTCGCTCATCGGCGTACTCCTCGGTTTCGCCATTTTCAACAAAGATTTCTCGGTGGTAATGACCGGCATCGGGATTGTTGCACTGGTGGGTATCGTGGTTCGAAACGGTATATTGTTGGTGGAATTCACTGATTTGTTGCGCGAACAAGGGGCAACGTTAAAATCCGCGATCATTGAAGCCGGCAGAACCCGTATGACGCCTGTGTTGCTGACTGCATCGGCCACCATTTTGGGACTTGTGCCTTTGGCTGTAGGTTTGAACATGGACTTTGCTACCCTATTCTCTGAGTTAAACCCACACATTTACTTCGGGGGCGACAACGTGGCTTTCTGGGGTCCTTTGAGCTGGACGATGATTTATGGTTTGGGCTTTGCGACATTCTTGACTTTGATTTTGGTTCCATGCATGTACTACTTGAATGAAAAATTCAAAGCCCGTGTATACGGATGGATGGGCCGGCATTACGATCCCGACACCATGATGCGTCCGGAAGCCAAGAAGTAACACCTATAATTTTTGATTTGAACACAAGGGGACGGGCGACCGTCCCCTTGTTGTTTATAGACCTGAATGAAAGGATTGCTGACCATTGAGGGATTGTAGGCGTTGATTATTGGGGAAGCGTTTGGAGCAAAAAAAAAGGCGCCCTGCGGGCGCCTTTTTCAACGGTCTATTTCAATTCCTTATTCTAAGGTGAAGTTGTTTTTCTGACGCATCAATCCGCGTGTCCACAACTCTGCAGTGTATTTTCCTTTCATCAATTTGCCGGTCAGCAAACCTTTTTCAGGGAAGCTCCACTTCACCTTCTGCAACGCACCATCAAACTGAATGGTGTTTTTCAAGCTGGTTACTTTGCTCTTATCGGTCAATTTGGTGTTGGTAGTTGACAAAACCCCACCGTTAGGATCGATGATGCGAATGATCACTTCTTCCTCCAATGGCTCAATAACCATCGGATTTTCCAATACATCAAAGGTTACACGAATTTTCTCAACGCTCTTGGCTTTCATGGTCTCAGAAATGATACCTTTCTTGTCGTATAACCCTGCAACCAACAAAGCACCAAATTGAGGGCGTGCACCTTTATCCAAACGATCTTTCAATTCTACATTTTCTGATTCCAAAGTAGCAGAACGATCTTTTTCAGCATTCAATTGAGTCATATAGTCGTTTTTCTCTTTGGTTAAAGACTCTATCAACGCCATCAACTCAGCCACTTTGGCTTTGGCTTCTTCCAATTGCTTTCTCAAATCTTCCACATTCGCATCGCTGCCTTTACCTGTTTTACCAGATTTAGCCGCTTTGCGCGATTCCTTGGTCGATGTTTTACCACCGGCAGAAGCGGTTGAAGTACCTTCACCTGAGATTCCACTGGCAATTTCGCGACGCAAGCGATAGATCTCTTGCATAGCAGCAATCACCCTTGGATTTTTATCACCCTCCAATTCTTCCACTTTCAATACCAAAGTTTGGTTTTCGTTTTGGAAAGTTTGAATCACGTTGTTCAGTGAATCTTCCATTTTGTTTAACACATCTTGCAAAGAATCTTTTGACTTCATTACAGCCATTTTGTTTTGCAATTCTTTGTCGCTCTCCATTTTGTTAATATACAAAAAAGTATTGCTTCCCAATGAAGCCAACAACAAAATCACGAGCACTGCGGTTAATGCGGTTCTGTTCATACAACAACAAAGGTAAAAAATTATTCAATAATCCACACCTTTTCAACGACTCGCTTTATCGCAAAGTCCCGTTTACAAACTTTTGCAATTCAAAAGGTGACATATTTATATCAATCAATCGCTGCTTTGGATCCAACAAAAACAACTGAGGCATTGTTTGAAGTTTCAGTATTTCAGCCACTTGCGGTGAACAAAAGCCATGAATCATGTTGGTTTCGTATCTACGGTTATATCCAAACACATACCTACCACTACCACCGTGATTCAACATAATAATTTGCATCGAATCGGGTAATTGTCGCGAAATCTGGTGATACAGAGCTGAATCTTTATGAAAAACTGAGTCATCGGCGTTCCATACCACAACCGCAGTATACTTCCCTTTAAACTTACGAATGCTTCTTCTGTGCACCGGATTTTCCTTCAATTTCCCCGCTTTATAAGCACCTTCAATCACGCAGAATTTAAATTTGGGAAAGCGATTTCCGAGCAACAAACTGCGTGAATTCTTTACTTTTTTACCAGGAATTGGCGATGCATAAACACACCAATGTGGCTGAGCTAAATCAGCGGATTTATACCCTAAACGAATTTCCCATCCTTGGCCCAACCAATCCAGCACTGTCTTACCCTTGCCCAATTTCCAAGCATTGGCCGAATTAAAAACGCCGGACTCGTTACTCACCATGACCATATCAACGGCCTCATCGTTGTATTTCCCGTTAAGATTTACATCTTTAAGCGCCCAGTAAAAGGTATCGTTGTTGTACACAGAACTACCCCACACCACCGACAAACGACGTTGGCGAAAACTATTCGAAACCCCAATAAATTTGCGATCCCCTTTCACCAAATCAACGGCATCCGCATACAATTTTTGGTAAGATTTCAACTCGCCACCCCCGAAAAATCCCAATTGCAATGATACCCCCCAAGGTTGCCCATCGAGTTGAATAACACTGCCCAATTCCGGAATCACGGGCGATGAAAAGGGCACCGACGAAGGGATATAATACTGTTCTGGATCGTCGGTCAAGTCTAAGTTGTGATTCAAATCTACCCAGACACGGGCTTTGCGGTATTTCAGTACTTGCGGACGTTCAACCACCAACAACGTGTGATTCGGCAGCAAACCTAAACCGTGATTGTGTTGGGCAAACCCATACACCAAGTTGGATTTCAAATGCACTGAAACCCCTTGCCCACTTGAATCCCTCAGGTAAAGTTGTTTGGGCAATTTTACCTGATATTGCGATAATTTCATGCCAGGGTAATCGGCCGACATATCAATGGGTTGATGGCATTTCACCGAAACCGAACCATCAGCGAGGACACTCAATTCAGTATTTGATAACTCAAACAACGGCAACACATCTAAAAGATGCATCATTTCATCGTCGATTCCTCGACTCAAGAAATTGACTTGCAACGGATTGTTTTGAACCAACGGCTTGGCCGATGCTTGTCCATCAATAGTCTGCGCCCCCAAACCAATAGGCAGCCACGAGGCCAACATCGCCAAGCTGCCCAAGAAAATGCCCCTCATGGGTTTGGTTTACTTGAACACGAAGCGAACCAAAATCACGCACAAGGCAACGGCAAACATCAAAATGGAAATGCGGTTCATGCCGTGCATCATTCTCAAGTTCAAATTCGACGAACTACCTTCTTGCTTGCGAAAGGTTAAATAGGATAAGATTTTCTTGAAGATCATGATAAACAAACTTAGTTAAAAACCTGCACTATTGAGATTTATCCTTCTCTTTTTCTTGCAACACTACATGAATGCCGATGGGATGGGTCACTGCTTTGTTGGTTAACGCCAAATCCAATACTTGCAACATGTTGGTGACGTACGAAAACTTCAAACCCTCCAAGTATTTCGCGGGGATATCCAGAACATCTTTTTGGTTTTGCTCACACAAAATCACTTCCTTGATGCCGGCGCGTTTGGCAGCCAACAATTTTTCTTTGATCCCTCCCACTGGAAGCACTTTGCCCCTCAGCGTAATTTCACCTGTCATCGCCAAATGGCTTTTCACCTTGTTTTGGGTAAACAAAGAGGCCAAACTGGTCAAGATCGCAATCCCCGCACTTGGCCCGTCTTTGGGTATCGCCCCAGCAGGAAAGTGTACATGAATATCCCAGTGGTTGAACACCCGGGAATCAACATTCAAATATTCGGCGTGCGCCTTTAAGTAGGATTTGGCCAGCATCACGCTTTCTTTCATCACATCACCGAGTTGTCCAGTAATCAACAATTGGCCTTTACCCCGCGACAGTTTGCTCTCCACAAACAATACAGAACCGCCCATCGGACTCCATGCCAATCCAGAAACCACACCGGCCGTTTCATTGTTTTCGTACATTTCGGGCTCCAGTTTTTCGGCACCAAGAATGACCTCTACCTCAGACACCCCGATTTGTTTTTTCAATGGTTCATCCAGGGCGATGGATTTCGCCAAAGACCGCGCCAAAGCTGCCACTCGCTTATCCAGCGATCGCACCCCACTCTCCCGCGTGTATTGCTCAATGATGACCTCCAAAGCTTTGTCTGCAACCTTAAACTGCGTCGATTTCAACCCATGGGCTTTGCGCTGTTTGGGAATCAAATATTTCTTCGCGATTTCAATTTTCTCTTCGAGGCTGTATCCATGAATTTCAATGATTTCCATGCGATCCAACAAAGCGGGTTGAATGGTATCCAAATTGTTGGCGGTGGCCACAAACAGCACTTTGCTTAAATCGTAATCCAACTCTAGGTAGTTGTCGTAAAACGTGCTGTTTTGTTCTGGATCCAACACCTCAAGCATGGCAGAAGATGGATCTCCACGAAAATCCCTGCCCAATTTATCTATCTCATCCAAGACAAACACCGGATTTGAGGTGCCTGACTTCTTCAAATTCTGCAATATGCGGCCGGGCATCGCCCCGATGTAAGTTTTACGGTGTCCACGAACTTCCGATTCATCGTGCAATCCACCCAAACTCATACGCACATATTTCCGTCCCAAAGCACGGGCAATACTCTTACCCAGCGAGGTTTTTCCCACACCTGGAGGGCCATACAAACAAATGATGGGAGAACGCATATCGCCTTTGAGCTTCAAAACGGCCAGGTATTCCAAAATCCGTTTCTTCACTTTCTCCAAACCAAAATGGTCCTCTTCAAATACCTTTTGCGCATGATGGATGTCGAAATTGTCACTGGTAAGGGTATCCCAAGGCAAATCCAACATCAACTGAACGTAATTGAGTCCCACAGAATAGTCGGGAGAAGCCGGATTTACACGCATCAAACGATCCAACTCTTTGTTGAAATGCTCACGGGTTTCCTTGCTCCACAGCTTGGTATTCCCTTTTTCGCGCAGATTTTGGATTTCTTTATCGGGAGAGTCTCCACCCAACTCTTCTTGGATGGCACGAATCTGCTGCTGCAAGAAATACTCCTTTTGCTGCTTGTCCATGTCGGTCCGAACCTTACTCTGAATCTGGTCTTTCAGTTCTAGCAGTTGCAATTCCTGGGTAACATGTGTCAGCACCATGGTGGCTCGCTGCGCTGGATCGAGGGTTTCGAGCAGCGTTTGTTTCTCGTTTTGCGAGATGTTCAAGTTGCTGCTCACAAAGTGAATCAGAAACGTTTTTGAGTCGATGTTCCTCAAAGCCACACTGGCCTCTGACGGGATTTGGGGCGACAAATTGATGATTTTGTGCGAAATGTCGCGTATCGAGTCGATGGTGGCCTTATATTCTTTGGTTTCTTTTCCGTCAACATCGGGCAAGGAACTCACTTTGGCTTTGAAATAGGGCTCTGTTTGGGTATACTCGTCGATGTTGATTCGTCGTTTACCCTGCAGAATCACGGTTGAACTGCCATCGGGCATGCGCATCATGCGAATAATTTGGGCCAGGGTACCAACCGTGTATAGGTCATCGATGCTAGGATCCTCTACATTGGGGTTTTTCTGGGCCACCACGGCGATAATCTTCCCGCGTTTATTGGCGTCTTTGATGAGGCGGATGCTTTTATCTCGTCCAACGGTGATTGGAAAAATCACCCCGGGGTAAAGCACGGTGTTGCGCATGGTGAGCACAGACAGCTCCGCGGGCACTTCTATTTTATTACTTTCATCCTCTTCTTGTTTGGAGAACAATGGCAAAAATTCTGGCGCATCGTCAAAAGAATCGGAGTCGGAATCGTTGGCAAAAAACACTTCTTTGTTGTTAAACATCGGACTGCAAAAATATCAATGCTTGTGCCAAAGGTGGTAATGCGACAAAAATGGAAAGTAAAACTATCGTTATGACAAATTGTCGCTTAACGAAAATACCTGCGTGAAGATTTGGAAAACTGCGATTTTTCTTGAAATTTGCGATATAAACAACTAAATATGAAACTTAAACATCTACTTCTCGCGTTGACTTTGCCCGTGGCTGCCTTTTTAGGCTCATGCGGTGGCGATAGCAACGACCCTAAGCCCACCATTTCATTGACTGCTGGTGCAAAATTCGTAAGCAGCGACATCAGTGTAATGAGTGATTCATTGCTTTCGTTTTCAATTTCTGCTACTTCGGGTTCAGGCGCTTTGAGCGGCATTACTGCCAACTACAGCATCAACGGAAAAGCGGCCGTTTTGGTAAAAGATACTTCAGTTAGCGGAAATACTGTGAGTTTTGTTATCAAACACCGTTTGGCAGGCAGCTTAGACGATGTAGTCACTTACACTTTCACTGCGAAGGATGCCAACGGTCAGACTGCAGCAACCACAGTGAAAATTACGGTTATTCCTCCAACAGCTCCTTTGTTGGGCCTTGCATCTCAGTTGGTTTACAACACAAGAAACGCGGGTTTTGAAAACGCTTACGACTTGAACAAAGGGGTTGGCTTATTGACCAATGCCAGCGCTACTTTGAAAGATTTGATGGACAAAACCACCCCTAGCATGGATCAATTCTCTAAAATTTGGAGTTCTGACAACAATAGTAAATTCGTAAAAGTGACTTCAAACGATTTCACCAATGCCTCTACCACTACCTACATATACAACGTGTGGAAAGCCAACAGCGCGCAAGCCACCGCTCAAACCGCTGTATTGGCTGTGGGTGATGTTTACGTGGTAAAATCTGGTCAAGATTTGCCTTTCGACTTGTACATCGTGAAAGTAACCAAAATCCAAGATTTGCCAGCCATTGGCAACCACAACGATTACGTGGAATTCAGCTACAAGAAGATCGATGACTAATCTTCTTTAAACCTTAAACATTTGCAAAAACCCCGCATTCGCGGGGTTTTTTGTTAATAATCGCAACGAAATTTTGTCGTATTTTGTACTCCGTGAAAAAAATCGCAGTATTAACCTCAGGGGGAGACGCACCAGGCATGAATGCCTGCATTCGTGCCGTGATTCGTGCCTGTGCCCATTATTATCTCGAAGTATATGGCATTCAACGCGGCTACCAAGGGCTCATAGAAAACGAAATTCAGCCCATGACCCCAAGCAGCGTGGCCAACATCATCCAACTGGGTGGTACCATCCTAAAAACGGCGAGAAGCAAAGACTTCACGACCGCAGAAGGACGTAAAAAAGCCCACGACAACCTCAAGGCCTTGGGCATTGAAGGGTTGGTTTGTATCGGCGGAAATGGTACTTACACCGGTGCCATGATCTTTGAAAAAGAATTTGGATTGCCCAGCATCGGATGTCCCGGTACCATAGACAACGACCTTTGGGGCACGGATGCCACCATTGGGTATGATACCGCCATCAACACAGCCATGGAAGCCATCGACAAAATTCGCGATACTGCAGATGCGCACAATCGCGTGTTTTTCATCGAAGTAATGGGAAGGCACTCAGGTCATATCGCCCTGCATGCGGGAATCGCTGGTGGCGCAGAAGGAATTTTCATCCCCGAAAGAGGTAATGAATTTGAAGACATCGTAAAACTTTACGAATCCAAAGCCCGGAAAAAGGAATTCAGCATATTTGTTGTGGCCGAAGGTGAGGAAGAAGGTCACGCCTACGACATTGCCAAAAGATTCCAAATCATTTACCCTGAAACCGATTGCAAAGTCACCGTATTGGGCCACATACAGCGCGGAGGACGTCCTACCGCCAACGACCGAATCTTGGCCTCGCGCTTGGGTGCCCACGCGGTAAAAGCACTGATTGAAGGACAGCGAAATCAAGCCGTGGGTGTGGTAAACAATCTCATTCAGTTTACCCCCTTCAAAGAAGCCATTGAACACAAAAAAGACATCCAAGACAACCTTTGGACCTTGAACACCATCATCACCCGTTAATACAAGCAGATGCTTACCCACCTGAAAATTCAAAACTACGCGCTTATCAAGGCCCTGGACATTGATTTTCAGTCGGGCTACACCAGCATCACCGGTGAAACAGGCGCGGGAAAAAGCATTTTGCTGGGTGCCATTGGATTGGTTATGGGGGATCGGGGCGATAGTTCTGCCATTTTAAACCCTTCGCAAAAATGTGTGATAGAGGCAGAATTCAGCATCGAAAAGATGCAGTTATCCCAAGCCTTTGAAGCCAGAGACCTCGATTATTCCAATCACTGCACAGTAAGGCGTGAGTGGCATCCCAACGGAAAAACCCGTTCGTTCATCAACGACACCCCCGTAATGGTTGCGGAACTCAAATGGTTGGGCAACCAACTCTTAGAAATCCACTCCCAGCATACTGGGCTATTGGTTACCCAAGCCGAAGAACAGCTGAAACTGCTCGATGCTTTTGCCGGCACCGAGATTCTGCTGTCTACCTACAAATTGGCACTGTCTGATGTGCAACAGTTGAAAGCCTTGTTGAGAGAAAAACGAGCCCTCCTTGCGCAAATTCAACGCGATTCTGACTACCACCAATACTTGTTGAACGAATTGCAAGATTTCAACCCTGTAAGTGGCGAAGAAATCGACATCGAACAGGAAATCAACCTCCTGAGTCAGTCCGAACAACTCTCCTATGCCCTTTCCAAATCGTCTGCACTGCTCAACGGTGACGATGGCAGTTTGCTGGACCTAACTTCAAAAATCAAATCCGAACTCAAAGGATTTGTGGGTCTGGGCAAAGATTTATCGGAATTTTACGAGCGAATCAATCAAGTATCCATCGAAGCCAAAGAGCTGTCACGCGATATCGAAGGTGCCATTCACAACCATGAAAGCAATCCGCAACGTTTAGACATATTGAACCAGCGATTTTCGGCATTGCAACAACTATTGAAAAAACATGGCTGCACCGAAGCGGCAGAATTGATACAAAAACGAACATCATTGGAGGCTACCCATGCCGGGGAAAACACTTTGGAAGAAGAAATTGAGTCGTTGTCGAAAAGTCTAGACGCCGCCAACGCCAAAATGGTCCAACTTGCCGATGAATTGCATGAGCAGCGTTCCCAACAAAAAGATGCCCTGTCGCAGCAAGTCATTGCCCATTTGCATCAACTGGAAATGCCCTTCGCCCAAATGGCGATTCAATTGGAGCAACAAGAGGCTTATACAGAAACGGGAAACAGCAAAATCACCCTGTTGTTTAGTGCAAACAAAGGACAAACGCCCATGCCCATTGAAAAAGTTGCATCGGGTGGTGAAATTTCTCGGTTGAACTTCTGCCTAAGAACCATCATCGCCGACCTGAAACAATTGGCAACGTTGATTTACGATGAAGCAGATACTGGCGTGAGTGGAGAAGTAGCGAGCCGATTGGGTTATTTGATGCGCAAACAAGGTCAGCGCCAGCAAATTTTGGCCATCACCCACCTACCCCAAGTCGCAGCCTCGGGCAATCAACAGTTGTTCGTTTTCAAAAACAACGAAGCCGACATCAGCGAAACACAAATTCGTACATTGGATCATCCAGGTAGAATTCAAGCCCTTGCGGAAATGTTATCAGGGCGCAACCCCAGTGAGGCGGCGAAGCTCAACGCCCAACATTTGTTAGAGGTCCAATCCGCCTGACGATTTTTCTTCGAGTTCGTAGCGTTCGTAATTCACATCAATTTCGGTAGGCTTTGACTGAGCCGCCATTGTCGCCAGCACATCACAACGCTCGTTTTCTATGATGCCCGCATGTCCTTTCACCCAGTAAAACTTTGGCTTGTGAATTTCGTAGAGTCCCAAAAATGCCTGCCACAAATCTACATTCTTCACCTTTTTCCACCCTTTGGCCTTCCATCCAAACAACCAGCGTTTTTCAATGGCATCGCAGACATATTTGCTGTCGGTGTAGACTTGAATGGGCAAACCAGGCGACTTAATATGTTTCAGCGCCATGATCACCGCCAACAACTCCATGCGGTTGTTGGTGGTTCGTCGAAAACCACCCGATAGTTCTTTGCGATGTTCAGCATGCATCAAAACAGCGCCATAGCCGCCTGGGCCGGGATTGCCGAGGGCTGCTCCGTCTGTGTAGATGATAATTGGCAAAGACATGCAGCAAAGTTAACGGTTTGTGTTGGTCAAGTTCTTGCAACGGGGCGTATTTTTGTGTCATGGAAGCGGAAATCATTACCATAGGCGATGAATTGTTGATTGGTCAAACCATCGACACCAACAGTGCTTATTTTGGACAACAATTGGGCAGTATTGGCATTTCCATTTCACGGAGAACGGCGGTGAGCGATAAAGAATTGGCCATTTTATCGGCATTGTCGGAGGCATTTTCCCGGGTAAACCTTGTCATCATGACCGGCGGATTGGGCCCTACCAAAGACGACATCACCAAAAAAACCCTCTGCCAATATTATCAATGTGGCTACAGACGCGACGTTGCGGTGTTGTCGCACCTTGAATCGTTGTTTGCCTCCCGCGGGCGACTTATCTTAGAAACCAACAAAGTTCAAGCCGACGTGCCCGAGTCTTGCGAAACCCTCCATAACGCCGTGGGAACGGCACCCGGCATGTGGTTCGATCATCAAGAAAAGGTACTCATTTCATTGCCCGGTGTACCCGGAGAAGTGTATCACCTGACGGAAGAACGGGTTATCCCACGCTTAAAATCCAAGTTTCCATTACCAACGGTAGAGCATCGCACCCTCATTACGTTGCAGAAAGCCGAAAGTCTGTTATCACGACAGCTAGAAACTTTTGAGGCATCATTGCCACCACATTTGTCCTTGGCCTATTTACCAAGTTTCAACATGGTAAAATTGCGCCTATCTCAGGTCTCAAATTCAGGGGAAACGAACGGTGATATCGACGAGTACTTTTCAAAGCTGCAGACAGCTATTCCCGAGGATGTGTTTTGTTTGGGCGATATCGATCCTGCCTTGTACTTGTCTAATTACCTCATTAAAAACAACATAAGATTCACCACCGCCGAAAGTTGCACGGGTGGTTGGGTGGCCCATCGGCTGATGCAGGCCCCGGGCATATCTGCCGTTTATCCGGGTTCGTTGGTGGCTTATGCGAATGATGTGAAACAGGGTGAATTGGGCGTAGACCCAACCGTTATTGAAGCGCATGGTGCTGTAAGTGAACCTTGCGCATTGGCCATGGCAAAAGGGGCGTTAAAAAAGTTTCAAGTGGATCTGGCCATAGCAACCACAGGCATTGCAGGTCCTGGTGGGGGAACCAAAGAGAAACCCGTAGGATTGGTTTACATCGCGGTGGCAACAAATGATGAGCATTTTTGTAAGCCATTTCGGTTGTTTGGCAATCGCGAACAGATCATTCAACGCAGCAGCAATGCCGCCCTTTGGATGGTAAAACAACTGTTGAAATTGCCTTCGGATACCGCCCTGTAATTGGACTTGGGAATGGCAATACTCTACGGAATTTCAGTACCTTTGCCGTACATTCATGACCGAAAAAATTCTCATCCTCGACTTTGGTTCACAGTACACGCAATTAATTGCCCGTCGGTTACGCGAACTTTTCGTGTATTGCGAAATCCATCCGTTTAATCACATCCCTGAGTTAACGCCCGACATCAAAGGAATTATCCTGTCTGGCAGCCCCTGTTCTGTTAACGAAACAGACGCGCCGATGGTCGATTTGGATCGTTTAATGTCGCACGGTCCCCTACTCGGCGTTTGCTATGGCGCACAGCTGTTGGCCAAAGTAAAAGGCGGTGTTGTGTCGCGCAGCGACCACAGAGAATACGGCAGAGCCATGATGATCCGCTCGCAAGAGGGCAATGCTTTGCTACAAGGATTGAGCGCAGAATCCCAAGTTTGGATGAGCCATGGCGATACCATCACCGCTTTGCCCAATCATGCAACCATCATCGCAAAAACAGAATCCATTCCCGTGGCGGCCTTCAGCATGGAAAGCCAAAACCCTGTTTATGGTATACAATTTCACCCCGAGGTGTATCACAGCACCGAAGGATTGGCCCTGTTGAAAAATTTCGCCTACGGCATTTGTGGCTGTGCGGGAGATTGGACCCCCGGGCATTTTATTTATGAAACAGTGGCCCAGATTCGGGCTACGGTTGGACAAGATCAAGTCATTTTGGGATTATCGGGCGGCGTTGACAGTTCGGTGGCGGCGTTGTTGTTGCACAAAGCCATCGGCAAGCAACTACATTGCATTTTCATCGATAACGGTTTGTTGCGCAAGAACGAGTTTGCCCTGGTTCAAGAGGCCTACAAACAACTGGACTTAAACGTGATTGGCGTTGATGCTTCCCAACAGTTTTATGATGCTTTGGCTAGTTTGACCGATCCTGAAGCCAAGCGCAAAGCCATTGGACGCGTGTTCGTGGAAGTCTTCCAAGACGAAAGTGCAAAAATCAAGGACGCCAAGTGGCTAGCACAAGGCACCATCTACCCCGATGTGATTGAAAGCGTGAGCGTTAAAGGTCCGAGCGCCACCATCAAAAGTCACCACAACGTGGGAGGATTGCCAGAAAAAATGAGTTTAAAAATCATCGAGCCATTGCGCAGTTTGTTCAAAGACGAAGTGCGAAGGGTTGGCGATACGATGGGTTTACCGCACGACATCCTTCACAGACATCCTTTTCCAGGTCCTGGATTGGGGATCCGCATTTTGGGCGATATCACTGAGGCCAAAGTCAAATTGTTGCAAGAAGCCGATTGGGTTTACATGGAAAAGTTGCGTGAGCATGGATGGTATAACAAAATTTGGCAAGCTGGCGCCATATTGCTGCCTATCCAAAGTGTAGGAGTCATGGGCGATGAAAGAACGTACGAGCAAGTGGTTGCGTTGCGCGCTGTTACTAGCACCGATGGAATGACCGCCGACTGGGTACATTTACCCTACGAAATCTTGGCCGATATTAGCAACAGCATCATCAACCGCGTGAGGGGTATCAACCGCGTGGTTTACGATATTAGTTCTAAGCCACCCGCAACCATAGAATGGGAATAAGACAATGAAACCAGGCATCCGTGGGCATAAAATCGTGGGCAGCACTTACCTCAAAGGTTTGTGTGTTGTGGCGTTATGTTTATGGACGGGTGTAGTTGTTGCACAGGAGCTCGTAGGTCCGAAAGCCGATACCCATGTAGGTCCATTGCGCATTGGCATTGCTTTGCCGTTTCATGCGAAGAGTAAAAAAGCCAATCCATTAACCGATGCCATGTTGGATTATTATTTGGGGATAAAGCTTGGATTTTCAGAATTGGAAGCCGAGGGGTTTCAGGCCAATGTGAGTGTTTGGGATACGGAGCCTACAGACAGTCTGCCGTTGAATAAGTTGGCTTTGGCGGCGATTGTAAAAAGCGACAATTTCAAGGACCAGCAAATACTCATTGGTCCGGTTTACGAGGAAAATTTCAAATCCATCGCCCAGCACAGTGAGTTGGTTTGGAAGACAACCCCCAGCGCTTGGATTTCGCCGATGTCCTATGTCAAGCCCGGCATGAGCAAGGACAAAGGTCCATACCCCAACATGAACTTTTTCATCAACGATACATTGCGATACAAGAGCGTGGCCAAGAACATCGTTGGGATGTTCCCAAAGCACCGGATCTGTATTGTGATTGATGCCGATAAAAACAGCAAAGTCAAGGGCGGCATGTATAAGTTGGTCATGCAGAAGCTTACCACCAAATTGGTAACCATTCACGTGTTAAAGAACGGGGTTTTAACGCCGGCCTTGCCGAAGCGAGATAGCCTTGTGATGGCTTCGTGCATTCCGGATGCCACGGTTCGTGTGGCATTAGAAAAACTGTTAGAGAAGCGACAGCAGAGTTGGCTTGTGGCTGATTTGGGATGGTTTGAGGATAAGCGATATTATTCAGGGCTCAACGATCCTTTGTGTATTTATCCCACCGTGAATTTTACAGATTTTCACGACCAGGCCACCTTGGATTTTTCACGCAAGTTTTTCAGTACTTACGGATTCGAACCAAGTCGGTTTGGGTTCATTGGATACGACCAGGGCAAGTTTTTGGGTTATAGCAGCATGGCATTTGGACCCGGATTTTTGTCGGCCTTACCCGATGCCACTTACGAAGGGTTGATCAACTCGATACATTTCAAAACGGGGGGTACGGCGCCTTTTAACGACGGAATTCGATTTATTATCATTTACGAAGACACCCCGCATTTGTTTACCGCTGAGTGATGGGTGATGGGGTGAAGTTGGGTGGTTTACCCTATTTATTTTACAAGAATGCGTCGGAGTTGATCCACGGATACGATGGATCGATTCCGTTTCATTTGTATTTGAAGGAGAAATACCGGGAGAACAAGAATTGGGGCAGTATGGATCGCAAGCGCTATCGCGCTTGCTGTTATCACTTCTGGCGAAACGCCTACGGCGTTTCGCGCGACAACGCCGCAGATATCCTCACCTACCTGCAAACCCACTTTCCCGCAGAAAACCAAATAGCCAAGCAACATCAGGATATACTACCCTACCAAGCGTTTGAAAACCTATTAAGCCAAGATCTATCCCCTCAAACGCTCCAATCTTGGTTTCAAACAGAACCTGTCGTATGGATTCGCGCCATTCAAGGCAAAGAGTCCCAAGTGCTGAAAGCACTATCCCTGCAGCAGATAGAACCCCTGGCACATGATGGCCCTACCATGGCCGTTTCTGCGCAAGCCGATCTGCAAACCATAACCACAACAGGCATCGCCTACATTCAAGACATCGGGTCTCAGAGGGCCATGGATTGGAGAAACTTGGCACTTTCAGCGCTATGCACGTCAGACCATAAAATCCTGGACTGCTGCGCAGGCTCTGGTGGAAAAAGCATCACACTGCTTCAAAATCACCCCAAAGCCCAAATTCATTGCACGGATGTGAGAAGGAATATTTTGGAAAACCTTCAAAAACGATTTCAATCGTTGCAATTGTTGGCCCCCAAAACCCAAGTGTTAAACTTGGCCGAGGAAACACCCAGTCAGCCGTTTCACATCGTGGTGGCCGATGTGCCATGCTCGGGCAGTGGGACATGGCGACGTAATCCAGAGAATTTACACTTTTTCACCCAACCCGAAATTTCGCTTTACGCCCAAAAGCAACAAAAAATTCTGGATAACTTGGTCAATGCCGTTGTAGCCGGTGGCTATTTGGTATACCTAACTTGTTCGGTGTTTCGGGCAGAAAATGAAGACAAGGTGGCCCAGTTCTTAGAACGGCATCCGCAGTATCAGTGCATCGAACAGCAATTCTGCGGCGGAAAAGAGCACAACGGCGATTATATCTATCGCGCTATATTACAAAAAGTTGGGTAATGTAATTAAGCTTCGGTGTCGTAAGCCCACTTGAGGTAAACACTGCCCCAAGTAAAACCACCGCCAAAGCTGCTAAGGATGATGTTATCGCCTTTTTTCAACTGACTTTCCCATTCCCACAGGCACAATGGCAAGGTTCCAGAAGTGGTATTACCATACTTTTGGATGTTGATCATCACTTTGTTTTTATCAAGGCCCATACGATCTGCTGTTGCATCGATGATGCGCAAATTGGCTTGGTGAGGCACCAACCAGGCGATATCATCGGCCTTGAGTTGATTACGCTCCATGATTTCATAACTTACGTCGGCCATGCGGGTAACAGCGAATTTAAACACCGTTTTTCCTTCTTGATAGGCGTAATGCAATCGTTGATCTACAGTTTCGTGACTAGGCGGCAACATTGATCCACCCGCTTTTTGAATCAAAAACTCGCGACCGCTACCATCTACGCGGGTGATGGTATCTTGAATTCCCAAGCCATCAGTAGAGGGTTCTAGCAGTACGCAACCTGCACCATCACCAAACAACACGCAGGTATTACGATCCGTGTAATCCGTAATTGTGCTCATTTTATCCGCACCAACGACCAAAACTTTTTTGTGTGCACCAGATTCAATGAAGCGAGATCCAGTCACCAAGGCGAATAAAAATCCACTACAAGCGGCTCCAAGATCGTATCCCCAAGCATTCACTGCACCGATTTTGTCGGCGATGATGTTGGCCGTAGCGGGAAACACGTAATCACCGGTAACGGTACCGCAGATGATCAAGTCGATTTCCGCAGGATCCACACCTTTCTTTTTCAACATGGGAAGAATCGCACCCACCGCCAAATCTGAAGTCGCTTTACCGGGCTCGTCGAGGATGTGTCGTTCAACAATACCTGTACGAGTGCGGATCCACTCATCGGTGGTATCGACCATTTTTTCCAAATCTGCATTGGAAAGAATCTTCGGTGGAACGTATCCACCCACGGCGGTAATGGCTGCGGTTATCTTCATCATTGTGTGGCAGTTTCTGCTTGCGACGCGATGAAACGACTCATCGCCTTTTGAATTTTATTGGTCAGTTGAGATTGAACGGTTTCTTGTGCCAGTTCGATCATCTTCACGAAGGTTTCTGCTTTGGTTATACCATGGCCAACAATCACTGGCGCATTTACGCCCAATACCATAGAACCTCCATAGTGTTTGAAGTTGAATTGATCCAGGTAATCGTCTTGTACGCCACGCTTCACCAGTCGATAATAAATACCTTCGCACAATTTGATGATCATGTTTCCGCTAAAACCATCACAAACAACTACGTCGGCATGATCGCCGAAGATGTCTCTACCCTCCACGTTGCCCACGAATTGAATGCCTTGGGTTTGTGAAAGTAACTGATGGGTGGCTTTGGTCAACAAATTGCCCTTTTCACTCTCTTCACCGATGTTCAACAATCCAATCTTGGGAGATTCCACTTTGTACATCATGGAATACATGAGATTGCCCAACAAGGCAAATTTTTCGAGGTGCTCAGGTTTGCAGTCGGCATTGGCCCCAACATCAAGTAGCAATCCCGGACGGTTATCCGGCCTTGGAATGGCAGCGGTGAGGCAGGGTCGGTCACATCCATCAACCAGTTTCAAGTACTGAATGGATCCCACAAGCATAGCACCTGTGTTTCCCGCACTCAAAAATGCATCAATTTTGTGTTGCGCCAAATGCAAAAATCCTTGAGCGATACTTGAATTGGGCTTTGACACCAACGCTTTCACGGGGTGTTCAGCCATTTCAATCACATCAGGGGTGTCAACAATTTCAAATTGTGTGCTATCAATGCCTTCAGCAGCACATACATCTTCTATGGCAGTTTTTGAACCAAACAATACGAGTTCAACACCTGCCAAAGCAGAAGCAGCCTGTGAGGCACCTTTGACGGCCTCTAATGGGGCGTAATCCCCACCCATGGCGTCAACACCAATTCTCATTGTTAACTATCGTTGCGACCCTTCATTACCTTCTGGCCGCGGTACATTCCAGTTTCCAAGTTTACACGGTGGTACAATGATACATCGCCAGTTACGGGATCAGCAATCATTGGACGCACATCAATTTTGTCATGTGTACGACGTTTGTCGCGACGGGTTTTCGATATTTTTCGTTTAGGATGTGCCATTTCCTTATTATAGGTTTTTTAGTTGTTTCAATTTTTCCCAACGTGCATCTACCTCGGTTTCTTCGTTAGAATCACTGTTGAGCGTTTCTAGTTTTTGTATCATCCCCTGATCACAGGGCTTGAAGTCCAAATCATCACAATTCCGAATCATTGGCAACGCCAACAAACTGGTCTCATAAACGGTTTGGGCAATACTCAAAGTAAACTCATGCGGACGAAGATAGATCAACTCTACCCCTTCATCTTCATGGTCTTTGTCAGATTCGTCCTGACTGTCAAGCTTCACAATCAATAAATATTTCGTATTGATTTGCATCGGCAATGCCACCAAACAACGGTGACAATCAACGGTCATGTTTCCAAACATCCGCAAATGTACATGCATCCAATTCGAGGTTTTATCGACCTCAGCAGTCACATTTACATCCGCAGCGTGTATTTCTTTACTCCCCAATGATTCAAAGAACGGCCCGTCAACCCGGAAGTCTAAGTTGTGTTTGCCATCTTTCAATTTGACAAACTCTATGCACAGATCTTCCGCTTTGTCGAACATCGCTACTAAAACGAACGGCAAAAATACGCTTTTTGGGGGTAAATTCAAAGGAAAAACGGAATTTATCCGAATCCCTTCCTACTCATGTAACAAAAAACCCCGACCTGTAGGTCGGGGTTTTTTGAATTGTTCTTGTTAATAATTGTGAATCAGTGCGATTAATACTCCCACAAATCGTGTTCAAAAATGAACAAATCGTTTTTGATTTCCTCAGCACGCAACAACGAAGCCAATCCATCTTGCTTGAACTCAGCTTTTTGGTTGATGTAGCGATCATCCCACTCCGAAGTTTTCACGATATAGCTATCGAACAAACGGTGTTGGTTGATGAGCTGATCCCAGTTCAAACGCATTGCATCGTTGTAACGGTTGAATACTTCTGATTTCGCCAAAGTAGGACGGCAATCATCCATTTTCAACCAGAAAGGTTTCACATCGTAGGTTTGACCCATGATATTCTTTGGCTGAATCGGGGCGATTCCAATGATGATGGGTTTGAATTCACCATGCTTGTAATCGAATACCCAATCCTCCATGATTTCAATCTTCTGGATCAAATCCCAGGAAAAATACTCTGGAAAAGAAGTATCAACCAAATCTGTAGGATCATCTGAACCCGGACGCTGTTTGGAAGTGGTAATAATTTCAGCAGTTGCGCGAATTATGTCCTCCGGTGTAATGATTCGATTAAATGAATCAGTCGAATAGGCCCGTATCAATCCTTTTGTACCCATCTCCCAAAATACCTGAGAAATTGGGTTTTTAGGCCAAGTCCAGGCGCGATTCATTTTCTGACGCAAATCAATCACTCTCCATACACGCTTACGGAATTTCACATCTGCATTACGCAAGTAAGGACGCTGCATAACAATACCTTGCAAGTTACGAATGTTCGTGTCTTGGTTTACATATTCTGGCTCGTAGTGAGGCACAGCAGGGTCATCATAATGTGTACCAATGGTTGGTATCACAATTTCAGCCTCCTTTTTTGGTGCTTCAGCTGCTGGCTCAGAAGAACCAGAACCTTTTTTCGCGGGGGCTGGGTCTGAACCCCATCCACCACCCCAATCTTGGGCTTGCAAACCTGCAGCGGCTACAAATGTAAGTGTGATTAATATGCGTTTCATCGATTTGTTTTTTAGTTTACTGATCCCCCAACGTTGTCGAGGAATTTAGGGGTTTTGTCAGGACCGATAACTTTGATCTGATCGAATTGAATCAAATCACCAGGGCCCAACATTTTCAAATAGGCAGCAATCGGTTCCAAACTTGATCCGTTCACCACTTGAATTTTTGGACCGTTGGTACGACGTCCGATGCAAGTAAAGCGGTACGACAATACATCATACTTTACACCATCGTATACGAAGTTATCCAAGGCAGCTACTGCATTCGCCTGAACTTTCATCGCCGCCAATGAGATAGGACCGCTAAATCCTACGCTACCGGCTTTGAATACTGGACGGGGAACGTTACGTACTTTGAATTTCTTAGAACCCATAGATACTGTACGACCGTCGGGCAACTTCGCAGTTACGTTGATCATACATTCGTTACCAACACGGGTTGGGATGATTGCATTGTATAAACCTGATTTGCTCGGACGCAAGCTAACACCACCACCGGTTACTGTTACATTCACGTTCTTAGGATCTACACCACCCACAGATACTGAAATGGGGTTTGGAAGACCTACGTACACTACGTTCAACTCATCGGCTGAAATCGCGGCTTGGGGTGCGAAAACACTGTACTCAGCTTCGGTTTCGTAGCTGTCAGAACCACCACCATTAGGCTTAGGCACCTGAATACCTACTTTGAATTTTTGTGTTCCAGGAGAAGCAGAAGTCACTTTGTATTTACCCACACCATCAACCACTTCAATGGGGCGACCGTTTACAGTCACAGTCATTTGGGCCTTTGAGTTATAGGCAGCCAACAAGATGTTCGCTTCATACGTTTGGTTTGTCAAAACTGCACTGGTCGCAGCTGAAACAACTGGAATCAATTTATCGAACTTGTAGTCGGCAGCATTCACAGACTCAGCCAAGGCTTGCATCGCTTCTGCTTCCATAGAACGTGCATCGTTCTCTACCTTGCTCAACATCGCAAATACACCAGCTAATGGAGAATGTTCCAAATACATGGATACCCATGATTGAACAGTCCCACTGGAGTTTACACCATCTTCGGCGTACAAAGAAGTCTTCATTTCGATTGACTTCATACGATCCAATAACATCTTCTTTGTTTCGGGAGAGGCCGACAACACCGCATCATTCGATGCTTTTTGCAATACAGCCAACATATCCTTACGGGCTTTATTTATGGCATCTTGCAAATCTGTGCCATTCTTACCCTCGTTTTCAACCATGAAGTAGTTACCGTGAATTTCCATGTTGTCACCTTGTGCCAATTCAGGAACACCTCCTTTAACCAACAATGCCTCAGGCTCTTGCTTCCGACCCATTTTGGGATCTTTTTGGTCTCCAGAAAGCAACAACAATTCGTTTTTTATGCCGTTTAAACGGACAATCAACGATTTGCTAATACCTTGAACCTGATTACAATAGGAAACTGCAGCAGCAGCAGCCTTGTTTTCAGCAGCAGTTTTCACCAAACCACCCAAAACAGCAGTATTCTTCTGTACGATGCTCTTTGTTGAGTTATCCAAAGAGTTTTCAATCAAGTTAAATGCCTTTATTATCTCTTTCGATACGTTCAATGCCAAAAGGGCCGTCAACACGAGATACATCATGTTGATCATCTTTTGACGTGGGGATAATTTACCACCTGCCATTTTCTATTCTCCTTTTTAGTTTAGTGGGAATAAATAAAGGTTAGGCTTTGTTTGCACCCATGGCGCTCAACATGTTACCGTAAATTGAGTTCAAGTTGCTCAAGTTGCGGTTCAATTTGTTCAATTCGCTTGAAAATTCAGCAGTAGCTGTTTCAGTTGCATTGATATTGGTCAATGCACCTTGCAAACCAGCAGAGAAGTTATCCATTGATTCAGAAACCATGGCAGTGCTATCAGCGATAGTGCCCATGTTTTTGGCAGCTTTTGAAGCGCTTTCAGCGTAATCGTTGGTAGCTACAGCCGCATTTGACAAATTGGCCATCTCTTTTACGTTGCTGCTCAAAGAAGTCAAACCGGTACCCAAACTCTCGATCAATTCTGGACCAATTTTGGCTTGTGCCAACATAGAATCCAACTGCTGAGAAACGCTGCCAGATTTTTTCTTATCATTAGGATCGCCACCGGCCAATTCTGGATAAACCAAAGACCAATCTGGATCCATGTGCACAGGTTCGAAAGCAGAGATCGCGAAAATCCCGGCCTCAGTCAAAAGACCTACTGACAACATGATGTCGGCACCTTTCAAGTGCAAAATCTTAAACAACGCCCCCACGATTACAACCGAAGCACCCATACCATAAACGAAGTTCATGGTAGTTTTAAACTTTTTTGATTCAAAGAAACTTTTGCTCATAATTTTTATTTAGTTATAGTTAGTTGAATAGTTAACGAATTATCCTTGGGTTTATTCTGTCAGAATTACTTTCTATCCGTGTTAGAACGACCGATGTAAGTCTGTACGCAACGGAATCCTACGTAGGATTTGCTTGTATCTTGGTATTCATAAGTTCTAGCACCGTTTTCGATGAAGTAAGCCACGTCTTTCCAAGATCCACCGCGAATTACTTTGCGCTTTTCGTTGATTGGAATGTCTTTTACCTGACGCTTGCCCTCTTTACCACGCTCTTTGATGAATACAGAAGATTCACCATTCAAATCGTGGGCAAATGAGTTATTCGCTTCATCCCATGCAGTGTTTGTCCACTCAGAAACGTTACCCGCCATGTTGTACAAACCAAAATCATTTGGGAAATAGCTATCAACGCGCACTGGGTAAACACCACCATCTACACCGTAGTTACCACGCAATGGTTTGAAGTTCGCCAACATACAACCCTTACTGTTGCGGGCGTATGGACCTCCCCATGGGTATTTGTTACCGATGCGACCTCCACGAGCAGCATATTCCCACTCATATTCAGAAGGCAAACGGAAGTCATGGGTATTTGGCAAGTAACCATTCATTTCCCAATAAGCAGTTTTGCGATCCGTTCTCCAACGGCAGAAAGCAAACGCTTGGTGCCAAGAAACCCCTACCACTGGATATTCATCGTATTTAGGATGGTGGAAATACACCTGAGCCATCGGCTCGTTGTATGAGTAAGTGAAATCACGTACCCAGCTCAATGTATCTGGATAAACCAACACATCCTCGGTGCGCATGAACTGAGCGCGATCCATCGGCGCATATTTGTCGCGATCCAATGCAGCAGCCGCTTTGTAATCTGTCCACATAAAATGATATATCAACTTACGTGTGTCGATTTGGTGCTTGCCCTGGAAACGCTCGTCGCCCTGGTACAACATATCCGCCAATTCCTCTTTGTGCTTCACCCAATCAACCATACGGTATGGATTGATCAAACGATTGCCTTCCTCATCTTCTGGGAAATAGTACTCATCATCGTCACACATTATGCGCGCCAAAGAATCCACTACGTAGTTCACAAACTGACGATATTCGTTATTGGTAATTTCGGTCTCATCCATCCAAAAACCAGTGATTGTCATCTGCTTATTTGGCTCCAAGTAGGAGTTGAATACATCCTGACCACCTTGTCCGGTATGGAAAGTACCCGATTTCACGTACACCATGCCCGGAGGCTGTGGGTGAAACCATGGTCGTCTTCCCAACACACCTGTCAGGTCGCCTGTGTCGGCAGGTCCGCATGCATAGACCATTACAGAAGCCACTACCGCAGCCCTGCGAAGGGTTCGATTGCCCAAGAAACTCAATGTTTTCTTGGCGAACTCGTTGTTTGTGAAGAAATTCATCACTGTATTTTTCATTATGCAGTTTTGATATTGCGTATTTAGTATAAAGTTGCAAAAATAAAGTTTCGATTGAATAAATCAACACTATTTTTATTTCGTGTAGGTTTAAAACGCAATTATCGGATGTTTATTTTGTGTGGATAAATATTTTTTTTTCAATTAATCGAACTCAGATGAACGCTCCATGTAGCGTGGGTGTCTGTATACTTTCACCGGACGTTCGGGCAAAGTGAATGTAAAACAATAGTTTACCTGGATTTCGTGGGTTCCGGTCTGACTTCTGATCAAACGGTTCATGGGGATGTCGTAAGAGTAACCCACGCGAAAGCGCTGGTTTGCACCGGCAGCATTTCCCAACAAAGGAGGATAGTAACCGAACATCAATGAGAATGATTCTAAACCCGCACCATAAACACGCAAGTTGGCACCACCGGCGAACAAATCGTTCCATGTTACCATACCTTGCATGTCCAACTGGGGCTTAATGAACCCTGCATTTGCCGCTGCCTTCACCAAAACGGCTGGTTCCAACACCAAAGAAGGATTGCCCAAGAAGCTCTCCTGCTTGTAACCCGCTACCAAATAATAGTGGCGTTTGGTCTCCGCAGTAATGGTACCCGATCCACCGTATGCAAAAGTCTGTGGGGTCATGTTGGTAGCCGACAAACCAATGTAAGCACCATCCATGATATTTGGTGTAGTGTAATATGCACCAACACCCAAGGTAGTACGACTGTCCGATACTTGTCCGTTAGGAATCATCGGATCATTGGGATCGTGAGCACGAAGACCTTGTCCGTTCAATGATTTGGTTATGTTGGCGAAATCAACCCCCACACGAATGTTAGAACCGTCCAACATCGGGTAAGCCAAGGCCAATCCACCTTTCATGTACAAACTGCTCTCATATCCAATTTTGTCGCTCACATACGAAAATGAAGCACCGCCATAATTTTTATCCTTGTAAATGGCTGGCGCTGAAAATCCCAAACCCATGGTCTGAGGTGCGATGTTGGTTCGCATTTTGTCCAAATCCATTTCTACCGGTGTACCGCTTTGCGTTCTCAAGTAAGGAGATTCATCATCAAAACCCAACCACTGTTGGTGGGTAATGGCATTCAAGCAATATTGTCCGGAAGCCCCTGCATACGCAGGGTTGTAGAACAATTTGTTGTACGTAAAATGCGTGAACATTGGATCTTGTTGCGCCTCAACCATCCAAGGGGCCAACAACCCCGCAACGGCCAATATTCTTCCCAGTATTTGTTTGTTCATACTTTAAATGGAGTATCTCTTAAAACAAAAATGAATCAAAATCGCCACATTGCCAAACATTTTTCACAAAGGCGATGCACATCCGCCCAAATTCTGAGCGGATTTTAAGTCACTTCTACCCCATTTCGATCCCCACAAACCAATGTATTTTCAAACCCAATTCTTCGAACAACGAACACGTACACCTAAACACAAAGCATTATATTTCATGTATTTACAAGAAAAAAAACAAATACATAAACTACACAATCACTGATTATTTGAATGTCCCGTGTGACCAATAAATGACTCACCAAAAACACTCATCGAAAAGTTAAAAAAATAATCGGGAATAACTGGTGGAAAAGTTAGACATTGCGTGTCCTCCCGCAGCCGTATCATTGTATTCTAATATATACACAAAACATGGCTGAAATATTGGTCATCGACGACGAAGCGCCGATCCGCGAAACCCTCAAGGAAATCCTTGAATACGAGAATTACTCAGTAACTACGGCCGATGACGGCAACAAAGGACTTCAACTCATCCAGAAAAATGAATTTGACGTGGTTTTGTGCGACGTTAAAATGCCGGGCATCGACGGTATGGAATTGTTAGACCGAGCCCAAGCGTTACGTCCCGATTTGCCTTTCATCATGATTTCGGGTCATGGTAACGTAGAAATGGCCATCGACGCAACCAAAAAAGGCGCCTACGATTTCATTACCAAACCACCCGATCTCAATCGCCTGCTGATTACCATTCGCAATGCCATCGACCGAAACAATTTGGTGAGTGAAACCAAAGTTTTGAAGCGGAAAGTGGCCAAAACGTTCGACATCATC
The DNA here is from genome assembly GCA_016868785.1 of Bacteroidota bacterium. Taxonomy (GTDB): domain Bacteria; phylum Bacteroidota; class Bacteroidia; order NS11-12g; family UBA955; genus UBA955. Next base: position 33,049 of record VGFS01000024.1, read on the forward strand.
GGCGAGACCCCGGCCATCGGAAAAATCAAGGAAACCATTGAAAAAGTGGCCCCCACCGAAGCCCGCGTGCTTATCACCGGAGAAAATGGCACTGGAAAAGAACTGGTGGCCCGCTGGCTCCATGAAAAAAGCAACCGTGCCTCCTACCCCCTTGTTGAAGTAAACTGTGCTTCCATACCTACAGAACTCATAGAAAGTGAATTGTTTGG
>VGFS01000025.1 GCA_016868785.1 Bacteroidota bacterium
GGAGGTAAAATTGATGATAGATCCGGCGGCGCAGCCGCCGGAGGGCTATGAACCGCCCGGCGGTTTTGGGGCCAAAGATGTGCAGGATTTGACTTGGAAAAATTTGATGGATGCTTACACATGCACGGAGTGCGGTCGATGTAGCAGTGTTTGTCCGGCCAACCAAACGGGTAAGTTATTATCGCCCAGAAAGGTCATGATGGACACGCGCGACCGGTTGGAGGACGTAGGAAATGGCATCGATGCCGCGAAAAAAGCGGGCACGCCGGTGGAGGGTCGGTTTGAGGATGGCAAGGATTTGCACAGCTATATTTCAGCTGAGGAATTGTGGGCTTGTACTACTTGCAATGCCTGCGCTGAGGCTTGTCCGGTCAACATCAATCCGGTGGATATTATCGTACAAATGCGACAGTATCAGGTGATGGAGAAGAGTGCGGCGCCGGGTGAGTTGAACAACATGTTCACCAATTTGGAGAACAACGGTGCGCCTTGGCAGTTCAATCAGATGGACAAAGCCAATTGGGTCCAGGGATAAGGGTTTTTGGGACCGTGTTGAACGGTTGGGTTGCGTTGACGGATGGGAAACGGGCTTAGCGGTTGGATATCTGTAAAAAAGGGGTGAATCCCTCGGAGTTTTGTCGTATTTTTGAGGGGCAATGAACACTATTCATTTATTATCTTTTTTGGGTGGTCAAGAACTGATTGTCCTTTTGGTGCTCGTTTTGTTGCTGTTCGGCGGCAAAAAGATTCCTGAGCTAATGCGCGGTTTGGGCCGTGGCGTAAGAGAATTTCAAGATGCCAAGAACAACGTTGGCAATGAGATTCGCAAGGGAATGAACGAGGAGCCAAAAGACAACAAGGAGTAATCTTGAAGCACTACAGCCGGATTTCATCAATTCGGGAAGACCTGAATGCGGGCCACATTTCATGTGTGTCCATGGTAGAATATTACCTAAAGAATATTGAATCCCAGCAGCATTTGAATGCGTTTTTGGAGGTTTGGGGCGACGAGGCTATCGAACGAGCTAAGGGCATCGATGAGAAAGTAAAAGCAGGCACTGCAGGTCGATTGGCTGGCTGTGTGATTGCTTTGAAAGACGTGTTGGCGTACAAGGATCACCGTGTAGGATCTTCTTCCAAGATATTGGAGGGGTTTACATCGATTTATTCTGCCACCGTGGTTCAGCGATTGTTGGGTGAAGACGCGATTTTTATCGGTCGTACCAACTGCGATGAATTTGCGATGGGTGCGAGCAACGAGAACAGCGCGTTTGGTCCGGTATTGAATGCTGCGGATCACACCCGCGTACCGGGTGGTTCATCGGGCGGAAGTGCAGTGGCTATTCAGGCGAAGATGGCTCATGCCGCTTTGGGTAGTGATACGGGTGGATCAATTAGGCAGCCGGCAGCGTTTACGGGAATATACGGCTTGAAACCCACGTATGGTTTGATATCTCGTTGGGGACTTTTGGCTTATGCATCGAGTTTTGACCAGGTTGGACCCATGACGCAGAGTTTGGAAGACGTTGTGTTGTTGACAGAGATCATGGCAGGTCCGGACGGACAGGACGCCACGGTATATCAACAAGCTGCGCCAAAATATGACATGCCCAAAGCGCCGGTTAAAGCAAAATTTGCGGTGATGACGCAGGCGTTGTCTGAGGATGGCATTGATGCGGAAGTTCGGGGCATGATGCTTTCGTTGATTGGCAAATTGGAGGCGGCGGGCCACGAGGTGACCTATTTCGATTTTCCCTTGTTGGATTATATGGTACCGGCCTATTACGTGTTGACTACGGCTGAGGCATCAAGTAATTTGTCGCGTTATTCCGGCATGTTGTACGGCAAGCGCAGTGAATCGGCCCATGATTTGGAGTCGACCTATACTTTGTCGAGAACGGAAGGTTTTGGCGAAGAGGTGAAGCGCAGGATCATGTTGGGTACGTTTGTACTAAGCAGTGATCAGTACGATGCTTATTATGATAAAGCCCAGCGGGTTCGTCAGGTGATTCGCACGGAAACGGAGAAGGTGTTGGCGGGTGTGGATGCGATTTTGTTGCCTACAACGAGTACGCCGGCGTTCAAGTTGGGTGAGAAGGCGGCCAATCCGGTGGCGATGTACATGGCGGATTTATTAACGGTCCAGGCCAATTTGGCGGGTAACCCGGCGATTTCTATTCCAGCGGGAACCACCAAAGCGGGCTTGCCGATAGGGGTTCAGTTGATGACGGGTTTGTTGGAAGAGAAGGCCCTTTTTGATTTATCGAAATTGTTGGAAGAAACGTTGGGATGAGTTTGAGAATTCGCATCTTCATAGTGTGGGTAATGGTATGTGGTTTGGCCATCGGTCAGAACGATGTGCAGTTGCGACTTAAAACGTTGGAAGTAAGGGGTTTGCCATTTTTTTACAACAGCGATATCGAGCAGACCATTGCCGATTGGTTGAAGAACGAAAACGAAAGCACATCTATTTTTTATGGGAGGATGCAATATTACGGCGAGCAGATTGATCGCACAGCGGTGAAGTATGGGTTGCCTTGGTTTGTGAAGTACATTCCGGCGGGTAGTTCGGGGTATGAGCCCAGGTATCGAGATGAGAGTGGTGCTTCTGGCATGTGGCCTCTGAGTTATACGATTGGGAAGAAGTACAATTTACGTCAGACGGCTCTTTTCGACGAGCGTAGAGACCCCAAGAAATCCACGGAGGCGGCGTGTTTGTATTTGCGTGATTTGTATGTGATTTACGGCGATTGGTTGAAGGTCATTACAGCGTTTCACATTGGTCCTATTCGGTTGAATCAGGTGATTCACGAGATTGGGGGCGACCTTGATTTTGCCCATATTTACGAAGCTTTGGTGCCTCAGGAGCGGTTGCCAGTGATTCAGTTTTACGCGGCGGTAGCGGTGTTGCATCATGCGCAGCAGTATGGCATTCGGGCCATGGAAGTGGAGCGCACAGATGCGGTGGCTGTGGAGTCGATTGGTATGGTGGTACCCTTTGCGGTATTGAACGAAAAAATTGGGGTGGGGTTGTCGGATTTGCGCAACTTAAACCCAGAATTCCGGGCCGATGCGGTGCCTTATTTGGGGGAGCCATGCGCGTTTAAATTGCCCAAGAAATATGCCGTTATTTATACTGCCAAGCGCGATTCTTTGTCGATTTGGATAGGCAGCAAGCCCACGTTATCGCAGCGATTGTCGCGTGTTGACACGGTATTGGTTGGCGATGGTGATTCGGCCGTGTCTATGGTGGTATCGCGGAGTGATCAGTCGGTAACGGATTCTTCAGGGGTAACGCCTCCGGTGCCAAAATCGATTGCGGGCAGTACGGAGGGCACGAAAGTATGGGTTTATTACAAGGTAAAATCTGGTGATGCCGTTTACACCTTGAGTGATATTTTTGATTGCACGCCACAGCAGATGAAATCGTGGAATCATTTGCACAGCAATCAGTTGAAGGTGGGAAGCTTGTTGAAGTTTTACGTGCCTGCCAAGCGCAAAGCGTATTATGTTAAGTTGAATTCATTCACAATTGCTCAGAAGCGTAACATTGCCGGGGCTGACTGATGAAACGCCTGTTACTATTTTTAGGGTTGATTGCGGTTGGTGGGGCTTTGCGGTCGCAAAGTGCAACGGTTTGTGCGTTTACGCCTGAGCCGGTGGTGGTGGATGGTTTGTTGAATGAGTCGGTTTGGCAAAGATCGCCATCCTTGGGCTACAAGATAGATGAGCGCGGTAGATTTGTTTGGCAGCGGGATGGCTCCATTGATTGGTTTACACAGCAGTATCCTTACGATACATCGCGGTCTGAGACGCAAACGCGGTTTGCGATGGCGTTTGACGAAAAATACTTGTACGCAGTTTTCATTTGTGAAAATCGCCATCCGGAAAAGCCTTATGTGATTCAGAGTTTAAAGCGGGATTTCAGCGTCACGAATACCGATGCGGTGGTATTGACCTTGAGTCCGTTCAACGACGGCCAGAATGGATTTTCTTTTGGGGTTACGCCGTTCAATTCGCAGCGCGAGGGGTCGGTAGAAAACGGCGGGGGATTTGGGGTGACTACGGCTTGGGATCAGGTTTGGTATTCCGCAACCCAGAGAATGGGTGATTATTGGGTGGCGGAGGTGGCCATTCCCTTCAACAGTTTGCGTTTTAATCCGATGCAAAAACTGTGGCGATTCAATGTGGCTCGTTTTGATTTTAAGAACAATGAAGTGTCGTCTTTCGCGCGGGTTCCAAGAAACTTCAACATCAGTTCGTTGGTGTTTTGCGATTCGATGTTCTTCAGCAATCCTGCGGTTCAGGGGGATGTTTCAGCGTTGGCGGCGGTGAAGAAAAACAAAAATTTGGTGTTGATTCCGTACGTGAGTGGGATTGGACAACAGGGTCAGTCGGGCAGGCGCACCAACCTTACCGACCCAGTAACGGCCGCGCCGAAATTGGGTTTTGATGCCAAGGTTGCGTTGAGTAGGAGTTTGAATTTGGACGTTACGGTGAATCCCGATTTTGCACAGGTGGATGTGGATGTGCAGCAGGTGAACTTGACGCGGTATAGTTTGTTTTTTCCGGAGCGACGTCAGTTTTTCATTGAAAACAGTGATTTGTTTGCCAGTTTTGGGTTTCGGCAGATTCGTCCATTTTTCTCACGCCGCATTGGTTTGGGGAGTCAGGGACTTGTTCCCATTGTGGGCGGTGTGCGGATGTCGGGCAAAATCGGCAGCAACGTTCGCTTGGGTCTGATGAACATCACTACGCAATCACAAGATTTGATGTCGAGCGGGGGTGTTATTCCCGCCACGAATTATTCGGTATTTGCCTTACAGCGCAAGGTATTTACGGCGAGCAATGTGGCGGTGATTGCGGTGCATGATCAGCGATTGAATACGTTGGTGAATTATGTAGACCGACAGGGGAGGGTGGCACAATCGGGCGACTACAATTCGGTGTTGGGCACGGAGTTCAATTTGTTAACCAAAAGCAATCTGTGGGCGGGAAAGGGTTTTGTGCAGAAGTCGTTGTATCCAGGACTTCGCTCAGGTGCGGGATATGCCCATGCAACTTGGCTGCGTTATCGGAGTTTGAATTGGACGGCGATGTGGAACCATGAGTACGTGAGCAAGCAATTTGTGGCGCGCACGGGTTTTGTGCCTCGGACGGACAATTACGATCCAGTATCGGGGAAGGTGATTAAATACGATTACTGGCGCTTGGAGCCGATGTTGACGTACAGCATTTATCCCAAGCGGAACAAGCACATCAATCATTATGGATTGGTTTTGAGCAACAGCAGCTATTACGACAGCAGTTTTCATGGTACGGAATCGGAGTCTGAGTTGGGATTGGATTTGAATTTTCAGAACAGTTCATTGTTTCATGTGAGTGTTGATCATTCATATTATGATTTGTTTTTGCCTTTTGATCCTTTGGATGAGGGCAAGTTGTTTTTTGGGAAATATCAATGGACCGGTGTTCATACAGAGTTTACTACCAATAACCGCAAGCCATTGAGCGGGTATTTGGAGGCGAGTTATGGTGGGTATTTTATGGGGCGGAAGGCGGAGTTTGGCGGAAATTTATCGTACCGGGTTAAGGGTGTGGGCAAGCAAAAATTGCCGTTGTTATTGTTCGCGGCGAATTTCAATCACATCAATGTGTTGATGGGAGATTCTTTCACTTCTGCGATCAATTTGATTGGATTTAAGACGGAGTACAGCATCAATACAAACACGTATTTCACGGGGTTTGTGCAATACAATACCCAATCAGAGAAGATGAATGTGAATTTGCGGTTCCAGTGGAGATACCGTCCGATGAGCGATTTTTTCTTGGTATACAGTCAGAATTACGACCAATTCCAATCGGTGTTGCCGAATCGATCGTCGTATTTTGGACCATCGTTCAGGTCCTTGGCCGTGAAATGGGTGTATTGGTTTAATTAAAAACCGTCGCCATCGAGGATGTTGCCAAGTCCGCCGAGGATACTACCCTCTTCTCTTCTGCCGCCGGGTGCGCCATAGCTCAGAATTTTTCCTGCCAAGCGAGAGACGGGCAAACTTTGCAGCCATACTTTTCCGGGGCCTCTGAGTACGGCAAAGAACAATCCTTCACCGCCGAACAGGGCGTTTTTAACCCCACGAACCAATTGGATGTCGTAATCGATGCCTGCGGTGAATGCCACAATACATCCGGTATCGATGCGCAGGGTTTCTCCGGCACGCAATTCTTTTTCCATGACATGTCCGCCTGCATGCACAAACGCGAGGCCATCGCCTTCTAATTTTTGCATGATGAATCCTTCACCGCCGAACAGGCCGGTTCCAAGTTTGCGTTGAAATTCTATGCCAACGCTCACGCCTTTGGCGGCGCAGAGGTAGCTATCTTTCTGACAGATCACTTTACCCCCGAGTTGTTGTAAATCGAGCGGCATGATTTTTCCGGCATAGGGACCTGCGAAGGTTACGCGGGCTTTGTTATAGCCTACGTTGGTGAAGGCTGTCATGAAGAGCGATTCACCGGTAAGGAGTCGTTTCCCGGCGCCCATGAGTTTGCCCAGGATTCCACCACTTTGTTGGCTACCATCGCCGAAGATGGTTTCCATTTCGATGCCATCGTCCATGAACATAAAGCTGCCACTTTCGGCCATGACGGTTTCTTGGGGATCGAGTTCAATTTCCACGCATTGCATTTCTTCGCCGAAGATGCGGTAGTCGATTTCGTGATTGCGTCTCATAGGTATGGGGTGTTTGAGTGGGTATTAGGCGTTTTCGGTGGGTAATTTTTTCAGGGCTAGGATGCTGAAGTTGCTGTTTTCTTGTACGATGGTATTGCTCAGGTGGCCGAGTCCGGTAATTTCCATTTCCACGACATCGCCATTTTGCAACCATTGTTCTTTGTATTGGGGATCGTTGAGTTTGCCGGTTCCGTTGAGTTCTAGGAAGCAACCGGTACCCACGGTACCACTGCCGATGACGTCACCGGGGAAGATGTCGGCGCCGTAGGCGCATCGCTCGATGATTTCTGCGAATGTCCAGTCCATATCGCCCACGCTCCCTTCACTCACTTGGATGCCGTTTACCCAGCATTTCATGTTGAGGTTGTAGGAGTGGCCTGTATGTCCGGGTTTAGCGGTAATTTTATAGGGCTCAAGTTCATCGGGGGTTACGAGCCATGGACCGATGACGGTGCTAAAATCTTTGCCTTTGGCGGGACCGAGGTTGAGCAGCATTTCTTCCATTTGAAGACGTCTTGCACTCATATCGTTCATGATCATGTAGCCCGCGATGTATTGATCGGCGTCTTCGGCTTTCACGTTTCTGCCATGTTTGCCTAGCACAACGGCTGCTTCGAGTTCGAAGTCCAATTTTTCAAAATGGTCGGGCATGCAGGGGATGGCGCCGGGACCTTGGATGGCGTTGTGGTTGGTAAAATAGAAGATAGGGTATTGGTCGAATTCAGGAATCATGGGAACGCCGCGATTTCTTCTGGCGGCGGCCACGTGTTGACGGAAGGCGTAACCGTCTCTGCAGCTACTGGGCTGGGGCACGGGTGCTAGGAGAATATCGTCTGAGCATGGCACGGCGAGGTGGCTGTGGTTACCAGCGAGGATTTCCGTTTCTACGGCTTTGGCCAGGGCACTTTGGTTGTCCCAATCGTTGAGCATATCGCGCATGTTGTTGGCGATGGCGGGTTGAATGGTGTTGAGGGGGTAGATGTTGGCATTAACCAAAATCCCAGTTTGGGGTTGACCATCGGTTTTGAAGGTGACCAATTTCATACTACAAAAATACGGCTATTTCCCGAGTTTCTGTGGGTAATCGGGTTTGGTGGTTGGGACGGGAAGTTAGATTTTTGTGCATATTTATCACCATGACAAACAAAACGAAGGTATTGGTAACGGGCAGCAATGGGTTGTTGGGACAGAAGTTGACGGATTTATTTTTGCAACGGTCTGATTGGGATTTGTTGGCTACGGGCGCGGGGAGGAATCGACATCCACAACAGATGGGGTACCGGTATCAGACGTTGGACATCACGGATTCGGCGGCGATGGAGCGATTGTTGATGCAGGAATTGCCGGATGTGGTGATTCACACGGCGGCGATGACGCAAGTCGATGATTGTGAGTTTAAACGCGATGAATGTGTGGCTTTGAATGTGACGGCGGTGGAGAATTTGGCACGGTTGAGCACGAAATTGGGGTTTCATTTGGTGCATGTGAGCACGGATTTCATTTTTGATGGGACCAAGCCGATGTACACGGAATTGGACGAGGCGAATCCTTTGAGTTATTATGGTTGGAGCAAGTTGGAGGGCGAGAAACGGGTGATAGAGTTTGCAAACAGTTATAGCATTTTACGCACGGTTTTGGTGTATGGGAAGGTGGCGGATATGAGCAGAACAAACATTGTATTGTGGGCGCATGGCACGTTGAAGCAGCAGAAGTCAGCCAACGTGGTCACGGACCAGTACCGCACACCTACTTTGGCGGAGGATTTGGCCATGGGCTGTTTTTTGGCGGCCGCGCAGCGGGCGCAGGGCATTTATAACATTGCGGGCAAGGATTACATGAGTGTGATTGAGTTGGTGGAGCGTGTGGCGCAGTTCTATGGGTATTCGATGGACTGCATCAATCGGGTTGATAGCAGCACGTTGAATCAGCCGGCCAAACGTCCGCCCATCACGGGGTTAGACATCACCAAGGCGGTGTCGGAGTTGGGCTACAACCCCCATTCTTTTGAGGAGGGATTGGCCCTGTTGGGTTTATAAAATTTGTTGCCTTAGGGTTTGGGCATCACTTCGCCGCACTCTTTGCAGGTGCGCAAATCTTCAGATTCGTAGTAGTGATTGAAGTGGGTAAGGAAATCGGTTTCGATGTTGTTGAGTTCGAAATAGGCCTCGTGCAATTTGTTGTTACACTTGTCGCAGAACCACAACAATCCATCTTTGAATCCTTTTCCAGCGCGCACTCTTTCGATCACTAGTCCGATGGAACCTTCGGTACGTCCGGGGCAATGGGGCACGCCGGCGGGGAGGAGGAACATATCGCCGGGACCTAATTTCACATCTACACGCTGTCCGTTTTGTTGTGTTTTAACGGTAATTTCACCTTCGAGTTGGTAAAAAAGCTCTTCGGTTTCGTTGTAGTGGTAATCGCGACGGGCATTGGGACCTCCAACGATCATTACGATGTAGTTGCTACCTTCTGGGTACAGGTTTTTATTGGCAACGGGTGGTTTGAGCAAATGCCGGTTTTCGGCAATCCAGGTTTGGAGGTTGAAAGGCTTGCGAATTTCCATGGTTTGTATGTATTTCTGTTGGCAAAATTGGCTTGGCAACAACACAAAAGTAAATCTTTGATTGGCATTTTTTCCTGTTAATCGTCACATCGTGGCGGCATACACTTAATTTTTGAGATTTTTACTAAAAGTTCATCGCCCTGAATCATGTAACTTTGCCCTACAACTTCCATGAGTGACGCGATAAAACATGAATGTGGTGTTGCTTTCATACGGTTGAGGAAGCCGTTGGAGTATTACCAGGAAAAGTATGGCACCTTTTGGTACGGCTTGGCCAAGCTACAGTACTTAATGACCAAGCAGCTAAATCGCGGTCAGGACGGTGCGGGCATGGGTGTGGTGAAATTGGATCCCGATTATGGGGCTCGTTATTTGGCGAGAAAGCGGAGTGCGAGTAAAACGGCATTGACAGACATTTTCGAGGAGGTTGGTGCGGCGTTGAACGAGATTCCCGAGGAGTATCGCAAAGACGTGGATTATTTGAGAAAGCACTATCCCTATGCGGGTGAAATGCTGTTGGGGCATCTTCGTTACGGCACTTATGGGGGGAACAGCATCGAAAACATTCACCCTTTTTTGCGACAGAACAATTGGATGGCGCGCAACTTGATGTTGGCGGGCAATTACAACATTACCAATACGGATGAGTTGTTCAATGCGTTGATTGAATTGGGGCAGCAGCCGAAGGAGAAGAGCGATAACGTGTTGATGTTGGAGAAGATTGGTCATTTCATTGACGAGGAAAACCAGCGATTGTTTGGGGTGTTAAAGGCGCAAGGATTTACCAATTTAGAAATTTCGGAGAAGATCAAGGAGGAAATATCGCTAACTAATATTTTAAAGCGCAGTTTCAAAAACGTGGATGGCGGGTATAATATGATTGGGATGTTGGGTCACGGCGATGCGTTTATCATTCGTGATCCGGCGGGAATTCGACCTTCGCACTACTACATCGACGATGAGGTGGTTGTGGTGGCGAGTGAGCGTGCTGCGATACAAACGGCGTTCAACATTTACCCAGAGGACGTGCAGGAATTGGGTCCGGGCAATGCCTTGTTGGTGCGCAAGAGTGGCCATGTTGAGGAGGTGAATATTTTGAAGCCTACGGAAAGGATGAGCTGCAGTTTTGAGCGCATTTATTTCAGTCGGGGCAACGATCAGGCGATTTACCATGAGCGCAAGGAGTTGGGAAGGCTGTTGGCTAAGCCGGTTATGGATTTGTTGGGCAATGATTTGGTGAATACGGTGTTTAGTTATGTGCCTAACACAGCGGCGACGAGTTTTTATGGGTTGATTGATGGTATTCACGAGATCCGCAGGGAGTTGCAGGCGGAGGCTTTGTCGAAAATCGATGTGAAAAATGAGCCTGAGAAGGTGAAGGAGATATTGAGTTGGAGGCCAAGGCGGGAGAAAATATTGGTGAAGGATGTGAAGATGCGCACGTTTATCACGAACGATTCTGATCGGGATGATTTGGTGGGGCATGTTTACGACATCACCTATGGGGTGGTGAAGAGTTGGAACGATACGTTGGTGATCATGGACGACAGTGTGGTTCGCGGCACCACTTTGAAGCGCAGTATTTTGCGGATTTTGGATCGTTTGGAGCCCACGCGAATCATCATGGTGAGTTCGGCGCCCCAGATTCGGTACCCAGATTGTTATGGGATTGATATGAGTAAGATGGGCGATTTTGCGGCGTTTGCGGCGGCGGTGGAGTTGCTGAAGGACAAAGGATTAACGCATATTTTGGATCAAGCTTATGAGGCGGCGAAGGCGGAGTTGATGAAGCCTGCGGCAGAGCAGCGTTGTGTGGTTCAGGACATATATGCTCCGTTGACGGATGCGGAGGTCAGCAAAAAAATCGCGGAGATGTTGAAGCCCACTGATTTGAGGGCAGAATTCGACATTTTGTTCCAATCGGTGGACAATCTGAATGAGGCCTGTCCGGGCGACCGTGGCGATTGGTATTTCACGGGTAACTACCCAACACCAGGTGGCAATCAGGTGGCGAATCGATCGTATGTTTATTACATGGAGGGCAGGAAAGGGCGGGCGTATTGATGACTTGGAAATCGCAAAGAATAAATAGTAAATTCGCTGAATAAACTGATATGAGCGCTTTAAACGATGTGATATCGCAGTTGCAGGAGCAATTGGAGAAAAACTTACAGCATACGTCTACGGAATTTTCGCGCATTCGTGCGGGCAAGGCCAGTCCGGCGATGTTGGAGAGTGTGATGGTAGAATATTATGGCGCTTTAACGCCTTTGGCGCAGGTGGCGAACGTGAACACTCCTGATTCGCGCACATTGGCCATTCAGCCTTGGGATAAGGGGTTGATTAGACCGATTGAAACGGCCATCATCAATTCCAATTTAGGTTTTGCGCCTCAAAACGATGGCGAGATGATTCGCATCAGCATTCCGCCGGTAACGGAGGAGCGCAGGAAAGAGTTGGTAAAGCGTGCAAAATCGGAGGCAGAGAATTCTAAAATCGGTATTCGGAACTATCGCAAAGACGCCAATGAGCGCATCAAGAAGTTACAGAAGGAAGGATTGAGTGAGGACGATGCGAAGTCGGGTGAGGAGCGGGTTCAGAAGTTGATTGACGGTTACAATAAGAAGACCGACGATTTGTTTGAGTTCAAGGAAAAGGAAATCCTCACGGTGTGATGGGGCGTTAACCTTTAGGGTTTGGCTACAACCTGCAGTTGATTTTTTACAGTTTCGGCGCGTTGGAGTAGGGATTCCAGTGTTGGCGCGATGACGGTTGCATGTCCGAGTTTTCGGTTGGGCCGGGTTTCTGATTTTCGGTACATGTGTATGAAAATGTCGCCTTGTTGGGTGAGTTCTGATTCGTTGGCGAGTTGGTAATTGCCAGAGACGTTTTGGGGTCCAACGATGTTGATCATAGCGGCGGGTTGGATGAGAGAGGGATCGCCGAGGGGGGCCCCGGAGAGGATGCGCAGGAATTGTTCAAACTGACTGCAGTGCGAGCCTTCGATGGTATGGTGACCGCTGTTATGGGGTCGCGGCGCAATTTCGTTGACCCAAATTTCTTGGTTTTCGGTTAGGAATAATTCTACGGCGAAGAGTCCGGGCGAATGTAATTTTTGGACACATTGACGTCCGATGGTTTGAATTTTTTCCTCCAATTCTTTGGCAATTCTGGCGGGGGAGAAGAGGAATTCCACCAAATTGCTTTGGGGGTTGAAGTACATTTCGATGGCGGGGTAAACGGCGTAGTCGCCGTCTTGTGCAATGGCAACGATCACGGCAATTTCGAGGGCATTGGGTACAAACGCTTCGATGAGGACATCGCCGTTGAAGGGGTTGTTGTTGAGCGCATCGGCTTTGCTGAGGATGGCCACACCTTTACCGTCGTAACCGCCTTTGCGTGTTTTCACTACGATGGTATCGCCGGTGAATTGGCTGAGGAGTGCATCGTTGATGTCTTGGGTATTGCAGAGGGCGAAGGGTGCTGTGGGGATGTTGTGTTGGGCGAAAAACTGCTTTTGGAGTCCTTTGTCTTGAATGATATGAAGGACAGCGGGTTTTGGGATGATGGTTTTGCCTTCTTTTTCGAGTGCTACGAGGGCGTCGACGTTGATGTGTTCGATTTCCCAGGTAACAACATCGGTTTGGTTTGCGAGGTTGCGGATATCGTTGGCGTTGTTGAGGCTGCCTTGGATGAATTGGTTGGTGATGGGTGCTGCTGGACAGTCGGGCGATTGTTCAAGTACAGTAAATTCCACAGGCAGGCTGGGGTATTTTGCTTCTATGGTCATCATGCCCAATTGGCCGCCACCGATAATACCAACGCGTATCATGGCACAAAGATACGCGCTGCTTGCAACACGAAATTTGGTTGTTGCGATTTTTGCCATATTTTCGGGGGTATCTTTGTGATAGTATGATAGAGCCTCCCTCGGTATTAATGTTGTTGACAGTGAGTCCAAACGCTTGGTTGATTGTGGCGTTGTGTATGGTTGTGATTGCCTTTTTCTCTGGGATGGAGATTGCTTTTTTGTCGGCCTCGCGCTTACGCATTGAGTTAAGGAGCAAGGAGAATTTGGGGGGTGGGAAGTGGCTTTCTAAGTATGTAAAGAACCCGAGTGATTTCATCAGTACTGTGTTGGTGGGCAACAATTTGGGGTTGGTTGTGTACGGGATATACATGGGTGAAATTTTGGATGATTCGTTTGCTAACGTGTCATGGATGCAAAGTGAGTGGGTGAAGTTTTTGATGATTACGTTGAGCAGTACGATGGTGGTATTGGTGGTTGCGGAGTATTTGCCCAAGACGTTTTTCAAATTGTATGCAGATCGGTTGATTTTTGGGTTGATAGGCATATTTCGGATGGCGCATGTGGTGATGTGGCCGTTGATTCAGGTGGTGAAGGGCATTTCTGCTTTTTTGTTGCGGGTGTTTACCAAGACCCGGATTTCGGAGCACACACCGGTTTTTTCGAAGGTGGATTTGGACAATTACATTGCATCGTTGGAGAATGCGGGGAATGTGGATACGGTGGAAATAGACACCGAGGTTTTTAGAAATGCGTTGGATTTTAGCGATGCGAAGGTGCGGGATTTTATGGTGCACCGGACGGAGTTGGTGGGTGTGGATGTGAATGCAGGTGTTGCGGAGTTGCGTGAAAAGTTTGTGGAGACGGCGCATTCGAAGATTCTCATTTACAAGGAGAACATAGACCACATTATTGGTTTTGTGCATCACAGTGATTTGTTTCACAATCCCCAGCGGATTCAGGATGTATTGCGGTCTGTATTGATTGTGAATGAAAGTTTGCAGGCGCATGATATGTTGCGAAATTTTATGCAGGAGAAGCGCAGTTTGGCTGTGGTGGTGGATGAATTTGGCGGTACGGCGGGTATGGTGAGTGTTGAGGATGTGTTGGAGGAGATTGTGGGTGAGATTGAAGACGAATTTGATGTGGAGGACAAAGTAGAAATTGCTTTGGGGGAAGGGCATTATGTGTTCAGCACCCGTTTGGAAGTGGATTATTTGAATGAAAAGTACGATTTAAATATTCCTGAGGGGGACTACAATACCTTGGGGGGATATATCATTTTCTGCTCGGAACGAATACCATCTGTTGGAGAAATTATTCATCACGAGCCGTTTGAATTTGTGATCAAAACATTGAAGGGCGCTCGACTGGAAGAAGTAGAAATACGTGTTTTACCAAAAGAAGATTAGCATGAAAAAGAAACTCAGTGGCCTGACTATGATGGTTTTGTGTACCTTAGCAGGACTCAAAGCGCAGGATTCGGCTATGGCTGTGACTGACCCTTTGGCCGAGTCTAAACAGGATGTGGTGGGTTATTCGGCTTACAAGCCCAAATGGGAGGTAACTAGCAATGTTACATTGGCCTTGTCGCGATTTACAGGCAATGTGAGTCGCAATTTGAACGACGATCCATATTTGTTGATGGTACGCCGATTCGATTACAATGAGAAAGGGAATCAGTCTACATGGCGGATGGGCGTGAATGGGTTTCGCAGAAAGAGCGAGGACATGAATGGCGGTTTTTCTGGCAGTGTTTTTCGTAAGAGCGAGGAGAACTGGGCTTCATTGGTTGTTGGCAGAGAATGGCGCAGGGATTTGGGTTATGGATTTTACACCAGTTGGGGATTGGATACACGAGGATTGTGGCGCAACAGTATCTCTTCAACCGTTCAATTTGATGGCAGTATTGGAGTTATGACGGAGATTGTGACTGAAGCGAATGAATATGGGGGTAGCTTAGGTTGTTTTGGTGGCATTGGCTTGAAGTTGCACCAGCGGATTGCTTTGTATACTGAGTCGATTGTTTACGGACAGGTGTTGAATACGGAGCGCTTGTTTACGGTGAATGGCGCGCAGACCACACTTGAGGCCAAGCAGACAATTTCTGTTGTTCCGATGGTGCCCATTGCTTTGTTTTTAACGGTTCAGTTTTAAAGTATGAGGGCAATTTTCATCTTTTTTTGTTGTGTGAGTGTAACGGCTTACGGCGGCAGTTTAGAGGGAGCGTTAGACACTGTTCCACCGGTAAAATCAATTACGGTGGTACAACGTGGGCCTCAATCGGCTGCTAAGCCCCTAGGGAACATTCGGGTAAATACGGAGCAGCGTTATGTTGGATTTAACACTTCGTATTTGTTGCAGCAGTTGATGCCGTTTAATGCCATTCCAGTTCAGCAGAATATGTACGGGGTTACTTATCGCAAGTACAAACAAAACAAAGGGTATCGCATCTCCATGGGTGCCAATTTGACGGAAACATCAGAAGTTCAGTGGTTTGGTTTGCGGTTTGATCGTGAAAAACGCAAGGAGATCACCAATCATTGGCGTTATTTTTACGGAATGGGGGGTGGTCTTGAGGTATTTGAAGATCCGGACCAGGTTGATTTTTTTACTCAAACTGAGGTGAATGTGTTGGGTCAGTTGCACTGGGGTATAGAATACCGGATCAACCCTGTGATGTCTTTGAGCATGGAATGTCAGGGTATTTTGTCGTTGGGATCTTCCAGCTCGCTGGTATTGAGGCCGCCGACTGTCATCACAGCCTTTTTCAATATCAATTAAGGATAGACGATGATCCACTCTTCTTGGGTGGCTGCACCAACAACGCCGTAACCGTTGGGTATATTGCTCTGAACGGGCCCGGGCAATTGGGTGATTGATTTTTGGCTCCAGAGGTGTTCTGCCCGCGTGTTGTAATAGTCGTATAAGGCCAGGTTTAAATTCTCCAAAGTGATTTTTACCGAGAGGTTTTTTTCGATTTTGCTATTTCGGAAAGGGAGTAAATTATAGAAGCGGAATGTGCTCAATACGCCGTTGAAAATTTCGTCGGAGAAGAGGATTTCTTGTTCTGTATAATTGTTGAAGTTGTTTCGCACAAAGGGGGTTTCGTTGCCATCAATTTTCAGGATTTGCCATTCTGTACTGCTGTCGATGGCTTGTCCACTGGCGTTGAGCGTGTATTTTCTCACTTGTTTTTGTGCGGTGATGCGGTAATAATTTTCATCGATGGCACTGTCTCTAAATTGCAGGTAGAAGACTTGGGTTATACCGATTCCTGCGATGGCTTCTGTGGAGGTATCTGTTTTTGTAATGCGAATGGCGGAGGGTATAACATCGCTAACGGAGACGTTATCTAAGGGCGAAGTGAGGGAAAATTGAAAACTGTCTCTGGGATTTAGGCGGAAATTGTTTATGGTAAATTGTCCGGCGGTATTGCTTTCTGCTGGTTTACTTCGCTTGGATGAGGTTTGTAATAAAATGGTTGCTTGAGGTTGGGGTTTGAAGGGTTCGGAAATCCCTGCCACCCGTGAATAGTGGATATGGTGGGTATCGTTTGCACCCAAGATGCACTCGATCACAGGTCCAACCGCCACTTGATCTGGTTGGGGCACCACAATTTCTCTGCTGCAGCTGACAAGCAGAAGGCATAATGCATACGCATACCACAGCCAGTTTCTCCCGTACTTGGGTTTGTTGGAGGTTTTGGGGCGATATGTTGGCTGAGAAATCAAAAGGAAACTTGATAATTGATATGGGGAAGTATGGGCAGGAGGGAGAGTTGGGTAAGTTTACGTTGGCCTTGATTGTCGTAGGCAAAGGTGATAAAGAAGGGGTTTTGACGGTTGTAGGCATTGTAGATTCCCAGAGACCAAGTCTCTTGAAATTGTTTGTGTTTCACAATGTATTGGGTGGAGATATCGAGTCTGTGGTTGTTGCGGGTGCGTGCGTTGTTGCGGTCGCCGTAGATGAAGATTTCCGCGAAGGGGTCGTTGGGGGTTGGTGACTGATAGACTCCGATGGGGAGGGTGTAGGCGAAGCCGGTGTTGAAAGTCCAACTGCCGCTAATGATTACATTGGGCGACAATTTATAGATCCCTACGAGATAGAAGTTATGTCGTCTATCGTAGCGAGAGGGAAAAATTTTTCCTTGGTTGAGTTCGGCAAATTGGCGGTTGTTGAACAGGAGGGAATAGCTGGCCCATCCGGTGAGTTTTCCGGTGCGCTTTTCTAGCAGGCATTCTAATCCGTGGGCATTTCCTTTGCCTTGGGTGACGGTTTTTTCCCAGTTGAGGGCGCTGGTAATGTAGGCGGCATTATCGCGGTATTCCAGCAGGTTTTTGAATGATTTTTGGAAGTATTCAAAACTCCATTGATACTTGGTTGTTGTGATGGTGTTACCTAGCGAGATTTGTTGGGCTTGTGCGGGTGCGAACTGGGCATTTGATGGAACCCACAAATCGGAGGGAAGTCCCATGGTGAGGTTGTTGAGCTGATGGAAAAACTGCACATTTTGGGAGGCTGCAGCTTTGATCCACATTTGTGGCGATAGGCGGTAGCGGTAATTAAACCGGGGTTCTGGTCGGATATAA
This sequence comes from Bacteroidota bacterium, assembly GCA_016868785.1. Taxonomy (GTDB): domain Bacteria; phylum Bacteroidota; class Bacteroidia; order NS11-12g; family UBA955; genus UBA955. The sequence continues at coordinate 17,700 of VGFS01000025.1, forward strand.
AACTGTTGATCTTCCAATCCGAAGTAGGAAATTCTGAAGCCGATATCGAGGTATCCCCATTTTGGGTGGTGAAATTCCAAGTTGGCAAAGGAGAAGATTTCGGGGGTAATGACTTTTTTGTCGTTGTATTGGTAGGTCCGAAACACCGAATCGAATTGTGTTTCGAGGGTTCTATCGCTGGGGGTGAAGGTATGTTGCACGTAGCCTCCGCCAATTTTGGCGGCCAGGTATTTTGACCATTGAATGTCGAATTTGGCATCGGCCGCTACATCGCGGAGTCCATTTGTTAGGTTGTAATTGGTAAAATTGTCTTTGTTTTTGTTGGGGTCGATTTTGTTTCTTAGTCGATAGTGGTAATCGTTGTGTTGGGTAAAGGCGTAATTGGTGTAGTGGGCTTTGGCGGTAAATCGGATCCGACGGTTGAAGAAGTATTGCCATTTGAGGCTGCCGAGTTGATTGCCCCAGAGGTTGCCTTGTTCTCTTTTTTGATAGACGCTGACTTCGTTGGATTCGCCGAAGGTTTTATCGATAAAGAAGGCGCGATCTCTGCCTTGGTATAGGGTGAGGGATAGGGTACTTTTCTCGCTGAAGCGGTGGTTTAACTTTGCATTGACGTCCCAAAAGTTGTAGCGGTTGATGTTGTTGCTGTCTTTGAAAACGGCGTTGGCGACGGCTTGGGTGAGGAGGTCGAAGTTCGAGCGGCGGAAGGCCACGGCAAGGGTGGTGCGTTTTTTCCAGAGTGGACCTTGGATCATGGCCTTGCTGGTGAGGGCACCGAAGGTGAGGTTGCCGGACCACTGATTTTCATGTCCATCCACGGATTGCACGGAAACCACGCTACTGAGTCGACCGCCATGTTCTGTGGAGAGAGTACCGCGGTTGAGTTGGGCACTTTTTACGATGTCGCCATTGAAGATGCCGAAGATACCATAGAGGTGATAGGCGTTGAATACGGGAATATCATCGAGGAGGACGAGGTTTTGGTCCGCGGCTCCGCCGCGAACGTACATGCCGAGCATGCCTTCTGAGCCGCTGACAACCCCGGGATTGAGGCTGAGTGCACGCATCACATCGCCTTCTCCGAGCAGGGCGGGAATTTGTTGCAATCGGGCGGAGGACAAGCAAAATTGGTCTGACTGTCCGTGCACCACGGCCAATCGGCTTTGATTTTTATTGCCTTGGATGAGGGTGGTTTCGATGCGCTCGACGGTGGGTTTAAGCGGGGCAGTAATGAAGTAGTCTCTTTGTCCAAACAGGGTATCGAAATAGTGGTCGTACCCGGGATAATAAATCTGCAGATGTAGGGTATCGGAGGAGGGCTGTTGTTTTTCAGGGAGGGCGATTTTGAATATTCCAAATTCGTCTGTGTGTGTAAACAACTGAATTTCAGGTATTTGAACAATGGCTTTTACCAGGCGTTCACCGGTATGATCTTGAATGACTCTTCCGGTGAGGAAGTGTTGTTTCGGGGTATTGGTGGGCGACCATTTTTTGAGAATGAGGGTGGTGCCTGAGGGTTGGTAATCGAGGCCATGTTGGTGTAAGAAATCGCGCAGGGCTTTATCGGCTTTTATATTTTGGTAGTGAACGTCGATGTTTTTTTGAACGGGCAGCAGTTGGTTGTTGTAGGCAAAATTGTATCCCGTTTGCTGGGTAAATTGACGCAAAACGGCTTTAAAATCGGTGCCGTAGTACTGAATATCGACATAGCGGTTGAGTGCAGCCTCTTGGGCTTGGAGTGTTTTCGGCACGGTCCAAATCAAGAGCAATAGCGCTATGATGCGATGGCATTTCAATGTAAATAGACTTTATGATTTCAAAAGTGATTGGTTGGAATGTTGATTTGACTGTTGCTTCCATTCAAATATACGAGTATCACATAAAATCGGTGGATGTGGTGGATACAATGGGGATGAACGGGGAGAATTTTCGGTTGAAATCGGAAAAGTTGCAGCATATTTGAAGTTTCATCCAAATTCAGCGATATGTACGAGTTTCACGGCGACAAACGACGATACTTCGATATGACACACAAGGTAACGGTGGGCCATATTATCCCTTTTTTGAAGGACAATTGGTCGTTTCCGGCCGACATGCAGGTATTGGAAATCGGCTGTGGCGAGGCGGGTGTGCTGAAGGCATTTACCGATTTGGGTTATGCTTGTACGGGTATTGAATTGGAGGAGAATCGCTTGGAATTTGCCCGAGAATTCATGCGTGAAGAGATGTTGGCGGGCAAGGTACAGTTCTTGAACAAGGATATTTACGATGTGGTTCCGGAAGAGGATTTGGGCACCAAGTTCGACCTCATCATATTGAAGGATGTGATTGAGCACATTCCGGACCAGGCGAGGTTTATGCCGCAGTTGCATCGATTCTTAAAGCCGGGTGGCAGGGTATTTTTTGCTTTTCCACCGTGGCAGATGCCTTATGGCGGACATCAGCAGGTGTTGCCACAAAAATGGGCGTCGAAGTTGCCCTACTATCATTTGTTGCCGGGCGCTCTGTATCCGGCGGCGTTAAAGTTGTTGGGTGTTCATCCGAACGGGATCAAAACGATGGAAGAAATTCGCAGCACGGGGATCAGCATTGAGCGATTCTTGCGGGTTTGTGGCGCGTCGGAATTCGGCATCAGCGGCAAGAAATTCTTCTTGTTCAACCCCATTTACCAGTACAAATTTGGGATCAAACCAAGGACCCAGTGGGGGGTAGTGTCGGCGATTCCCATTTTGCGGAATTTTGTCACGATGGGGGTGTATTACCTCACCGAATCGCGCAAATAAATTGTCATTTTGTGGTTGTAAATCCCTTTAGAATAGGGGATTTGGCGACTTGATGGGTGCATTTTTAGGAAAAGCAAGGTTTACCGCTTAAATTTGCTAAAAACTGCATTCATGAAACACTTGAAAATAACTTTGTTTGCCATCATTGCTATGGGCTCGGTAGCATCGGCTAGCGCTCAAGCAAAGAAGAAATTTAAGGGCAAGCCTATCGAGGCGGGTTTTACCTTGGGTGGATCAAATTACATGGGTGATTTGTCGAAGGGTGTAGCGATGAATGAAACCCATTTGATGGGCGGTCTCATTTGTCGATTCCACTACAACGACTTCCTTACGCTTCGCGGAAATGCGGTATACGGACAGATCAGTGCCAACGACCAGAATTTCAAGGATGATATTGCTTTTACGCATACGGATTTGTCGGACAATCCCTTAGAAATTACTCGTGGGCAACGCAATTTGAATTTCAGAAGTGATATCGTAGAGTTCAGCGCCATTGGCGAATGGAACTTATTGGGATTCGAAGAATCTACCCGCAGCCGTCCTTACACGCCTTTCTTGTTTGCAGGTCTTGCTGTTTACAAGTTCAACCCAAAATCGCAGTTTCATTACATGGATGATTTGAGAGATGCTACGGGTGCTTTGGTTCACAACACGCAGTTGCAACAGTTTGATGGACAGTGGATTGAGTTACAGACTTTGAGTACTGAGGGACAGGAAACGACCAAGTTCAACGACCGCAAGCGATACAATTTGACGCAGGTTTCAATTCCGTTGGGGGTAGGTTTCAAGCAGCAGGTGGATGATTATTGGGCTTACGGTATTGAGTTTGGGATTCGCAAGACTTTCACTGATTATTTGGACGATGTGAGTATGGATTATGTAGACGATCAAATCGTGGGTGGTGCCAATGGGTATTTGGCTGCGGCGATGAAGGATAGAAGTTCTGAGCAGATCAATCCCAACACGGGGTTGCCATACGAGCGTTTTTACATGGGAAATCCTCGTGGATCTATGAAGGGCAGCGATTATTACATGTTCTTGAATTTTACGATCACGCGTAAAATCATGGGCGGTAAGACAGTTTGTTTCCAATTTTAATTTTGAGACTACTTCACGGTGTTTTTTTGTCCATCGCGATGGTGATTATACCGTCGACTCTGGTTGCGCAGAAATATTTTTCAGGTCGCAACGAGTGGGGCTTGGCCGTGGGTATGAGCAATTACTATGGCGATTTCAGCAGCGGGTTAAACACCAAGCATTTCAAGCCGTCTGGGGCGATTTATCAGAAGTACAATTTCAGCAGTTATTTTGGTTTACGTAACCAAGTTTCTTATTTGCAGATACAGGGCACCTCGGACGATGTGGTGGGTTTGCAATACCAGAATATCAATTTTCAATCGAAAGTGATAGAGGCGGCGAGCATGATGGAGTTCAATTTTCATGCGTTTGGCACGAACATCAACGATGGGTATACCACGCCTTATTTTTTGTTGGGGCTGTCGGGGTTTTGGTTTGATCCGCATCGGCTAGATAAGGGCGATGTGAATGTGCGGGATTTGCGTACTGAGCAGCAAAACAAGCGGTACAGTCAGATTCAGCCGGCGATACCCATTGGATTTGGGGTGAAGAGCATGGTGAGCAGCCGTCAGCATGCGGGCGGCATGATAGTGGGGTTTGAGGTGATTTTCAGGAAGACGTATACGGACTATTTGGACGACACGTATAAATCGTACGGTGATTACAAGACCATCAAGGATCAACAGGGTCAGGGAGCAGCGGATTGGTCGCAGTCCCAGGTGCTAGCCAATGGCAGTGTGGTGCCCAAGGGAACGATGCGGGGCGACACGCATTTAAAAGATTGGTATTATTTTGCGGGATTCACCTGTTCATATAGGTTTACTCCGCAAGTTTGTCGGTAAATTTGCAGGGCTTTGACGGATAGAATTGCGCAATATCAGATTGATTTACAGCGGATACCCCAGCATGTGGCTATCATCATGGACGGAAACGGCCGATGGGCGAAGCAGAAGGGGCATATGCGTATTTTTGGACACCGCCATGGTGTGAAGGCAGTGAGGGCGGCTATTGAGGCGGGCGCGGAGTTGGGGGTGAAATACCTGACGATGTATGCGTTTTCTGCGGAGAATTGGACGCGTCCTCAGCAGGAGGTATCGGCATTGATGGAGTTATTGGTGAGTACCATTGAGGACGAGTTGCCGACTTTGATGAAAAATAGAATTCGTTTGGAGACCATCGGAAACATCGAACAGTTGCCAGCGAAATGTCAGGTCCAGCTGACCAAAACCAAAGCGAAGACTGCAGAAAACGATAGACTTACCTTGGTATTGGCTTTGAGTTATAGTGGACGGTGGGACATTATCGAGGCGGTGAAAAAGGTGTCGAAGTTGGTAGAGGAGGGTGTTTTGAAGTCGGAAGACATCGACGAAAGTGAGTTGAATAAGGCATTGAGCACGGCGCAATATCCGCACCCTGATCTGTTGATTCGCAGCAGTGGGGAGCAGCGCATCAGTAATTTTTTGATGTGGGAAATCGCTTACAGTGAGTTGTATTTTACGCCCGTTTTGTGGCCAGACTTTACCAAAGACGATTTTTATCGAGCAATCGTCGATTATCAAGGTCGGGAACGCAGATTTGGCAAAACTAGTGAGCAAATTGCATAGGAATTGAAAAGGTTTATCATCATAACATTGGCCTTATGGCTCGCGAAAGGTTTGTTGGCTCAGGTTGGCACGGCCGACAGCTTTTATCGCAATGCGCCCATGGTCAATTATGACTTTGTGGAACCTGCGGAGTATACCATCAAAAACATGTTGGTGACGGAGGTGAACGGCAAGCCCGTGCTGAAGTCGCAGGTGATTTTTTACTCGGGGTTATCGATCGGACAAAAAATCAAGGTCCCTGGCAGGGAGGTTTCCAAGGCCATCGAGAATTTGTGGAAGCAGGAGTATTTCAGCGACATTCAGGTGTTTTTTCAACCCACAGACGACGGTCAGGTGGTGGTTCAATTCCGGGTTCAGGAGCAGCCACGCTTGAATGGGCATCGCTTTTTGGGGTTGACCAACTCTCAGCAGAAGACGTTGAAAGAGGAGGTGGGCTTGCACAAGAACATGTACATCACGCCGAATTTGATCAATATCAGCAAGGAAAAGGTCATCAAGTATTACCAGGCCAAGGGGTATTACAATGTTCAGGTGGATGTGAAGCGTTTGCAGGCATACAAGCGCGATGCCAAGGACAGTGCAATTGCGATGCCGGGCTATGAGAACTTTGATTTTGTGATCAACAAAGGGGCGAAGGTGAAGGTTCAGCAGTTTGTATTCTATGGAAATTCGGAATTAACGGATGATGACTTGCGTGCGAGCATCAAAAAGATCAAGGGAAAGCAGGGCAAGTGGCAGTTTTGGACGAAGTCTAAGTACATAGAGACGGAGTTTGACGAGGAGCGTCAGCACATCATCGACAAATATTTGAGCAAGGGTTACCGCGATGCGCGTATCATGAACGACAGTGTGGTATTGATTTCTGACGATCGCATTGAGGTACATATTCGTTTGTTTGAGGGACATCAATATCGGTATCGCAACATTACGTGGAAGGGAAATTTGAAGTTCCGCAACGGTACTTTGGATACCATTTTGGGCATCAAATCGGGGGATTTGTTTAATCAGACTTTGTTGCGGGAGCGTTTGTTTGAGAATCCTGGTGGGTTTGATGTGCAGACGTTGTACATGGACGATGGGTATTTGTTTTTCAACATGATGCCTGTGGAGGTGGGTGTGGTGAATGACAGCATCGACATGGAAATCCGCATCAGTGAGGGCAGCAGGGCCACGATTGGCAGTGTGCGTTGGTCTGGCAACACCAAGACTTCGGACCGAGTAATTCAGCGTGAAATTCGCACCAAGCCGGGCGATATTTTTTCTAAGAGTGATATTCAGAGAACGATGCGTGATTTGGGTGCGTTGGGTTTGTTTGATCCGGAGCAATTGGGTGTAAATCCTAAGCCCAATCCCGAAGATGGAACGGTGGATATAGATTACACGGTGGCTGAGAAACCTTCTGACCAGATTGAATTGAGCGGTGGTTGGGGCGGAAACGGATTCAGTACAACGCCTACGTTGATTGGAACGGCGGGCATTATGCTGAACAATTTCAGTCGCAAAAAATTGTTACACCCAGACCAGTGGAGTCCGGTTCCAACAGGGGATGGACAAAAGTTGAGTTTGCGTGCGCAGAGTAACGGTGCCACGTATCAGGGGTATACATTCTCATTCACGGAGCCTTGGTTTGGCGGCAAAAAACCCAATTCATTGAGCTTGAGTATTTTCCATACGGTGAATAGTTTCAACTGGAAGCAGCGCAACGATCCTACCCGACAATTCCTGATGAATACAGGGTTTACGGTGATGTATGGTGCTCGGTTGAAGTGGCCGGATGATTTCTTCAATATGCAATACGGGTTCTCATTCAATCAGTATCGCATGCAAAACATGGACGGTGGATTTTACGGATTTCCCAAGGGATTCAATGGTTTGAGTTATAACCCATCGTTCCAAATGAATATTACACGGAGTTCGGTAAGTGATCCCACCTATCCTACTTCGGGCAGTAGTTTTACGTTCCAGGTTCAGGCTACACCGCCGATTTCTTTGTTGTCGAACAAGAACTACTCGGAAATGAGCTTGAACGACAAGTACAAGTGGGCTGAATTCCACAAGTGGAAGTTTGATGCGGAGTGGTACACGCCCATTTACAAGAAGACGGTGTTGATGGCCAAGGCGAGAATGGGCTTCTTGGGTTATTACAACAAGGACTTGGGTTTGACCTTCTTTGAGCGTTTCCAGGTGGGTGGTGCCGGTATTTTTGGTTTCAACATTGCGGCCACAGAAATTATCTCACAGCGTGGTTACGACAACTACACCATATCGAGTAATGCGATGGGTGGACAGTCGGGCGCGCCGATTTTCAATAAATTCACGGTGGAGTTGCGTCAGGCCATTACAACGGGTCAGGCAGCTACGGTGTACGTATTGGGATTTGCTGAGGCGGGAGATGCTTGGTCGAGCATGAGCAAGTACAATCCTTTCCAACTGAAGCGGGCTGCGGGTGTAGGTCTACGTTTGTTTATGCCGATGTTTGGATTGATTGGGTTGGATTGGGCTTACGGGTTTGATTACAAGCAGGTGCCAGCGAGTGGAAAGCCCACGCAGGTGCACTTCTTCATTGGTCAGCAGTTTTAACGGGTTTCGAAGTTCGGTTCCTTTTCGGTTCCGGGCTTGAATGATACAAATAAGGCGGGGTTGTGTACACAACCCCGCCTTATTGTTATGTGCCTTGTAAGTTAGGGATTATAAATCGAAGCGGATGCCTTGTGCAAGGGGCAGGGATTTGCCGTAATTGATGGTATTGGTTTGGCGGCGCATGTAGGCTTTCCAGGCGTCGGAACCGCTTTCACGTCCGCCCCCGGTTTCTTTTTCACCACCAAAAGCGCCGCCGATTTCGGCACCGGAGGTGCCGATGTTCACGTTGGCAATGCCGCAATCGGAGCCCCATGCACTCAGGAATTGTTCGGCTTCCTGGAGGTTGTTGGTAAAGATGGCGCTCGAGAGTCCTTGTTTCACATCATTTTGTTTGTTGATGGCTTCGTTGAGGTCGCTGTACGACATCAAATATAGAATGGGGGCAAAGGTTTCTTCTTGTACGATTTGGAAATGGTTTTGGGCTTCACAAATGGTGGGTTTCACGTAGCAACCGCTGCTGTATTGTTCGCCGGCGAGTACTTCGGCACCGCACAACACGGATCCACCTTCGGCTTTCAATGCTTCAATGGCTTTGTTGTAGGCAATCACAGCATCGTGATCGATCAAAGGCCCAACGTGGTTGTTTTCATCCAATGGGTTGCCGATGCGCAATTGTCCGTATACCGACACCAATTTTGATTTGACTGTTTCGTAGATGCTGTCATGAACGATGAGTCTCCGTGTGGTGGTACATCTTTGTCCAGCCGTTCCCACAGCCCCAAATACGATGGCCACCATGGCCATTTCGAGGTTGGCTTCTGGGGTAAGGATGATGGCGTTATTGCCACCGAGTTCTAGGATGGATTTGCCCAATCGTTGTCCCACAACTTCGGCTACCCTTTTTCCCATGCGGGTACTTCCTGTGGCGCTGATGAGGGGAACACGGGGGTCGTGACTCATGGCTTCACCGATTTCGCGATCGCCTTGTATGAGGCAGAAAATGCCTTCGGGGAGTTGGTTGTTTTTTAGAACTGTCTGCAGGATGTGTTGCACGGCAGCGGCGCTGGCGGGTGTTTTTTCTGAGGGTTTCCACACGCAGGTATTGCCACAAATGGCGGCGAGCATGGCATTCCAGGACCAAACGGCTACGGGAAAGTTGAAGGCGCTGATGATGCCTACCACACCCAAGGGGTGCCATTGCTCATACATGCGGTGATTGGGTCGTTCTGAGTGCATGGTTAAGCCGTGAAGTTGACGGCTTAGTCCCACCGCAAAGTCGCAGATATCTATCATTTCTTGCACTTCGCCCAGACCTTCTTGCAGGCTTTTTCCCATTTCATAGCTCACCAATGCGCCTAGGTTGGCTTTGTGCTGACGCAGGGCATCGCCGATTTGTCTTACGATTTCTCCGCGTTTGGGCGCGGGGGTATGTCGCCAAGTCTTAAAGGCTTCTTGGGCGGTATCGATGACTTGATTATACGTTTGGTTATTGGCAAATTCAACGCGGGTGATATGGGCGCCATCCACGGGGGAGGTGATGTTGCGGTGGTTGGCATTGGGGGTTTGAATCCACTGGGTGCCGGTGCTTGCGGAGGCGAGGGTATCGCCAATGCCCAAATCGGAAAGAATGGTTTGAATGTTCATGAAAGTGATAGTTACAAATATAGAAGGGGCGGTTGAGGTTTGTGTGCTGAAGGAATTACTCTTTTTTCATCACTAAGTAAACGCCAATGAGCGATAGCATCAATCCAACGATCATGTTCCATTGGATGGGTTCTTGATCGATGAGTCCCCAGGCCACGGCCACGATGGGAATCACGAAGGTATTGGTGGAGGCCACCAGTGCGGTGGTATGTTCGATCAGGTAATTGAAGAGCATCATGGAGATGGCAGAGCCGATAACACCCAGGATGATCAAGCAGATGAGTGCGAATTGGTTGGTAGGTAGGTTGAAGGGTGCGGTTGGCGCGATGGGGCCGCGGTGGAAATTGCCAATGGCATCGGTTTGCCAGAGTACGAAGGCGTAGAGGATGCCCATGAATACAAAGGGATAGGCGGTTTTGGCCATGGGTGGAATGTGGGCCAATTTGGTTTTGATGAGGTTGATGTTGTAGCCATAGAGCACGGAGGCGGTCAGGGCCATAAGCGCACCGCTGAGGTGAATTTCCATGCCTTTTTGTCCGAGCAGTGAAGGACCCAAAAGAAATACGGCACCCATAATGCCTGCCATCACCCCAAGAAAGCCGTTGCGCGAGAGGGGACTTGCGAAGAACAGGCTACCCACCACCAAGGTAAACATGGGGGTAAACGCGTTGAGGATGCCCGAAAGTCCGCTTGGAATCAAGGTTCCGGCGGTTGAAAACAGGAATGCGGGGATGGCGTTGCCGACAAAACCGGTGAGGAAGAGGTAGAAGTAGTCGATGGGTTTGAGCAGTTTTTCGGTGGCTTGGGTGGAGGGGTTAATCACGGTGGATTTGGAGCCCAGGGAATAGCGATACACCCAAGGGGTAAGGAATATTCCAGCGAGAAACAGTCGCATACCGGCCACTTGGATGGGGGTAAAAACGAGCAATCCTCGCTTCATGAGGATGAAAGAACTACCCCAAATGCAGCCGAGCAGTATGATGAGAAAGAGGGGAAGCCATTTGAATTTCACGCGTGCAAAAGTAAGGTAGGTTGTGCCAAGGATGGTGTTTTGTTCATGAGTTGTGCATTTTCCCTAAGCAACTGTTGTTTTGGCCCCGGGTATATTGGAACTTTGTGTTATGCGAAAATGGATTGGGATTGTTTTGGGTTACTGCTTGATGTTGCCTTTGGGTGCACAGGGGGTGTCTGAAGAGTTGGTTTGCAAAGAGCACCAGCACTTTCAATCTCAGTTATCGCGCAGAAACAACTCTGGGGTTAAGCATGGGTATCTGATCGACTACAATCGCTGTAAGTGGTGGGTAAATCCGATCAAGGGGGCCTATTTCAAGGGCGATGTGATGGCGCATTTTACGGTGATTGCCAACACCGATTCTGTGGGGTTTGATTTGTCGTCGAACTTGCAGGTGGATGGTGTTTATGGCAAGGACGGACAGTCTTTGAATTACCGCAGGACGGGCAACCAGCTCTATGTATTTAAGCCGGGGGGTGGTTTGGCGCAGGCGCGAGATTCGGTGGGTATTGTGTACCAGGGCAATCCAACCAATGGCGGCGGATTCGGGTATTTTGTGCACGATAATCACATGAAAGGTCCGGTGGTTCACACGTTGAGTGAGCCTTATGGCGCGCAGTATTGGTGGCCTTGTAAGCAGTCGCTGCACGACAAAATCGACAGTTTGGATGTTTGGGTGTACACGGATACATCGATGCGTGCGGCTTCGAATGGTTTAATGGTGCGGAATGAGGTTTTGAGCGATACCCAGCGGTTGATGGTTTGGCAGCATCGTTATCCGATCGCTACTTATTTGGTGGCCATTGCGGTGACCAATTACAGCATTTATACGCAGTATGCGCCGTTGGTTGGCAGGACGAGGCCTTTGCCGGTGCTGAATTATGTGTTTCCTCAATTTAGAACGGATGCAGAGCGGGAAACCAAAGACGTGCTGCCGATGATTCGGTTGTTGGATAGTTTGTTTGTGCCTTATCCGTTTGAGAAGGAGAAGTACGGACACGCGCAATTTACTTGGGGCGGGGGAATGGAGCATCAGACGATGAGTTTCATGGTGAATTTTTCTTACGATTTGATGGCGCATGAATTGGCGCATCAGTGGTTTGGGGATATGGTGACTTGTGGTACTTGGCAGGACTTGTGGTTGAACGAGGGGTTTGCGACGTATTTGACGGTGATGACCACAGAATATTTGCGTTCGAAAGAGGATGCCAATGGCAAGTTGCGGGGGATGCGGAGCAACATTTGCGGCACTGACGATGGGTCTGTATTTCCGAAGGATACGTTGAATGTAGGGAACTTGTTCAATGGCCGGTTGACCTATAACAAGGGAGCTTGGGTCTTGCACATGTTGCGAGATAAACTGGGCGATTCAATGTTTTTTGAAGGATGCCGATTGTATTTGAAGGGGAAAAACACGTCGTACGGGTTTGCAAAAACCGCCGATTTGCAGTGGTATATGGAGAAGGCAAGCGGTCTCAATTTGGACACCTTTTTTCAGCAGTGGTATTACGGTGAGGGGTTCCCTTATTTGAAGATCAACTGGAAGCAAAAGGGGAATACGGTGACATTGACTTGCGAGCAGACGCCATCGCACAGCAGTGTGCCTTACTGGCATGTGCGGGTGCCTTTGTTGATGAAGGGCGAGGGTAAGGAAAAGTTGGTGTTGTGGGAGCCAAAAAAGTTGTTGGGCGAGATGAAGACATCGGTAGATTTTGAGGTAGACACGCTCATTTTTGACCCGTATGTGAAGTTGTTGGCCAAGGCCAGCGTTGGCGGCATGAATTTGAATCGGGTTCAGGAGAATGCGTTTGTGTTGTATCCCAACCCTACATCGGGGGTGTTTGTATTGTATGCCCGAAATCCATCGACCATCCAAATAGAGGTGTTTGATGCGGTGGGACAAAAGGTGCGGGAGATTGATACGGGGGCGACGGTAACCAAGCAGCTGGCGGTATCGTTGGGTGGCCTGTCGGCGGGTCCCTATTTTCTTAGGATTAACGATGGAAATTTCGTATATTCGTATAAGTTGATAAAATACTAAATCATGAAAAAACTGAACAAATGGGTAGGGATGTTGGCTATTGCAGCGATGGCTTTTTCAGTTCAATCTTGTGAAGAAAACCCACCCGTAGATCCACCGGTGGTGAACGACAAGCCGGGTGTGGAATTGAATGTTGCCGCATTGTGGGACGGACAGCCATTGACTTTTTTGTCGGGCTGGTTCGAGCAACCCTCACCGAAGAAGGAGTACGTACAGTTCTTCAATTTTGGGATGATCGTATCGAAGTTGCGTTTGGTGAAGGAGGATGACACGGAGGTGATGCTTGGCGATGGATATCAGTGGATTGATTTCAAGAAGCAGCGCACGAAATTCAAATACGAGGTGCCTGTGGGCAAATACAAGGCATTGCGCTTTACGTTGGGATTGGATTCGGCGATCAATCATGGCGATCCAAATCAGTGGGGTGCGGAGCATCCTTTGAATGGCAATTTGACAGGCATGCATTGGGGCTGGGCCGGTGGCTATATTTTCCAGGCGATTGACGGAAACTACAAAGACAGTCTTACCGATAAATACACCAAGGGCATGAGTTTGCACACCGCCACAGATGTTATGGTGCGCAATTTTGAGGTGCCTGTGGGTGCGGTGCTGGGAGCGGCTACGCTGGAGGTGAAGGACAAAGCCATCACGCCTGTGCAGGTCAATTACCATGTGAATCGCTTTTTGAAGGGAATTGAGTTGAAGAAGAATTCCGTATCGCATTCGGAAGGGGTGAAAGAGGCGGCCTTCATGCAACAGTTGTTGGGCAACTTGAAACTGTATTCGGCTTTTGAGATTCCTGCACCTTAAATACATTGGCGATGAAACCGGGTTGGTTATTGTTGGGTTTGTTGGTTTTGGGGTTCACTTCTTGTAAGAAGGATCCTGAAGACCCATTGCACAAAATACCATCGGTATATAAGCCTACACCTGTAGATCCTACGACGATATTTCCGGTGGGGAAGTTTGGGATGCCTGTGCTTCCGTCAGACAATCCATTTTCCCAAGAGGGAATTTATTTGGGGCGGATGTTGTTTTATGACCCCATTTTGTCGTTTGACAGTAGCATTTCTTGTGGCAGTTGTCACAAGCAGGAATATGCGTTTGCTGAGCCGCAAAGACTGAGTAAAGGCATCAACGGATTGCAAGTGGGAAGGAATGCTAGTTCACTTTTTAATCTTGCTTACAGTAGAAAGTTTTTTTGGGATGCTCGACAAAACACGTTGCGCGAGCTGGTGTTTGAACCTATCCAAGAACACAATGAAATGGCGATGACTTTGCCGTTGTTGGCCAAACGGTTGGCAAGAACGGATCGTTATATCGAGTATTTCGACAAAGCCTTTGGCAGCAAGCCCAACGTTTTTGATATGTCGAAAGCGCTGGAGCAATTCTTGTTGACGCTTGTGAGCAAGGACAGTCGGTTTAATGGATTTTTCCCCGGCAAGTTTAGTATGTTGTCGGATGATGAGAAGCGAGGGGCCTTGTTGTTTAATGGTTTGGTGAATTTTGATGTGGTCACTGGTTTAACTACTGGCGCAGACTGTTTTCACTGTCACGGCGGTGCGTTGGCTCAGCAGAACAACCCCGACATGGGTGGTATTGCCAACAATGGGTTGGATGGCAATTTTGCTGACAAGGGGTATGGGGCCATCACGGGCAATCCGGCGGATCGAGGATTGTTCAAGACCCCCAGTTTGTTCAACATCGCGGTTACAGGTCCGTATATGCACGACGGTCGATTTGCCACGTTGGATGAGGTGATTGATCATTACAGCGACAACGTGAATTACCTATCTCCCACCATCAGTCCGATGATGGCGGCGCATGGCAACAGGCAATTGAAGCTCACTGCTGAGCAGAAGGCCAGTTTGAAGGCGTTCTTGATGACGATGACGGACTCTGCTTTCTTGACAAATCCGGCGTACAGCAACCCGTTTAAAAAGTAATTATTGGGTGTTGCGCCAATGCGGGTAGTCCGCGGTGCAACGATTGATTAATAGGCCAATACAGGACTGAGCCAACGCTCTGCTGTTTCTAAGTCGATCCCTTTTCTTTCTGCGTAGTGGGCCACTTGGTCGCGGTTGATTTTACCCAGTCCAAAATATTTGCTTTGGGGGTGGGCGAAGTACCAGCCGCTGACGGAGGCAGCGGGCAGCATGGCCATGGATTCTGTGAGGGTAATGTGGGCAGATTCGGGGGCATTGAGTAGGTTGAACAGGGTAGATTTTTCTGTGTGGTCTGGGCAGGCTGGGTAGCCGGGCGCAGGCCTGATGCCCTGGTACTTCTCGCGAATCAGGTCTTCATTGCTCAGTTCGGTTTCGTGGGCATAACCCCAGTATTCGGTTCTTACCATTTGGTGCAGTTTCTCCGCAAAACTTTCGGCCAATCGATCGGC
>VGFS01000026.1 GCA_016868785.1 Bacteroidota bacterium
TTTTGTCGCATCGACATAGCCTCAGATTCGCATCGCTGCACAATTTCTTCCGGCGACATCATCCCGTAACGCAAACTGAAGAAAGAGTGAAAATGCACAATCATGGCCCTGAAATACTATAAATGATTAAAAAATTGACAATTATTTGACAACAAAATAGCCAATTAAATCGACTAAGCCAAAAAAAGGCGCAGATTCCTGCGCCTTTTTTTGATCATGTATTGTAATGCGCTGAGCGCCTTACTGTTTCACAAATTTCAATGCCCCGCCTTTGCCATCGCACAACAAATAAACGCCTGACGATAGGACGCTGACATCGATCCTGCACAACTCATCGCCCAGAACAGCCATCCGTTTCAAGACCTTGCCCTGCAAATCGCAGATCTGTACCGCTTGCCTGCCTCCCTGAACAAAACGCACGTCCAAGAAATCCATACAAGGATTGGGAGAAATGCTACCCAAAGCGGTAATCTGATCCTCTACACCCAAAATTCCAAAAGCCACCATGTTGGAATTGATTAAAGTGCTGGCGATGCCGATATCTACCTCGGATTTACCGTCTCGCAGCTCAAAGGCACCAAAAATGATTGGTTTATCCGCCGCAGGAAAGAAGCCAACGAACAGAAGGATAACAAAAAGCCCGACTGCGAAAAAATGTAGTAAACGCTAAAGTTTTGGCGATAGCCAGTCTTGTTTAGCGGTTATTCTGCGCAAAGCAATGACGACTGTCCTACCACCTCATCGCCCAAATAGAACCTCAACCGGTACAATCCCGCGGCACCCTCAAATAGGAATCCATTGCCGGAGAGCATCGCACGGTTGAACTGAAATACGGGTCGGCCAGAAGCGTCGGTGATTTCAAAGCGCGACCACATGACATCAGACTGAACCTGTATCCACTGTCCTTTCGAAACGGGGTTTGGGTACAAGGATAACTGATTGGCTTTTAATTGGATGGATTTCAACTCTCCCAGTACAATGTCTTGGTATGTCTGCGAGAAGCAACTATCGCCAAGCTGTGTGAGGTCGTGAAAAACCCGAATGGTTTGGTTGCTAAAGGCAGAGAGATTATGCGTTGGTTTGGTGACGGTGGAGACCCATCCCGGTGCAACTTGAATGTACCACATGTGATTACCGGTGGTGTCTAAGGGTGTAAAGCTGTACAACGCACCTTGGTTGCTTACCGTGAAATTGGCATTGGGCTTGGGATTGATTTGAATGCGCGCCTTGGCTGAATTTGCCAAACAACCTTTGGCGGTGCTTCCCTGAACCCACAGCGTATCGCCATTCTTCACCTGCACATTGGTTATCTCATCGAACGGGTTTTGTATTTGTTTGACTTTCTTACCATTTTGAACGACCCAAGCATATTTTACCGAGTTGGTATCGCAAAAATTTGAAAACCAAACGCTGCTTCCGCAAATTACAATGGGGGATAGGGTGTCCAAATTGTGTTTTATTTGGTTTGTCTGAATCGATTCAGCCACCCAACTCAAACTTTTCTGGGTGGTGCCACACACTATTTGCGCCGAATCCAATACCGCTACATTCACTTTGCCGTTCAACGCGGTGATATTAATTGGGAGTTTTGCGGTTTGTCCTTTGGCCACACCATTTATCCAGGTGTGATAACGCGCAGGCAAGTTGCCAATGTTCATGGTGGCCTGACTTCCTACACACAAGGGGGCGTTTGACCAAGCAAGAGAATAATCAATGGGTGTGCATGATTTGGTGGTGGCAGTAAATCGCCCAACCGGACTAATCCCACAGTCGTTGTTGATCGTGCATCGAACCCACAGCGAAACGGGTGATTTATCGGACCGGGTAGCCACAGACACCGAGGTGTCAATGCCATTGTTGCCCGATAATGTCCACGTTTTTCCGGAGTCTTTGCTGTAACTGTAAGCCAATGCCAGTGGGTTGGCTTTCCAACGAAATACCACTTGGGTTAATTGCGAATCGATGCCCACGAGTTGGGGTGCAAGCGATGAATCAACCACCGCGTAGCTGAGTGATACAGGTACGCTCACACAACCATTGATGCCCTTGATCCAAAATCGCTCTTTGGGGTTGCTGCTGCGGGCAGTCGTTTTGATGAGGGTATCGCCAGAAAAAGGTCCAGACGCACCAATTACAGAAACCGAATCGCCCTTAGACAAGACCGCTTTCCAGGTAACGATACTATTTGCGCAATACGCCGATTTGGGCTGATACAAACTTACGTTGGCAATGGGTTTGGGGTTGACCAAAATTTTAATGGGGTCTGTAAGTGTAGAGCATCCTTCTACGCTTTTGGCTAAATTGAAGTAAGAGCCTGTATCCTTCAAGAAGATGGTGGTTTTGGTGCTATTGTTGTGAATCCACTTTTGCTTGTACAATGTGGCGTTCAAGGCGGATACTGTCACTTTCAAAGAATCCCCTCCGCAAATGGTGCTGGTTCCCTTTGGGGTGGTGCTGGCCTTTGGCGGCGACGTATAGGTGATAATGTTGAGTGTAACGGTGTTTGATTTTCCGTAGGCGTTGGTGACAGAAAATAGAATGGTGTGTTTGCCGGCGGTGAGCGTAAGGGTTGGGCTTTGTGCCGTTGATAAGCGGGTATTGGCGCCGGTGGCGGGTTTTTCCTCCCACAAAAACGAAGAGGGTGAATTGGTGGCGCTGCCCTCGAACTTGGTGCCGTTGGTGCAGGAGACCGGGTCGGCAACTTTCGCCGATGCAACGGGCAACAGGGTTGAGGGGGTTATGGTGAAGTCCTTTTTATAAATGTAATCGCCATTGGTGCTGCCGTTGCTGTTGGTTGAATTCAGGTTAATAAAGAATTTCACCTTGCCAACATTGGTTGCAGGGGCTTTCCATTTGAAGGTCCAAGCGGTGCTGTCGGTGCCCACATTCGATGATCCTGTGGTTGTCTGTCCGATGTAATACCTTGTTTTTCCACCGATGGAAGTGGAGCTGGTACTGGTTCTGCTGTCGGCCGTTGAAAAAGTTCCAGCAGCGGCATTGGTGGTATCGAGGGCGGTTAACTGAAAGCCAAATTTTGAAATACTGGTTTCCGCGTAGGTGATTGTAATGGTATAGGTGGAATCGGGGAGGTAGCCGGTGCTGGGGATGTTGCTTTTCATGCGGATGCGATTCCATTGGGTTCCAGAGGATACGAGGCTGTACGATGCGTGACAGCTGGTGCAATTGCCTTCGGAGATGGCGCCAGTGTAGCCGGGATTAGAGCCGTTGGTGTAGGATATCACGTCGCGAATGAGGGCAACGCTGAGAATCAAGAACAAGTATTTGATGTATTTCATGGGGCGATGGTGGTTAGAGCAAAAATAGGCGGTTTTCGTTGCTCGGTTGGTTTGGATTTTGTTAAAGTTGAAAATGAAACAAATAAACGGGTGGATGGTTGTATCGAAAGTCATGGTTATTTTAAATCTGATGGGATTGGTAGTTTGTCGTTCCGTTCCCGTGAATGGTCGATGCGGCCCGCAGGGCCGCATCAATATCACTATCTTTGCATTTATGAATCAATGGATTGCTGTAAGTTTGCTGATTTTGGGTGTCTCAGCCCCCTTGCAAGGACAATCGGTGCGCTACAATTTAGAGCAATGCATCGAGCAAGCGCTCAAGCAAAATATCGATGTGCAGCTCTCCATGCTGACGGAATCTCAAGCCGAATTGTCGATGAATCAAGCCAAAAGCGGATTTGCCCCCGATTTGAGTGCATCGGCCGGACAGTTTTATCAATCCGGACGTAGTATCGACCGATTTACCAACCAATTTGTGCAGTCTACCATTGGGTCGAACAATTTTCAATTGCAAGGTTCGGTGTTGATTTATGGTGGTGGACAAACCCAGAATAATTTCAAACAGGCCAAAAGCAATTGGTTGGCTTCGCAGGCTGATCTAGATGCGGTGAAGCTATCGGTTATCCTCCAAGTTTCAGGTGCCTATGTGCAGTGTTTACAATCACAAGAAGCGGAGAATTCCGCGCAAAACGCGGCCTCGGCGAGTCAGGCGCAATTGGAGCGCGGACAAATATTGTTTGATGCAGGCGGAAGCAATCGCGGGGTGTTGTTGGGATTGAAAGCCCAGCATGCCAATGATTTGGCGACATTAACCGCGGCCCAAAACAACAAGAATGTGGCCCTGCAAAACCTCAAACAGTTGATCCGGTTGCCCCAAAACCAAGTGCTGGAGCCCGTGACAGAGTCGCTGGGAAACATAGAAGCACCATTCCCATACAGTGCGCAGCAATTGGTAGATTCGATCTTGTACAAACGCCCCGATTACAGAGCGGCCAAATATCGTTTGGCTTCTGCAGAGTTTGGTTTGAGGTCTGCCAAAGGCGCCTTGCTACCCACATTGAGTTTGGGTGGTAATTTGAATACTGTGTATTCAGACAATGCCAAAAATGTGGATGGGGTTAACCTCGCCGGTTTTTCACCCATTGGGCGGGTTCAAGGTACCAACGAAATTGTGGAAGCCCCCAAATTTGATTACCAAATGAGTACCATTGATTTCGGAGAGCAGGTAAAGAATAACTTCGGTCAATCGCTTGGCGTGAATTTAAATGTGCCCATCTATTCGGGGATGCAGCGACAGAACCAAGTGAAATCGGCCGATGTCACTGTCATGCGCGCAAAATTGAATTTGGATCGCATCGAACAGACCGTTCAAAATGAAGTACTGTCGGCCTACAACAACTACCAAAATGCGGAAAAGCGATATGCTGCCAACAAAGAAAGCCACGAATTGCAAAAGCAAAATGAGCAATATGTGAAACAGCGATTGGATGCCGGTGCGGCTTCTTTTTTTGAATACCAAGTGGCGTATGCCAATGCACAGTCGGCCTATCAGAATTTTATCTCCGCCAAATATGAGCGTGCTTTTCGCCGAATTGTATTGGAATTCTATCTTTCTCCCAACGTAAATCCCAACGCGGTAGCGCCTGAAATGCCATCGCTCGATAAATAATTACATCGCAAAGAATCAACCCATGACAAAAAAACGCATACTCTGGATTTCTCTCTCGGCTTTGGTCGTGCTCATCATTTTTGCCGCAGTATTCAAAGGCGGTAAGAAGGATTTAGAAGTAGAAACGGCCAAGGTAGAATCGCGCACCATCACAGAAATCGTGAGTGTTACCGGCAAAATTCAGCCAGAAAGTGAAGTGAAAATCAGTGCCGATGTGAGTGGTGAGATCATTGATATGTTGGTGCATGAGGGGGACAGTGTAACGAAAGGACAACTGCTATTGCGCATCAATCCCGAATTGTACGAAACAGCGATGTCGCAGTTGAAAGCCAACCTCGACAATGCAAAAGCGGCATTTGCCGGTGCTGAAGCGCAGAGTATCAAAGCGAAATCGTCTTTTGATCAGGCCAATACGAACTTCAAACGTCAGCGCAAATTGTACGATCAGAAGGTCATCAGCGACCAAGAATGGGAAAATGCCCAGTTGCAATACGAAGTAGCCAAAGCCGATTTTGAAGCAGCAGGCAAATCGGTGTTGGGCAGCAAATACAATGTGCAGAGTGTGGCCGCGCGATTGGAAGAGGGGAAGCGCAACCTGGGCCGAACCAGCATTTACGCGCCGGCATCGGGCATCGTGACCCATTTAACCTCTGAAAAAGGCGAGCGTGTGGTGGGTACAGCGCAAATGGCGGGTACCGAGATCATGCGAATTTCCAACATGCAAATGATGGAAGTACAGGTGAATGTGAACGAAAACGACATCGTAAGGATTCATCGCGGGGATAGTGCCGATATCAAAGTGGATGCATACGACGGTCGGGTATTTAAGGGTGTGGTTACAGAAATTGCAAACTCTGCCGTGTTCAACACCGCCCAAAATATGAGCGATCAAGTAACCAATTTCGTGGTGAAGATTCGGTTGGTGCCATTGAGTTACCAAGATTTGATGAAAGAGGGTGAATTCCCTTTTTTGCCTGGGATGACCGCCGGTGTGGATATTCAAACGAAGTCGAAAAGCGGGGTAGTGTCGGTGCCCATTTCTTCAGTGACCACGCGCAATCCTACGGTGGGTAAAGACGGAGACAAGGTTGCAGAGGCCAAAACGGGCGTGCAAACTTGGGTTTTCCTCTACAATGGTGGCAAAGCCAAAGCCGTTGAAGTAAAAACAGGGGTGCAAGACTTGGATTTTTATGAAGTGGTGAGCGGTTTGAAGGTAGGCGATGAAGTAGTGTCGGGCCCGAGTATGTCTATCGCGAAGACCTTAAATGATGGCGATAAGCTGAAGAAGAAAAAATAATTTTACACAAAATGTCCACCTGGGGGTGGGAACTCTTACACAAAATTGTAGTTTTGCGGTGTTGCTAGGTTCGACGGTGGATGGCAAATCCATTTCGATGAAAAGGGAACTTCGGTGAAATACCGAGACTGTACCCGCAGCTGTAACTCCATGTCAATCAAACGGTTGATGTATTTTTTGGGCCTCTAATGCCACTGTTTAAAGACGGGAAGGCGCCCAAGAAGGAGAAGTCAGAAGACCTGCCTGGAAACACCATTGCACGCTTTCGGGAATAAAGGCGCGGCGAGGACAGGAGGGCTTTCCCTTTTTTACTCACCCATATTCCAGAATTCGTGTCCATGAATGCCATGTTTGTCTTGGGTTGGATATCGATATTGGGCGCATTCAGCGCTTTAACGCCAGAGGGTGATACTTTGCAGCGCGCGGTGTTTTCTGATGAAGAGCCATACGATACCGTTTACATTCGTACACAGCGGATTGATTTTGCCACAGTTGGTCGAGTGGTGAGGAGTTTTTCCTCAGGCGACAACGACCAATTGCTCACGTCAGTGATGCAAGATGGTGGGGTGTTTTTCAAGCAATATGGGGTAACGGGTATCAGCACCATTTCTCGTAGGGGTGCGGATGCCAACCAGACACAAATCAATTGGAATGGATTGCCGGTGAATAATCCCATGTTGGGGATGAGTGATTTTAATACGCTAATGAGTTGGGGCTGTGGGGAGATGTTTTTGGTTGAGGGGGGCAATTCTGCCGTGGTGGGCAGTGGCAGCATGGGTGGTACCTTGTTTATGCGCAATGGTTTGCATTTTCTGAATGCGGTTTCACCGAAGACCACCGAGACACAATCTAAGTTATTGGGTACAGTAGGGTCGTTTGGAGAGCGAAATTTGGCTGTTGATGTACAGGTTAGCAGTCGCGACAAATATTTTTCTGTAAGTACTGCGAGTTATCATCACCGTAATGCCTTTGTATTTGAGGATTTAGGTTTGGAATTGCCTAGGCGAAAAATGGATAATGCCATGCGGTCGCAGCAGATGATGCGCTTGGTGACGGGCATGAAAACGGGGAGAGGTCAATGGCGGGGGGTGTTGGAATGGGCTGGGATGTCGAGGCAATTGGGCTTAGCGATGGGTTCTTTGCAACCTTTGGGGAAGCAGTTGGATTTGAATTTGCGTGGTTTGATAGAGCATCAGGTATCGATGGGTAGCGGTTTTTCATTGTTGCAGCGGTTGGGCGGGGTGATGGATCAGATTGATTATTACAGTACGCCGGATGATACCATGGGGAGTTTGAGCAGGGGGAATACGTTGCATTATCAGAATGAATTGTATTACAGTAAACGGAGTTTGCGGGTATTGTTGGGGACCGATTTTCAATATCAATCGGCCCATACGGAATATTACTTGGGTTGGTCGAGAAGATCATTGCCCGCCTCTTTGCTGGGCGTTTATTGGTCGCACCGAAAATGGTCGGCCATGGGCAATGCGCGCTACGAATGGAACGAGCGCATGCCCACGGCCGGGATGTCGCTCCAGTTCCAGGCCAGCCGTAGGCTGGCCTGGAAATCCAATGTGCATACATCGTTCCGACGTCCAACCCTCAACGACCTTTTCTGGGTGAGTGGGGCAGCATTGTCCCCCCTGAAGTCGGAAAGAGGCTGGGGCTCAGAAATGGGCTGCCTCTACCAATCCAACACGAGCCATTGGCGCAAATGGCAACTTGTTCAAGTAAAAGCTGAACTAACTGCCTACTACCGCGAACTTGATTATCCCATCCTGTGGGTGCCCGCCGGAGCGGTGTGGCGTGCCACCAACCTGTCCGGCGGTGGCAAATACGCCGGAGCCCAACTTTCGGTCGTGGCGCAATTTGCCCTGCTTCAATCTTCGTTCGTCCTGCAAGCCAACCTTGACCGCGTGCGAGCCAGAGTAAAACAATTCCAAAATGCGCCCGAATACCAACAGATTTTCGTACCCCCATACAATGGTAACTTTTCGTTGAATTGGCACCGTCCCAAGCACCATCTGGCGGTAAACGGCCAGTGGGTAGGACTACGTTACATTCAGACCGATAATTTGGCCTATCTACCTCCATACACCCTATGGAATGCGCAATGGCGTCGGATCGCCCTGTTGAATCAGAAAGGCATCGCCCTAGACTTAGGCCTGCAATGCCAAAATATTATGGGAACCCGCTACCAAAGTATGCCCGGAAGACCCATGCCCGGCCGATCCGTGCAGTTGACCCTTTGGATTAAACATCAAACCAACCCCAAAAAAATAAAATCATGAAAAAAAACTCAATCATCTTGTTCCTTGGCCTAACATTCGTTGGCGCCGCAAAAAGTCAGTTTCGTACCGAAGGATTTGAGGATCTAGCGCTAGATTCCGGTCGTGTAATTAACGGTAGTAAGGGCGAAAAAGCATTTAACTTCACCAAACTGTCAACCGGTTATTCCCTGAAAATGCCCATCCAATACGATACATCGTGGGGTGGTTATTGGTCGGGCGGATGGGCCATCTCCAAGCAAATAGATGGGTCATTGGGTGCGTCAGACTTCATGAAACACCTGTATTGTGCAAAAACTGGTTTTGGCTCAGAGAAAAATTCAGCAGGTAAGTATGTAGGTAAAGCCTTTGCCGTAGGAATGAATGGGGCCTATTTTATACAAAATTCTACCTCAAACGAAGGTTTGTATCAAATTGATGTAACCAATTCAACCTATGCCTATAACTCCATGAAAAATGGCGATAATTTCGCCAAGAAATTTGGTGGCGCTACTGGCAATGACGCCGATAGTTTTGTGTTGAACATCAAATTTTTCGTGGATACCCTATACGTAAAAAGTAAGCGCATAGTTTTGGCTGATTTTCGCTTTGCCGACAACTCAAAGGACTACATATTAGATACTTGGCAACGCGTGAATTTACCAACGTATTTTCCTGAAGGATTTGTGGATAGCATTTCCTTTGAGTTGGAAAGTTCCGACAACGGTCAGTTTGGCATGAACACCCCCGGATTTTTCTGTGTTGATGGGGTATCCTATGGACATTGGTTGGGTGTGAAAAAAATGAATACCTTGCAAGCAAAAGTGTTCCCCAATCCTGCCGTAGATCGGATAGAAATTCAAACACAAAGCAAAGCCTCTAAATTAGAAGTGATGGATATGACCGGCAGAATCATCGAAATCCAATCGGGTGATTCGCGCAGTACCCCCTTGAACATAAATAAATACAGCAAAGGGGCTTATCAAGTGAGGGTGACGACGGCTGTTGGACAAGAAACGGCGACCTTCGTAAAACAGTAATTTGATCGATAAAACGGTAAAAACAACGAGCATATCCACATGAAATTTCTAAACCACTCACTCATCAGTCAGATGCCGCTCTTTCGGATAACACAAAACCATCGATCTGCGTTTTTGCTGGTGGTCTTAATGCCCCTTCTCATCGTTTTGAATGGCTGCGAAGACCAAACAATAGAACCGCCTTTGGTTGCCCCGATGGGTGATGAGCGAGTGGCTGTACTTTGTGAAGGGAATTTCATGTGGGGAAATGCCAAACTCGATATCATCTCAACAGATACGGCCGGTACACGAATTTGGAACAATGCTTATGAATCGGTCAACAACAAGCCCGTGGGTGATGTGTTGCAAAGCGGCATTGTTGCGGGTAATAACTTGTTTTTGAGCGTCAATAACAGCGGCAAAGTGCTAGGACTCGATCCCAAGTCGTTGAAGCAGACCAAGTCGAATACGGGTTTAAAATCGCCCCGGAACCTGTTGTTGGTGGGCGATAAACTCTGGGTGAGTGATTTGTATGCCAACAAAATTAGTGTGCTGGATACGGCCAACCTAAAAACGCTGAAGGAGATTGCCATGCCCGGATGGACAGAAACCATGGTTTGGTGGGGAGGATACGTTGCGGTGGCTGCATACAAAGGCGAAGTGTTGTTGGTGGATCCCAGTACCCATGTGGTGGCCCAGACACTGCCAGTGGATTCGGGTGCGCTGCAATTGGCCGTGGATGCCGCAATGCAGCTTTGGGTAGGCTGCTCCCACAACGGAAAAGCCAGTTTAACGGCATTTGCGATGGGACAAATTAACACAATTCAGGTGTCGCGATGGGAGATGAAAGGCGATGTTGGAAGCATTCAAACCTCCCGCAATGGGGGTACATTGTTTGTGTCGCGCAGCAACAAAATATGGAATTTCAAGGCCGACGCGCAATCTGAGGCCAACATGTCGGTGCTGCTGGATCCGGCTTTCAAGCAACTCTACGGCTATTACTACGACCCGAAAGCCAATGTATTGTATTGTGCAGATGCCAAGGACTATGTGAGCAATGGTTCTGTATTGCGATATCCATTGGATGATCCGTCGAAAAAAGTACTGTTGAGCACGGGCGTGAATCCCTCGGGGTTCGTGCGATTGCCCTAGGATAGTTTTACTATCTTTGGGGTCGCAAAATGAAGGGGAATTTTCTGAAGTTGAAGAAGGTAGACATCCTGCTGTTGCGGTCTTACGTGGGACCGTTTGCGGTGACGTTCTTCCTCAGCATGTTCCTGTTTTTGATGCAATTTCTGTGGAAATACATCGATGAGTTGGTGGGGAAGGGCATTTCAAACGACATTTTGGCCCAGCTGATATTTTATTCGCTGGCCGATTTGGTGCCGATGGCGATGCCGCTAACCATCATGGTTGCCGGACTGATGACCTTCGGGAATTTGAGTGAGAGTTTTGAGTTGGTGGCGATGAAGAGCAACGGAATTTCGCTGTTGCGGGCGCTGCGGCCCATCTTTATTTTGATGTGTTGCTTGGCGGTGATGAACTTCTTGTTTTTGAATTATGTGATTCCCAAAGCCAAGCTAGAGCAGGCGGGGTTGATGATTGATGTGCGACAGAAAAAGCCCACCTTCAATTTGGCGGAGGGCGTGTTTTATCACAACATTGAGGGGTTTGCCATTAGGGTTGGAAAGAAAGAAGCTGACAATCAAACCGTAAGGGATGTATTGATATATGAGTACAAAAAGGACGACAGCAAGCGCTTGAATGTGTTGCGGGCGGAGTGGGGAACCATGATCTTGAGTCCGGATCAAACGGTGTTGAATTTCACCTTGCACAATGGGGTGCGGTACGAGGAGATGACCAATGCGCCGGAATATCGCAAAACCCATCCTTTCAATCAGATGTATTTTGAGAAACAGCGGATGCAAATTGATTTGTCGAGCTTGGATTTTACCTTCTCGGACAGGGATTTGATTGCCTCTGACTATCGTTTGCAAAACGTGTCGCAACTGTTAAAGGTCATCGATACGTTTCATTTGAAATGTGCTTCATTGCGCGACGACAATTCCAAGTATTTGGGAAAATACATTCACGCACCAGGGGTGATGACACAGGATACGGGTTTGCAACAATATCGCAGGAATGCGGCGGTGTTTGAGGGTTTGAAGGAAACGCAGATTATCAAGAATTTTCCGCAGGCCCAGCGCGCCACCATTGTTGCAGCGGCGTTGAATCATGCCAGATCTGTGAAGGGCACAGAAGAGGGCTTGTTTACCAGTTTGGATTTTGAAGAGACGGATGTGGATTTATACCGGAGCGAATTGCACAAGAAGTTTGCTTTTTCAATTTTGGTGATTTTGTTGTTTTTGATTTCGGCGCCGTTGGGGGCGATCATTCGAAAAGGCGGGATTGGGATGCCACTGGTGATTTCGGTGATATTGTTTGTGTTGTTTTACGCGGTGAATTTGACGGGAGAGAAAATGGGGAAAGAGGGCATCGTGCCGGTTTGGATAGGGAGTTGGATGAGTTCGATGTTGTTGTTGCCGATTGGGTTGGTGATCACATACCGGGCGAGTATTGACAAGAGTTTTCAGGGCAGCAATCCGATGATGAATGCGTTCAAGGGGTGGAGGTCTCGGTGGTTGTTGAGGAGGAAAAAATCGGATAATTCTGCAACCTGATGAAATTGTTGGTGATTGGTAACCGGGTGCCTTGGCCTTTGCATGATGGTGGTGCGATTGCCACTCATGGGATGCTGAGGTCGTTGTCAGAAAACGGGGCTGAGGTCCATTTTTTTACATTCAATACAAAAAAACACTTTGCGGAAAACGCCATCATTGAAAAGTATTTTGGGTTTTGTAAGGTGTATTTACATCCGTTGGATGCGGGGATAAAGGCGGGTAGGGCCTTTTGGAATTTGATTTTTGGTGGGAGTTACCACATGGAGCGATACGATGATCCCAAGGCGGCGATTGCTTTGGGTGAATTGATGGAATCTGAGGGGTTTGATGCCATTTTGGTTGAGGGATTGTATTCGGTGCCAGTGTACCTGCGGGCGGTTTCCGCCCGCAGGTACAGTACGCCCGCGGCGTACCGCGCCCACAATTTGGAATACCAAATTTGGGCGCGCCTGGCTACCGCCACTGCCAACCCCTTAAAGAAATGGTACCTCAAACTCCAAGCTAACCGATTGCAACAATTCGAACACCGCGCTTGGTTGCAGTTCTCCGCCATCGTGCCCATCGTAAAAACAGATGCCCTGGCCATAGAACAATATTTGACCGCCCAGCCGGCACTTTCGACTGTTCAGACCTCCCGCAAAATTCAATTGCATACCTATCAACCCGGTATCGCCATAGAAAGGCCCTTCGCTTTCGTACACAACCCCCTGTCGCTCTTTCACATCGGCTCCATGGAATGGCAAGCCAATGAACAGGGCGTCCTCTGGTTTCTACAAAAAGTATGGCCCCTGCTGCTGGTGAAATATCCCCAAGCACAGTTTCATTTGGCCGGGAAAGGTTTGTCGAAAACCGACCCCCGATTCTTCCAAACCGGTATTGTCAACCATGGAGAAGTGCCCGATGCCGAAGATTATATGCACCAACACGGCATCATGGTCGTGCCCATTCAAGCGGGTTCTGGCATTCGCATCAAAACCCTGGAGGCCATGGCCCTCGGCGTTCCTGTAGTGTCTACCTCCGTGGGAGCCCAAGGAATGGCTGTTACCCATGCCCGTGAACTTATGCTCGCCGATGAACCCGCCCAATTCGCCCAAGCCATCGCATATTTGATGGGAAATCCCGCAGTGGCTCAGCAATTAACCATAGAAGCCCGCACCTATGTGGAACAATATCACAATCTCAAACGCAATACCGCTGATTTGCTTGGTTTTTTACGGGGCATCACCCACCTTTGAGGTATGTTAAGCGGATGGGTAGGTCATTTTGAAGTGGGGGATGCCCGCCTCAAAAAAACGTTCGCCCTGGGCCACGAAACCGTGCTTTTCATAAAATCCTAGGGCATGTTCTTGTGCGTGAAGGTAGATTTGGCCGCGAGAGAAATTGAATTCGGGCGTAAGTGTATCCAAACAATGGTTGAGTAGGGCCGCGCCCGCACCGCTGCCGCGGTGCTCTTTCAGTACCGCAAAACGCTCCAGTTTGATGCCATAATCGGTGGTCCGAAACCGACAAGTGCCCACCGCCAATCCCTGGTTGGTGCACAAGAAATGCTGACTGCTGCCCTCGTGCTCATCGTATTCTTCGTCGGGCGGACAGTCCTGCTCAATCACAAAGACAATCCGGCGAATATCAAAAGCTTTGGCCATATCTTGGGGGTTTGTGATGGGGGTTACCTGTATCATGGGAAAAAAGGTTAAATTTGCATCAAACTTAATACAAAAAGATACGCAATGGCTCAATCTCAAATTCAATCCTTGCTCGGTTCTCAAGCAGAATTCTTGTTGAATCACAACTGTAAAACCATCGATCAGTCTATGATACATGCACCTGGTGCTGACTTCGTAGACCGCATTTTTGCACAATCAAACCGCAACCCACAGGTGTTGAAGAGTTTGCAACAGTTGTACGGCAATGGTCGTATGGCAAACACCGGATATTTGAGCATTTTGCCCGTAGACCAAGGTATTGAGCACAGTGCAGGCGCCTCTTTCGCTCCAAACCCCATCTATTTCGATTCAGAAAACATCATCAAGTTGGCCATCGAAGGTGGTTGCAATGCCGTTGCTTCTACCTATGGTGTGTTGGCAATGCATGCCCGCAAATACGCCCACAGAATTCCTTTCATCGTGAAAATCAACCACAATGAATTTTTGAGCTACCCCAACAAATTCGACCAAATCATGTTCGGTTCTGTAGAGGATGCTTGGAACATGGGCGCTACCGCCGTAGGTGCTACCATCTATTTCGGAAGTCCCGAAAGCGGTCGCCAAATCATCGAAGTAGCCCAGGCTTTCGAGCGTGCCCACGAGTTGGGAATGGCCACCATTTTGTGGTGCTACACCCGTAACAACGGTTTCAAAGTGGATGGTGTTGATTACCATGCCAGTGCCGATTTGAGCGGACAAGCCAATCATTTGGGTGTGACCATCCAAGCCGATATCATCAAGCAAAAGTTGCCCGTGAACAATGGCGGTTACAATGCCACTAAACATGGCAAAACCCATCCAAAAGTATATTCTGAATTGTCGTCTGATCACCCCATCGACCTTACCCGTTACCAATTGGCCAATTGCTACATGGGCAGAGCCGGTTTGATTAACTCAGGTGGAGAATCGAAAGGACAAGGCGATATGGAAGAAGCTGTATTCACAGCCGTTGTAAACAAACGTGCCGGTGGATCTGGTTTGATCTTGGGTCGCAAAGCATTCCAAAAACCCATGAATGAAGGTATCCAATTGTTGAATACTGTTCAAGATGTGTATTTGGATAGCAGCATCACTTTGGCTTAACTTGCTTCCATGAATCTCGATTTCGAAGACGACGACGATCTCGCCGGCAACGGTCCAAAATGGTATCAGCGTACGTGGAGCGGTATCCTTACCAAAACCAAGGATAAAAAGCCCACGCCCGATGGTCTTTGGGAAAAATGCAAGCGCTGCAAAGAAGTGGCGCCAACCAAAGATTGGATTGTGAACCATTACGTTTGCGGGGCCTGTGGCTACCACGAGCGTGTGGGTTCGATGGAGTATTTCGATATTCTTTTCGATGACAACGAGTTCACCGAAATCAATGCAAACCTCAGCAGCGGTGACCCCTTGAAGTTTACAGATTCGGCGCCATACACAGATCGGGTGGTTGTTGCTCAACGTAAAACCGGTTTGAAAGATGCCGTACGAACCGCCCATGGAAAAATCAACGGTCAGCCGCTCATGGTTGCCTGCATGGATTTTAATTTTATTGGCGGATCTATGGGTAGTGTGGTGGGAGAGAAGATTGCCCGAGCCATCGACTATTCATTGGCCACCCGTAGCCCGTTCATGATGATCTCTAAATCGGGGGGAGCACGTATGATGGAAGCCGCCTTTTCATTGATGCAGATGGCCAAAACAAGTGCAAAATTAGCCCTCTTAGACCGCGCAGGCATTCCTTATATCTCTTTGTTGACCAACCCAACCACAGGGGGTGTAACCGCCTCGTTTGCGATGCTGGGCGATGTCAATATCGCTGAACCCGAAGCCCTGATAGGCTTTGCCGGTCCACGCGTTATCAGAGAAACCATCGGTCGCGATTTGCCCAAAGGATTCCAAAGCTCAGAATTTTTGGTAGAGCATGGCTTCTTGGATTTTATCGTAAATCGGAAAGAATTGAAAAAGAAAGTATCCACTTTGCTTCAAATCATTTGGAGCCAAAAACAAAACTAGCACACTATGAACTTCCCAGATAATTTAAAGTACACCAAAGACCATGAATGGGTTATGGTGGATGGCGATTTAGCCACAATTGGAATCACCGACTTCGCTCAAAGTGAATTGGGCGACATCGTATTTGTTGACATTTCTTCTCAAGGGGATACATTGTCGGCCCATGAGGTATTTGGAACCGTAGAAGCTGTGAAAACAGTGAGCGATTTGTACATGCCTGTGAGCGGTGAAGTGATTGAGGTTAACAGCGGTTTGGATTCAGCCCCTGAGTCTGTAAACGGCGATCCTTATGGTGATGGTTGGATGGTGAAAGTAAAAATGAGTAAACCTTCAGAAGTAGACGGCTTGATGAGTCACGCCGATTACACTGCCATGGTGGGGTAATTTCCAATGCAATTATTGAAATTTGTCAATCAGTACAAGAAAACCATAGGTTTTCTTGTACTGATTTTTGTTTTATGTCTTTCTCCCTCACTCGCAGTAAGCAAAAAACTGGGGTGGACAATCTCCTTCGGATTCGATAAATGGGTCCATGCAGGATTGTATTTTATCCTGTTTCTTATCTGGAGCACGGAATCTAAACAGTTCCACAAATCGGTCGTTTATTTTGTGTTGGCCGCTACAGTCGTTGGAGCAGGGATTGAATTTCTTCAACACATCTTACCGTTTCACCGTTCTGCGGAACTCGCAGATTTTTTTGCCGACATCTCTGGCGTCCTCTTTGGCTATTTCGTAGTTGCGCAAAACAGGTTGAAAAAGCAACCCATGCGTAAAAGGGGATTGTCACCATTCGGGGGACGTAACGATCGATTCTAGTAAACTGACCTTATTGCGTGGAAATACCCTTCACGTAATCTTCAATGATTCGGATTTCCGATGACAGTCCGCTACCGTAAAATCCTGAAAAATCTGTTGCTGAAATGTTTTTGCTGTAAAACGACAAATACTGGCTGGCCAATGGCAGGTATGACCAATGCCAAGCCTCAGGTTCATAGCCCGTTAAACGCCCCGTAGACCGTGGTGAATAAACCTCGCAAAATCCATATTCCTTGGCGTGTTTTCTGAGCCAACTCAGTTCTGTCAATCCCCGGCCCGTTCTGAAATAAGCGGGCTCCAGAGAATTGATGTCGATATCCGTACCCCAATGATGCCTGCTGCTCCCCGGCATGCTACTGTACAACAATATCTGCTTGGCATTGGCTGCGCCCGTTCCAAAACGACTTACGTTGGCCGACCATTTGCGTTCCCAGATGGCCTTTTGCTCCCAAAAATTGCGCGTTCCAGAAATGATCTTTAAGTCAACGCCGGCTGTCATGGCCGACCTCCGCATGCGCTGAAACGATTCAATTACCTCTTTTTGTAAATACATGGGTTTGCTGCAAATCATGGGGGGCACTGCCGAAAATCTGAAATGCGTGTTTGCCATGAATTTGCCCATGACAAAATTTTTGCTAATCAGTGTGTCGAGACTACCGTCCACCTGAAAAGCCACAGGTTTGTTGGGCTTACCCATAAACCCCCAGGTGAAAATGGCAGAAATGCCCAAAATCCATCCCAAACTGCCGCGATTCATGGGAACAAAGTAACAACATTTTCATTAGTGGGCTGTAAATTCGTAAAGGATGATAGTACAACTTTTACGTCGGACTGCTTTGCTTAGTCTATTTACAGTGGGATCGGGTATCGCCCTGAAATCTCAGCAATCAGCCATGGAACATGGGGCTACCGCTCGCTGGCAATGGGAACAAAAGCGCTTGGCGGATCCAGAAACGGGTCAGATCCCCCTCGATATTCGGGCAAGAGAAATCAATTTCGTGGCTACCCTGCCCAAGAGTACCGATGTAAACCCCATCGCGCGCACCTCCAGTGGATGGCAGCATCGCGGTCCCTATTTCATTGGGGGTAGAACCCGTGCCATTGGCATAGATGTGGCCGATACCCAAAGAATTTTGGCCGGTTCTGTCTCTGGCGGAATGTGGCTTACCACCAATGGCGGGAAATCGTGGAATGCCGTGCAAAAAACCAATGAACTGCGTTCGGCAACCTGTTTGGTGCAAGATGTTAGACCCAATCATCAACACATTTGGTACATGGGTACGGGTGAGGCTTACGGACAAAGTGCGGGTGCCCGTGGCGCATATTATTTGGGTGACGGGTTGTTCGTGTCGGAAGATTCTGGAAAAAGTTGGTCGCCCATCAGCAGTACCGCTGCCGGTAACCCCAATTCGTTTTCCACCGGTTGGCAATTGGTGTGGAACATCGCCATGGATGCTTCGGCCCACGATACCTTGCAAGAGTTGTATGCTGCCACGTACAATCAAGTACAGCGCAGTTTCAATGGGGGTAAAACCTGGACCAACCTTCTTCCTGGCGGGTATTTTACCGATGTGGCGGTGAGTTCTAAGGGCGTGGTGTATGCTACTTCGAGTTCGGAAGGACAAAAGAAAGGCATGTTTCGCGGCGATAACGACGGTGCGCTGGTGAACATCAATCCGCCATTTTTGGGTGCAACGTATAAACGCATCGTGATTGGCATCGATCCCAACAATGAAAATGTGGTGTATTTTCTGCTCAATACCGACAAATTTGGCAAATCATTGGCCAATTTCCGGGGCGAAGTAGAGTGGAACGCCCTGTATCGCTATACCTATTTGGGGGGCGATGGCAGCGGGGATTCGGGGGTTTGGGAAGACCTTTCTGCCAATTTGCCCAGTGGCTCGGCCTTTGATCGATGGAATGTGCAAGGAAGCTACGATATGCTGGTGAAAGTACGTCCGGGCGATTCAAAACAGGTCTTCATCGGTGGGACGAATTTGTACAGTTCAACTTCGGCATTTTCAGACTCCACACATACCCAAAAGATTGGCGGGTATAAACTCAACGCCCAATGGCCCGATGTGGGGGTATATCCCAACCATCACCCAGATCAGCACAACTTGGTGTTTTATCCCAACGATGGTCGTAAGTTCATCAATGCCAACGATGGAGGGGTGTTTCGCTCAACCAACATCAATGCCGTGCCCTTTGTTTGGGAATCGTTGAACAATGGCTACCTCACCACGCAGTTTTACACGGTGGCATTGGATCATGCAACCCCTGAAAGTCCCATTTTGGTGGCTGGTGCCCAGGATAACAATCAGTTAATGACCGTTTCTGGAGCGTCGAATGCCCGATGGACCGACCCTTATTTTGGCGATGGGTCTTATTGTGCGATAGAAGATGGGGCCAAACTGTTCTATTTCTCCAAACAGCTAGGCAAGATGATCAAGGCCACGGTAGATGCCAACGGAAATCGTACGGCCTACGCAAGAATTGATCCAGTGGGCGGGTCTAAGTATTTGTTTATCAATCCGTATGTGTTGGATCCGGTCGATAACAATGTGATCTATTTGGCGGGTGGAAAATACTTGTGGCGGAACAATCAACTCAGGAGCATTCCGTTGATCAATAACAACGACAGTATCACCCAAGGGTGGGTAAGGGGGACTGATTCGGTTGTGATTCGCAATGAATTTGTGTCTGCCTTGGGTGTGAGTGTTAAACCTGCCCATCGGTTGTATTATGGAACCACTTTGAAGCGTTTGTACCGCGTAGACAGCGCCCATTTGAGTGTGAATTTGAAACCAAAAGACATTACCGCGAGTATATTTCCCTCTGCCTACATCAGTTGTGTGGCGGTGGATCCGAGGAATGCCGATAAACTGATGGTTTCGTTCAGTAACTACAATGTGTACAGCGTGTTCTCGTCAGAAGATGGCGGTAAAACCTGGGCCAAAGCAGCTGGGAATTTGGAGCAGTTTGGCACGGGTTTGGGCGATGGTCCTTCGGTTCGATGGATTTCGATTTTGCCCGTAGACGATGGTACGGTGTATTTGGCGGCCACCAGTGCAGGTTTCTTTGCAACCGATACCTTGCAGGGATTGAATACCAAATGGGTACAGCAAGCCAGCGGAGAAATTGGAAACATGGTCTGTGATATGTTCGATGTAAGGGCAAGCGATGGTACAGTGGCACTGGCTACCCATGGTAACGGGATTTATACCGCCCATATCGTGAGGAAAGGCGATATTTTAAATGCCGAAGCTATCAACAAAAATGCCAGCATCAAGGCTAATGTATACCCGAATCCTGCCCAAAATCAGGTGAAAATTGTGGGAATTTACGACTTTCAAGAAAAAAATGTTACACAAAATAGTGCATGGCCAGGGGGTGTGATTTCTTTGGTAGATCCCTTGGGAAGGGTGGTGAAAGAGCATCGGTTAGAAGCCGCGAACTTGTTGCCTAACAAGGGTTTTGAAGTGATGATGTCGCTGGAAAATGTGCCCGCCGGTTGTTACTATGTAAAGGTGAAAGTGGGCAAAGCGTTGAAAACCTTGCCGCTTTTCGTGATTTCTAAAATCTAAACTATTTGTTCAGTTGTTATATTTGTGAATACTCATGAATCAGATCCGTTTCGAAGGTAGAAATGCCCAATTTTTTTCTATGTTGCGTGCAAGAATTGACGCATACTTCAAAGACAATAATATTAAGTCCTCAGGCAATTGGAAACTATACAGTAAAACCATCATTTTGGGCCTGACCCTTGTCGCTTTGTATGTTACGTTGGTTTTCTATACGCCAACAACCGCCATTGCGCTGGGATTGTGTGCTCTGTTGGGGATAAACTTCGCTACCATCGGTTTTAACGTGATGCACGACGGGGCACATGGCAGTTATTCAAGCAAGCCATGGGTAAACAAAATAATGGCGCACAGCCTCAATTTGATGGGTGGTAATGCGTTTTTCTGGAATCAGAAACACAACGTGGCTCACCACTCATTCACCAACATTGAAGGGGCCGATGAAGACATCGACATCAGTCCTTACATGCGGGTGAATAATTTCCAACCCAAATATTGGTTCCACCGCTTTCAGCATATTTACGGATTGTTGTTGTATTGTGTGACCTATTTGATGTGGATTTTCTACCAGGACTTTGTAAAGTACTTTACTGGTAAAGTAGGGGATCGTGACATGAAGGTGAAATTCACCGTCGTGGATCACTTGACATTTTGGGTGACCAAATTGGGATACATTGCTTTATTTATTGGTTTCCCCATGTATTACGTAGGATTGACGCCCACGTTGGTAGGTTATACCGTGGTGAGCATGACAACGGGTTTTGTGATTGCTGTGGTTTTCCAATTAGCACACGTGATTGAGGATGTTACTTTCGTAGCGAAAACCTCTCCAATTACTTCTGTAGAGGCTGATTGGGCTACCCACCAGATTCAAACAACGGCCAATTTTGGAACAAAGAGCAAATTTTTGGGCTGGATGTTGGGCGGATTGAATTTTCAAGTGGAACATCATTTGTTTCCAAAAATTTCACACATCCATTACCCCAAGTTGAACCAGATTGTGCGCGAAACCTGCGAGGAATTTAAAATCACTTACAAAGAATTCCCCACCATGCTCAGCGCCATTTACTCTCATTTGCTTCATTTGAAGCACATCGGAGCGTAATTGCCCATGAAAAGCGCCTACGGTCCATTTTCAATCAAAGTCAGCGCACTGCGCAGCGATTACGCTGTTGTGGTTAATGCCCAAGGGGCATCACTAAAGACGCACCTTCAAGGAGAATACAAGCCTTGGCCTACCGCCATCGCTCAATTGCTGGCAGATGACTTGAACGCGTTACCCCCGCAAGCCGATCTCCGAGAAAGTTTGGTTTATTGTCTGCTGAGCACGTTTTGTGAAGAGGAAAATCCCCAATTTGCCCTTTTCGTTGAAGACGATTTGCAGTGGGATGGGGCTTATCGCTTGTCGGACGACGATGAAATTGCCGCGCTTCAGTATGAAAGTATTGCGCCGTTGGTGAAGTTGCTGAAAGACGATTGGGTAACCTTGGCAGAAAATACCTGTCAAAGTATTCAAGAGATGCGTGAACAAGACATAGATTTTGTTCCAGGTGAAATTGTGAATCGCTTTTTGGAATTCACCCGCGATTACAATCAATATCAAAAATATACCGTTGAATTACTCCAAAGTATTTTTGGTGGCATTCACTTGTCCATGATTCTCCTTTGGGTGTCGCGCAAAATTTCCTCCGAAGATTTGATGAAATCCTCATTGTTCTTAAGCTGTAGCAAAGAAGATTTGGAGAGTAGGAAGTATAGCAAGGCGGAGCGACAAGATATTGAGTCGTTCTCGGTGAAATTGGATGCTTTGCGACAAGCGTTATACTTGTTGCGATCACAAGATTAAGGCTCTACAAACTAAGGCTCTACAACCACCGTTGCCGTACTCATGCCGCTTTGGGTTTCAATGCGCACAAAATACACCATTAATCCTGCTTGCTTTTGCTGTGCAAACTGACTGAAGTTCAAGTTGATTTCTCTGCTTTTTCCGGTCAACGACTCTGTAAAAACCAATTGTCCAGCAGTATTGAATACAACTACGCGTTCAATGTTGTCTTCCGCAGTGATTGTCGCTGTGCCTTTAGTAGGGTTAGGGTAGCAGTTTACCGTCGATTTTTTGGGTTGAGCGATGTGTTTTGTGCCAGCGAAATATTGGTCTAACCATAAGTCTTCCAGGTAAATTTGGCTGCTGGGATTGCTGGCGTTTTGGAAGGTAGAATCCGTCAAGAAAACGCCCACAGTGGCTTTGGTGGGGGTAAGGGTGAAGCGAGAATCCCAAACGATGTTCTCTGCGAACAACATGTAATTGCCCGGAACGGTTGTTTTTGAGTCTTGCGAAAACATCCCGGAACCAACCAATGTGTCGGCATGAAAGAAATTTACCATTACAGTGGCTCTATCGCCCCCAGTGAGCGCCCCTTTCCAATAGCCCCTGATGCTATTGTAGCGCTGATTTACGGCAAATGATGGCGTAACCATGTCTGCAACACTTAAGTTGGTGTCGTGCGTAACCATCCAAGAAGGGATAATCTCTGTACCCGTGGCGGTGTTAATGGTTCTTTGCTTCAACAAAGCGGCAAACCCCGAACGCGCATCGGTGGAACTTAAAATGTACTCTTGCAAGCCATTCATTTTGCCCACTTTTTCTTCGTATGCATCCAAGGATGTCAGCCATTGATTGGGTTTGCGCACCAACAAATTGCCCCATGATTCGATGTTCAAGTTTCCATTCGATGATGTTTGTCCGCCAGGAAAAGAAATGTCGTAAATGGAAATGCTACCGTTACTGTTGGGCGCGAGGCGCCTCAAACTAGTGGAAATGTAAACGAATCCAGAATCTGCCGCCAAACCCGCCGTTGGGTGAGAGTAGGTCAGTGGGACAGTAATGCTATTTTCTCCTGCACCAGAGCCATCAGGCAACAGGTAAAACTCTTGCAACACCATGGGAATAGGATCGGTTCCTTTTGTGAAGCCCACAATAACCATCGCAGTATCGTTGCCCAATTTCTCACTGTTGTAGTTGATTTTGATGCTGGTGGGTGTGCCAGAAATACTAAATCCACCCGTTAGAGGGTCAGGGTATTTCGATCCCACATTCATTGCAAAACTCACGGTTTTGGATGTGATGTCATTGCTCAATCGAAACCCAGCCACGTTACCTAAGGTTTTGGAAATGTCTTTCGATGTAATACCAATCATCATCCATTGGTTGGGTACCTCATAGGTTTGGGTATTCCAATTGTTGAATCCCGCATTGGGGATGGGGTTTTGGGCCAGGGCGATGTTGGCCAAACTTGCAAATATGGTAACGAGGGAGTAGTTTTTTTTAGTCATTGGGCTTGTTTGCGATCAAATTTTAAGAATAAGAAACTATTGATTCAGCACAAAGCCCCTGAAAATTTGTGTTTTCACAACATTCAGGGGCTTAGAAAAAGTGTTTAATTAATGAGCGATGACCATTGAAATGGTCTGTGTGCCATTCGCGTTTTTCAATACCACGCGGTAGTTTCCTTCGCTCCAGTTAGCAGTCTCAACATAAGTGAGTTTGTCGCCTTTGCCATTTGTAACTACCTGTCCAGTGGTGTTGTAAACCGTATACTCGGTACCACCAGTCAAGTCTAAATAGAAACCTTGGTCTGACGGGTTGGGGTAAGCGCTGCCTTGCAATCCTTGAATCGATGTTTTTCCGCGGGTCTTCAATACTTTCACAGTGTAGCAATACACATTTGAGCAATTACTAACAGTATCATATGCGGTTAAGCAAACCACATAGGTTCCTGAAGAAGCAAACTGGTGCAATGGGGTTTTGTCGTTGCTACTTGTGCTATCTCCAAAGTTCCATGAATAGGCATGGGCACCTGTGCTTGTATTCTTCACATACATTTTTCCGTTGGCAGAAACACTATCCACATGGAAGCCGGCCTTGGCCTTGCAACAGTCTACCTTCACGGATGCGCAAATCAAAGTGTCACAACCTTTGCAAGAATCGTAATACTTGATACACACATTATAAGTGCCATTGGCAGTAAATGTATGCGTGGCTACTCTAGAATTGTAAGTTTTGGATGCTCCACTATTACCGATAACGATGGTGTATTTGATGCAGTTTCCGCCATTCAAGTTCAAGTTTTTGCCTTCGAATACATAGGTATTACAACCCGTTTTGTTGCTGTACGATAAGTTAGCACCATGGGCCGCCCAATTGCATTTGGTAACAGTGCCCGAACCAATTGTAACAACAATCTTTCTGCAGATATAGACAAAACACTTCTTTTTGGTATCGTAAATCTTCAAACACACTTCATAAGTGCCTGATTTCTTGTAAATATGCACGGCATTCTTTCCTGTTGAAGTGGTGCCATCGCCCCAGTTCCAATAGTACGTAGTTCCACTGCCTGTGTTGGATGTAGCGAAAAACTTCCAAGTGGTATCGTTCGTTTTCTTCCAAGTCATCCCGCCGATGATGCCGCAAGGGTTACCAACCGTCACAGTTTTGCAAATCTTGATTTTGCACTTGCCGGTTTTGTCGGTGATGGTCAAACAAACTGTGTAAGTACCTGCTTTGGCATATTCATGGTAAGGATCGATGCCCTTGCCAGTTTTGCCATCGCCGAAATCCCATGAGTACGTATGTCCTGTGTTGCTGCTCGCTTTGAATCGGAACTTTCCACCTGTATTTACGAAGCTAAATTCACCTTTCAATTCACATGGCTTGCCACAGCTTACTTTGATTTCTTTGCAGAAAGTGGCTGTACAAGTTTTACCTGTTGAATCAGTCCAAGTGGCAGTAACGCAAACTTTGTAAACGCCTTCCGACAAATAACTCTTTACTGGATCAATGCCAGTGCCGGTTGTTTTATCGCCAAAGTTCCAAGTATACTTGGTGCCAGTTTGGTTGGAAGAAGCTTTGAATTTCACCTTCTTGCAATCATTTGTGAAACTGAACTCTGTCGTCAGCTTGCAATCGCAACTCACTACAGTAATGGTTTTACAAATGGTTGTGTCAAATTTGGTGCAAGTGTTGTATAATTTACCACAGATGGTGTAGGTTCCCGCAGCAGGAAAATTATAAGTTGTCTTGGGTCCATAGGCATAGGTTGTTGAACCATTCCCAGTAATAAACCATTTGAATTGTGCACAGGAGTCATTCAACAATGTTCCCTCAGCTGTAAAAGATCCTTTCAAACACTGACTGCTCACGCCTGTGGCCAATCGAACTTTGGTTTGCGCATTGGCTGAAATCGAGATTGTTCCGATCAAAACCAACGCCAAAAATTGTATGAGTTTTTTCATAGTAAATTGCTATTTCAAAAAAATTGACCAAAAAGTTCCACAAAACGTTGTCTCTAAAGTCGATTCTTGTTTAATTTTCGAGGTTTGTGACAAAGTTGTGACCTATCCCCAAGTTGTTCATCACCCGAATCACAACAAAGACAAAGGATTGTGTTTTGTCATCGTAGCTTAAAAGTGCGACACGCCTCCGGATTCGTGATTTTCCAATGCTGCTTTACCGTGCCGTAGTTGACATGCAAAAAATGAGTCTGAGTTTCCACGGTTTCATACAATGCACGGTTACAAATGGTTAAGGATTGTGACCTGCCCTTGAATGTTGTTTCCAAATAACACCAAACGCCCTCTTCTTCAATGTCGTATCCCAACATCAGCAAGGGCAAATAGGTATTTCCCCATTTAACTTTAACATGGGACATCAAGTAGTTCTTCAGCAAGGCCAAGTTTTGGGGTGATTTCACCGTTAAATTGATCTTTTGTCCGGTTTGGTGAAAAATTACATCCTGTACATCGTCTACAAACAATTTACAACTCACGCCAATGTGCTTAGCTTTGGGGTCGATGTTTACTTCCGTCACGCCCACATAATAGGGGTGCATCGCTGTAATCAATACGAAAAATAGGGCCAGCAAACTGTGCAACAAAACACGCGTTGGATTCCCCAAAAGCCATCGGTTTCCGCGTGCATTCGATGTGGACATTAATCCAACATTTTTCCGATTCAACCCAAACTTTTGCGTTCTTTGCACGTCTCAAAGGTACTCAACGCATGGAAGATTTTTCATTTTGGATGGAAATGGGTTATTCGCACATCCTCGATTGGCAAGGTTACGATCACATGCTCTTTCTTTTGGCGCTGTGTTGTGTGTATACCCTGAGCGATAAGCGCTGGATTTGGTTGGTGTCGGCGTTTACCATCGGACATGCAATCTCGTTGGCATTGAGTGTGTTGGGGTTTGTGCGATTGCCATCGTCGTTGATTGAGGCGATGATCCCCGCAACCATCGCATTCTCTTGTGTTCAGCACCTTTGGCCTTTAGTCAATCGCGGCAAGCAGGTTTTGACCCAATCATCCATTTTGCCCACGGTGTTGGTTTTTGGCCTGATACACGGACTTGGCTTTTCTAATTTTTTGCGGTCGATGCTGGGCAGTGAAACGTCCATCGCATTTCCGTTATTCTCCTTCCATGTTGGGTTGGAACTAGGACAGGTTCTCATCATTTTGGCGGTCCTTTCGATAACCACGTTCATGGATCGATACTTGCACATCGAACAGCCCAAACGCATCGCCCTGTTGGCAACCCCCGTGTTGTTGGTGTCGCTCTGGATGCTGATCAACCGCCTACCTTTACACTAGTTTCTTGTGTTCCTAACGAATGATGTTGACCTGCGCTACTGGTGCGGGCATGTCGGGGGATTTCCTTATTTTTGTTGACTTTGACCCTTGTCATGAACATCCGCACATCGATCCAAATGAAATTTTTATTGGCTGCAACAGCCCTCATGGTGTCAGCCATTGCACCCAGCATCGCCCAGAATCTTCAGAACAACCCAACGTCTAACCACGGCAATAAATTTGAACAATTGGGTACCATTTTGCCCGATGCCAATACGTATCGCACGGCTTCTGGGGCACCTGGACATCAATATTGGCAGCAGCGTGCGGATTATCAGATTCAGGCAACATTGGACGAGAAAAAGCAGTACCTGCACGGCGAGGAAACCATCACCTATTTCAACAATTCGCCGGATGCCCTCACGTATTTGTGGCTGCAGCTTGATGAAAATGAGCACAACCCTAACGGGGAAAATAACAATTTCAACGAAAGCGGAAAGAGTTTGCCCTTAACCCCCTCACAAATTGACGGGTTGGATGTGAAAACGCGTTTGGCGGGCTACGGCGTGAATATTTTGAGTGTTACGGATGCATCGGGTAACGCCTTGCCCTATACCATCAACCAGACCATGATGCGCGTGGATTTGTCCAAGCCACTTAACAGCAAACAGAAATATGTGTTCAAAGTGAAGTGGAACTACAAAATACCGGAGCGCATGAAAATTGGGGGTAGAGGCGGTTACGAATATTTCCCCAAAGACGGAAACCACATCTTCACCATTTCTCAATGGTACCCCAGAATGTGTGTCTACAGCGATTACCAAGGGTGGAACCACAAGCAGTTTACCGGTAGGGGAGAGTTTAGTTTGATTTTTGGCAATTTTGATGTGAAAATGACCGTTCCGGCCGACCACGTAATCGCGGCCACCGGTGAATGTCACAACTACAGCGAAGTGCTTACATCGGAACAGCTGAAGCGCTGGAATCAGGTGCTAAAGACCCCCGAACCATCGGCCACCACCGTGTTGGAGCCTACTGAGATTGTTACATTGGAAGAGGCCAAATACCGCGAGCAACACCGCGATACCCTTCAAACCAAAACTTGGCACTACAAAGCCACCAATGTGCGCGACTTCGCCTGGGGCTCATCGCGCAAGTTCGTTTGGGATGCCATGCCCGAATTCGTGCAAGGCAAGCGCATTCAATGCATGAGCTATTACGGAAAAGAAGCCTACGGACTCTATCGTAAATATTCTACCAAAGTGGTGGCCCATACCATCAAAACCTACAGCAAATACACCACACCCTATCAATACCCCGTGGCCATCAGCGTAGAGGCATCGAGCGGAATGGAATACCCCATGATCTGTTTCAACTACGGCAGAACCGATGAAGATGGTACCTACAGCTCACGCACCAAGTACGGCATGATTGGGGTGATTATTCACGAGGTGGGACACAATTTCTTCCCCATGATCATCAATTCCGATGAGCGCAACTGGTCGTGGATGGACGAAGGGTTGAACACCTTTGTGCAGTTTTTGACAGAGCAAGAGTTCGACAATAACTATCCCTCGCAGCGCGGACCGGCCCACAAAATTGTGGACTACATGAAAATGCCCAAAGAGCAATTGGAGCCCATCATGACTAACTCTGAAAACATCATTAACTTTGGTCCAAACGCCTACGCCAAACCTGCTACAGGCCTGAACATCTTGCGCGAGACCATCATGGGTCGTGAACTGTTCGACTACGCCTTCAAAGAATATTGCAACCGTTGGGCCTACAAGCATCCAGCCCCTGCTGATTTCTTCCGCACCATGGAAGATGCCTCTGGGGTGGATTTGGATTGGTTTTGGCGCGCTTGGTTTTTCGATATTCAACCCGTAGATATCTCGATGGACTCGGTGTTGGCCTACCGCCCATATTCTCCTGAGAGCATGCCTGTTAAACTCGATTCTACCTTGCGTGTGGGTCGCGGTCGCGGACTGGGCATGGGTAATGGGAAAGGACGTAATCGCATCGCCAACCTACCCGCTGCAGAATTTCAACACGTGAGCAAATTGCGCAACAAAGCCGCGGGTATTCAGTTTGCCGTGGACAGAGATACTTCACTGCGTGATTTTTATTATTACTACAATCCCGCAAAGGATACGGTGGGCAATGCCGC
Source organism: Bacteroidota bacterium (assembly GCA_016868785.1). Classification (GTDB taxonomy): domain Bacteria; phylum Bacteroidota; class Bacteroidia; order NS11-12g; family UBA955; genus UBA955. The sequence continues at coordinate 29,123 of VGFS01000026.1, forward strand.
CAGAGCGGCGATGGCCGCGCAAGGACAGCCTAAGCAGGAGAGTGTAGTGCGAGACCTGTACAAGGATTTCACCCTGCTATCGCCCCAAGAGATGAAGGCCTATGAAAATGCCTATTTGTATGAAATTACCTTCAGCAACAAAGGCGGATTCGTGATGCCCATCATTCTACAATGGAATTATACCGATGGTACCTCTGAAGTGGAGTATATCCATGCGTATATCTGGCGCAAAAACGAACAAAAGGTGACCAAAAACTTCCTCAAACGCAAAGAAGTGGCAAGCATCGTGTTGGATCCGTTTAAGGAAACATCAGACATCGACGAAAGCAATCATACCTGGCCTCGTACCGCAGAACCTACGCGATTTGAACTCTTCAAGAACAAACCTGTGCCCGCGAACGAACAAGTGGAAATGACCCCCATGAAGCGCGCATTGCGCAATAAATAAGGTTAAAGCCTGCTGGCGAACCTTACCGCCTGCCAGCGATAATTTCATCGACCACCGCGGGATCCAGCAAGGTGGTTGTATCGCCCAGCGAAGCCAATTCTCCCTCCGCGATTTTGCGCAGAATTCTGCGCATGATCTTTCCAGAACGGGTTTTGGGTAGCCCCGAAACCACCTGAATTTTATCGGCCTTGGCTATCGCCCCAATGGTCTTGCTCACCACCTCGTTGATGCCCTTGGCCAACGACTCTCGGTCAGTAGTATCGCCTTGGTAAATCACATAAGCGTAAATGCCTTGTCCTTTAATATCGTGCGGATATCCCACAATGGCACTTTCTACCACGCCGGGATACAAATTGATGGCGTTTTCCACCTCTGCGGTGCCTATGCGGTGCCCACTGACGTTGAGTACATCGTCGACCCGACCTGTGATTCGATAAAATCCATTTTCATCGCGCAGAGCCCCATCGCCGGTGAAGTACAAACCTGGATAAGTGCTGAAATAGGTTTGCTTGCAGCGTTCGTGATCGCCCCAAGTGGTGCGCAAAATGCCGGGCCAAGGACGACGGATGCACAAATTTCCCGACACGTTATTCCCAAAAATTTCATGGCCTTGCTCATCCACCAACAACGGCTCAACCCCCGGAAGTGGTAGGGTAGCGTAGGTGGGTTTGCTCGGGGTGGCGCCAGCCAAATTGGTGATAAGTACGCCCCCGGTTTCGGTTTGCCACCAGGTGTCTACAATTTCGCAGCGACCTTTTCCGACTTTTTCGTGATACCAATACCAAGCTTCTGCGTTGATGGGTTCTCCCACGGTTCCCAACACTTTGAGCGATGGCATAGCATGCTTTTCAACCCACTCGTCGCCCGCGCCAATGAGACTGCGGATGGCGGTTGGAGCGGTATAGAGAATGTCGACCCGATGCTTTTCAACCACCTCCCAAAAACGATTGGGACTTGGGTACGTTGGGGTGCCTTCGAACATCAACGTGGTTGCGCCGGCGCTCAGAGGTCCGTAAAGGATATAGCTGTGACCGGTAATCCATCCAATGTCGGCCGTGCAAAAATGAATCCACCCGGGTTGGTATTGGAAGGCTTGTGTGAAGGTGTAATGGGTCCATACCATATAGCCCGCGCAGGTGTGAACCACGCCTTTGGGCTTGCCGGTGCTGCCGCTGGTATATAAAATAAACAAGGGGTCCTCGGCTTCCATGATTTCTGCAGGGACAGCGATGGCTTGATTAATGTCAACCGCTGCGATGGCATCTGACCACAAAATGTCGCGGCCAGAAAGCAGCGAAATGGTGGTGTTTGTGCGTTGGTAAACCCAAACTTTTTTCACGGAGGTACATTGCGTTAAGGCCTCATCGATCACAGTTTTCAGGGCGATGTCTTTGGCTCCGCGGAAGGCACCGTCACAGGTAATGATGGCCACGGCTTGGGCATCGTTTACGCGGTCTGATACACTTTGGGCGCTGAAGCCGCCGAAAATCACGGAATGTATGGCGCCGATGCGGGCGCAGGCCAAAACGGCAATGGCCAATTCGGGTACCATGCCCATGTAAATGCACACGCGATCGCCTTTGGCAATGCCCTCGTTGCGCAGGGCCTGGGCGAAAATGCAAACCGCTTCGTGTAATTCGCGGTAAGTATAAGTTTTGCTGGGTTCTTGCGGGTTGTTCGATTCCCAAATCAATGCGGGGTCGTTGCCGCGATCCGGTAAATGTCGATCCAAGCAATTCTCGGTAATGTTCAGTTGCGCACCGTCGAACCAACGCACACTGGGAGTTTCAAAATTCCAATCCAATACTTTGTCCCATTTGCGTTTCCAAGTGAATTGATCGGCGATCTCACCCCAAAAGGCTTCAGGGTTTTCGAGGCTCTGCAGATAAGCCAGGTTGCGTGATTCTAGGTTGTTCATCAATGATGGCATCGACATGATTCAAATTTGCGAAATAGTTAATGATAAATTTGCAAAAAGCAGGGGCGATGTGACTTTTTTTAGTTAAATTACTTGTTCCAACGATTATTTTAAAATTGCGTAACTTTATACATCTTTCGCATTATGATGGGTTTGACTCGAAAATTGTTGATTGTTTACGCGGGAATTACAAAAATTCTCGGAATAGGACCGAATCGTGAATTTTGAACCGTTTAATCGCCAGGGGAAATAACATCGGGGGCTGACGATACATTGACTACCTTTACAGTATTGGAAGCATTTATTAAACTCGGCATCGCGCCAGAAATCATCGAAGCGCTATCGGCCCAAGGGTATTCACAACCCACCCCTATACAAGAACAGGCCATTCCGGCAGCCCTGAATCACCAAGATGTTTTGGGAACGGCCCAAACCGGAACGGGAAAAACAGCGGCGTTCTCTATTCCCATCATCCAGCATTTGATGCGCGACGCTGGGAAAAATCGAGGCATTAAGGCGTTGATACTGACACCAACCCGTGAGTTGGCCCTACAAATTGATGAAAGCGTAGAAGCGTATGGGGCCAATTTGCGCTTGAAACATGCCGTGATTTTTGGGGGTGTAGGACAGCAACCCCAAGTGGATGCCATCAAGCGTGGCGTGGATATCATAACGGCAACGCCCGGACGGTTATTGGATTTAATGCAACAAGGCTACATCGATTTGCGAAATGTGCAATTTTTTGTGCTGGACGAGGCCGATCGGATGCTCGATATGGGTTTCATTCACGATGTGAAAAAGGTGATTGCGAAGTTGCCCAGGGACCGACAAACCCTCTTCTTTTCGGCGACCATGCCTTCGGATGTGGTGAAGTTGAGTCAGAATATTTT
>VGFS01000027.1 GCA_016868785.1 Bacteroidota bacterium
ACTTAAATCCTGATAAGTTGTTTTTAACCAGTTTTCTTTGGTTAAATCTTCCCATCTTGAGTCAAAAAATGTGAAGAATAATTTTAGCCTTCCAAGAGGCGTTGTTGGGAATTTTACTTTGTCCATTATTTATATTGCTTTTAATTTAGATTTACTGATAAATTTTGTTGGGTTAAGCCCGATAGTGTATTCAAGGTTCTGTGATAAGTAATAATTTGTTCTGTTATTCCCACAATAATATTTTCAAACACACTTCCCCGTGAAACTATGGAAAATTCCCGTTTATTTAGGGACAAAATCCATCGTTTCGACAATTCTATTGGGATTCTCGATGAGAAAAATCCATAATTACAGCTCCACCACGAAAAATCCCTCTTCCGCAGAATAATCCCCAGATGAACACAAGGCTGAAATCCAGTCCTGGCCATTTAAAAACCAGTACTGAACCCAATGCAAGGTTCGCTCTTGAGGGGCTGACACAGAAAATTGGGACGCGATCAACTGCGCTGCGGATTGCCAAGTGTCGGCGCTGAATTGAATCTGCAGATACGCCTCCGTGGCGGCCGTGCCCATCTTTTTTTGCCATTTAACAAACGCATCAATCTCCTTCTTCGATTCTGAGAGCAGCGGCGATTTCCATTGGTACAGCGACTTCAACTGTTCCTGCAATTGCTCATGAGCGGCTTCAATCTGATTCAATAGTACATTCTCGCCAGCGATGCGCTGCAATATCTGCTCTTTTACCGCCTCTACCCCCTTGAAACAGTCCTCCACCGTCAATCCCAACCGATCCAATTTTTTGCGTTGTGAGGGCGTTAAAATCACCCCCCCTTTCCTATGAAGCAATTGGGGCGGGGTTACGTTGGCCACTTCAAAAGCATGGGCGGTTTGTAGCCAGTACAAATATTCGGAAGGACCTCCAACATAGGCAATACAGGGCAGAACTACCTGCTGATACAGGGGCCTTAGCAATACGTTGGCCGATAGGTGGACAATATCATCACTGTTGATTACCGCTTGCATTTGCTCTGCCGTCCACTGAATTGCACCATCGGCAGTCTGAAAGCCATTCTCTTGGGGTTCAATGCGGGTTCTGCGGTGTTCATCCATCCAAAAAACCAAACTTTTACCCACATGGGCAGGCGGTGTTTGTTGGGCAGTCTGCAAGCGCTCCGTGCTTTGCTGAAAGGCACTGTGCAAGGTTTGTCCAAACAAGGACTGCTCAAACAACGACTTGGCTTGTTTTTTTAACCGCAAATCACGAGGATCCAAAACCAGCAACCCAAATTCCGCAAACAGAGAGGTTACCCAACTAGCGGTGGCCGTTGCCAACGTCGCATGGGGTTGAAGATACATTGCCCTAACCGATTCAATCCGGTCAATGACCTCTTGGTTTCGGCCCAGTTTCTCAACGAGCCAGTCGAACAGCGATGCCAAAGTAGCTGTGGGCATATCACCCACCGCGGAATTCCATGCCAAATCCCATTGATATCGCTCTTGATGTAGGTCGAAATGATTGATTTCCGCCACATCATGGTCTTCAGTTGCCATCCAAAAGACTGGAATGAAGTGATCTTGGGGGTATTTCGACTTCAAATTATTTGCCCACTGAATGGTGGAGGCAATTTTGTAAAGGACGTATGCTGGACCCAACCCCACATGGATTTGCTGTCCGGTTACCACGGCAAACGCGTTTGGCTCAACCAACAAATCGATGTTTTGCTGTTGCAAAGCACTGATTTGCTGTCCCATCTGCGACTGAAAAACCTGCTTCAGGGTTTGTCGGTCTTGCAAATCAAATCGTTCAATAATCTGTGCTTTGGCTTTGGCGGGATCCGCGGTAATGCCCTCGAGAGGATACAACCCCGAGCCCTTCCCTTCCCAGGCCGAATCGCGCAGGAACGAATCAATGGATTGGGGTGGATATGGGATTTTTCTTAGGTTCACGATGGTACAACTTCGCCCATCAAATCATAGGTGCTAGCATCGGTAATTTTCACATTGGCAAAATCACCCATGCGCACATAATTGTCTTTGGCTGGAACACGCACTTCGTTGTCGACCTCGGGGCTATCATACTCCGTACGTCCCACAAACTCATCACCTTCAAAGCGATCGAACAACACTTTCAGGGTCTGACCTTTCAATTTCTGGTTAAACTCCTCAGAAATCACCATTTGGGCTTCCATGATGGTGTCTGACCTGCGTTGCTTCTCTTCTTGTGGAATATCGTCGGCCAATGAATATGCATGGGTATTTTCTTCGTGTGAATAGGTAAACACACCCAAACGCTCAAAACGGATGTCGTTGATAGCATCCAACAAATCTTTCACATCTTCTTCTGTCTCACCGGGATGTCCAACCAGCAAAGTAGTTCTCAGGGCGATGCCAGGTACACGGTCACGGATGGCGTTCAGCACCTCATAGGTTCTGCGCTTGGTGATTCCGCGACGCATGGCTTTCAACATGGGGTCTGAAATATGCTGAATGGGGATATCCAAATAGTTACAGATGTTACTGCGCTCCGCCATCACATCCAAAACATCCAAAGGAAACTGTGACGGATAGGCGTAATGCAAGCGCAACCACTCCAATCCTTCAACGTCTGAAAGGTGTTTCATGAGATCGGCCAGTTTGCGGTCACCATAGATATCCATCCCGTAACTGGTAGAATCCTGGGCGATAAGCATCACTTCTTTCACCCCAGAGGCCACAAGACCCTGAATTTCCTTTTTAATAATCTCTATGGGCCTAGAAACGTGTTTTCCGCGCATCAATGGGATAGCACAGAACGAACAAGGTCGATCGCATCCCTCCGAAATCTTGGTATAGGCGTAATGCTTGGGGGTGGTTTGCAGTCGCTCACCCACCAGTTCATGTTTGTAATCGGCCCCAACCGTGTGCAGCAAATGGGGCATATCGAGGGTCCCAAACCACGCGTCAACCTCAGGGATTTCGGCTTGCAGTTCATCTTTGTAACGGTTCGACAGGCAGCCGGTTACGTATAATTTCTCAATATTGCCTTGGGCCTTAGCATCGGCGTAGGCAAGGATGGTATCGATGCTTTCTTGCTTGGCATTTTCGATGAATCCGCAAGTATTCACAATCACCACATCGGCATCGTCTTTGGTGCTTTCGTGGGTAACATCAAATTGAGATGCTTTCAGCTGTCCCATCAACACTTCGCTATCCACCAGATTTTTACTACAACCCAATGTGATCACGTTTACTTTGGTTTCCTTGTTGGATTTGGTTTTCACGATACAAAAATCGATTTGATAAAATCGTACTTATTAAACAATTTTAGGTCTTCGGCTTTTTCACCAAGTCCGATGTATTTCACGGGCAGCTGATAGGCATGACTTACGCCGATCACCACACCGCCTTTGGCGGTTCCATCGAGTTTGGTAACGGCCAGGGTATTCACTTGGGTGGCGGCGGTAAATTGCTTGGCCTGCTCAAAGGCATTCTGTCCGGTCGTTGCATCAATCACCAACAACACTTCATGGGGCGCATCGGCTTTGAACTTTTCTATGACCCGACGAATTTTCGACAGTTCATTCATGAGTCCAACCTTGTTGTGTAAACGCCCAGCCGTATCTATGATTACCACGTCGGCATTCTCCTCCACGGCTTGTTTCACAGCATCAAAGGCCACGGAAGCAGGATCGGTGTTCATGCCATGAGAAACAATGGAAACGCCAGCGCGGTTCTGCCAAATGCTCAACTGTTCTACAGCGGCAGCGCGGAACGTATCACCCGCACCCAATATCACCTTTTTACCCAGTTGGGCATAGTGGTGGGCCAGTTTCCCGATGGTGGTGGTTTTACCCACACCGTTCACCCCAACCACCAACACCACATAGGGCAACGATGCACCCTGCAGGGTAAGATCCTTGGCCACTGGCGCTTGGATGTCGGGCATCAACTTGGCGATTTCATCGGCCAACAATTCATGGAGTTCTTCCTCGGAGACATAGGAATCCTTGGAGACGCGCTTTTCCAAATTCTGAATGATTTGCACGGTAGTTTCCACCCCAACGTCTGAGGTGAGCAATACTTCTTCCAATTCATCGAGAAAGTCGTTATCGACCTGTCGTTTTCCGGTAAACAATCGGCCCAGTTTCGACAAAAATCCTGTACGCGTTTTTTCCAAGGCTGCTTGGGTTTGTGCGGCTTGCTCTTCTTGCGCTGCAGGTATTTCCTCTTTGGGCTTGTTTTTCGAGAACCAATTGAAGATTGACATGGGCTAGTTTGATGTGAAGGTAAAAAAAAAGCCCCATTGAGGGGCTATAATATCTTTTAAAGGATCAATTATTTCGCGAAGAACGCCTTTACCTTGTCGGTAGGCAAAATTTCTTCTTTGAAAGAGTAAGCGCCGCTCTTGGCAGACTTTACTAATTTGATTGCTTTCACGTATTCGCTACCAGCACCATCTTTTTTTAGGGTTGCTACTACCTTCTTTGCCATTATTTGATCTCCTTATGAACGGTTACTTTGCGCATGTATGGGTTGTATTTCTTCAACTCAATACGTTCTGCGGTATTTTTCTTGTTTTTGGTGGTGATGTAACGACTCATACCTGCTACACCGCTACCCTTTTGCTCTGTGCACTCAAGGATTACTTGAACACGGTTTCCTTTTTTTGCCATGATTAAATTTTTCCTTTCTTAAACAAATTGTTGATGCAAGAAGAAATACCTTTCTTATCAATGGTTTTGATTGTAGACGCAGCTACTTTCAAGGTAATCCACTCCCCTGTTTCGGGAATAAAAAACTTCTTAGTTTGAAGGTTAGGGTAAAAACGACGCTTCGTTTTCTTGTTAGAATGCGAAACATTGTTGCCCTTCATGGCCTTCTTTCCGGTTAAATCACAAACGCGAGACATAATTTTTGGGGTTGCAAATATACCTATTTATTTTCATCATTCAAAGCATATTCCTTCTTTATTTCGGAATTCATGCCATTTTTTTCTCTCATTGGTGCTTGAAATACCATCATCAGCACCAAAATGCCCGCTTGTCGCTCCATCAAGCTCTCAAACATCATCGCTACAACCAGTGCCAACCAAACCGCAGAGCCGTTCACCGGTTGTCCGCTTTTCACATTCATCAAAGCCAAAAATCCCGCACACAAAATCAGCGCCATGGAAATCCAGCCCGACTGCAAAGCACCCTCCAACCATTGATTGTGTACCCCGATCCTGTGTCGCTCCGCCAATTCCACCCCACCCTGATCATAAGCCGTTTTCATCACTTCGTCGGTTCCAACGCCATACCCACCATACACCATTTCTCCCTTTCCCAACAGAGCACAAGCGGTATTCCAGGCCACCCAGCGCTGACCAAAACTCTGATGGGTTACATCCCCACCACTGAATGTGGTTTTTAAATCAACCCAAGTATTGTTCATCCGGTTCTGTACACTTGGCAACATCAACAGTCCCAACGACAATACAAGTCCAATCACAGAGCCCCGCAGCAGCCATTTGGGTCGATTTCTTGCGTATTGAACCGCCATCAAACCACCGCCCAAATACAGCATTACCAGCCCCGTTCTCGCACCCAAAACATGCATGCACACCACCAGCACCAGCAGCGCAGCCATGAGCCATCGCCGCGATTCTTTGCTTTCAATCCGGTGATTGAGCAATCCATACAACATCAGCAGCACCACAACGCCCACCATCACGGCAAATTCAATATGATACACATTGGAATACAAGGGTATGGGCTTACTTTCAAGGACCATTTGGTCGTAGAAAGCCCTGTGTTGCGCGTAATGAATCACACTGCTCACAGCAATCCAAATCAACGGCAAAACCAATACGGGCCAAGTCCTATAGAGCACGGAAGGAAGGCGGCGGCCAGCCGCATACAACCCTAACACAATACACAATGGCAACTTGACTTGAATTTTCACCAAGGCCAACTTTTGCATATCGGCCGCCGCCCTATCGGTGAGAAAAGTCTGGGTATCCAACCCATAGAAATGCTGTCCCACAAGCAAGCCATGTTCCACAACAAAGCCAATGACATCGCCCCAAATCCCCAACGTTGAACTCCAGGAATTGAAACGGTCTCACCCAAAAACAGCAATTGCAGAATAAATAGGCCTAGACAGATTGAAGAAAGCGCTGGAGAGACATGCAGGAAACCCACCGACATCCAAAGAAGAACGTCGCTCCGCCAAAAATCCTTATCTATCCAACCATTATTGGGCCACATATCGAACCCGCAAGGTAGCATTGGCCTCAGTGATTCCCAAACGATCGGCCACCGACTGCGACAAAGCGATGTGTTTATTTCCTTTATCGGGCAGTTCACCAATGACGGTACAATACACCATTTTTTTGTTGGCAGGATTAATTACAGCAATGACTTCGCCTTTTTTGTGTTTGTTGATCATCACCCAAGAACGATCGGCTTTCATGCCTTCATAGCCAATTTGCGCTGTAACCTTTTTCTCGTATTCTTTGAGATTAGACGTTTTCAATTTGGTCGCCACTTGCTCGGGCATGCCACCTTGATTGTCCATGGAGTCTTTGATCGACACGCCGGCATTGTTAACCGTGGCATTTGGCGAAGATCCATCGGCGATTGCCACAGAGGTGGAAGTCGTCACCGGCAACACAGCAGAATCTTTCCCCGAATTTGCCTCTACCCCAATTGCTGGCAATGCAGACGCACTCACGGCCGCAGTTTTGGCAACCGCGGTTTTGTTGGGGATCCACAACTTTTGATTGATCGACAGCTGATCGGAGGTGAGGTTGTTCACTTTTTTTATTTCCGCGATAGTTACCCCATACATTTTTGAGATGCTGTAAAGACTTTGTCCTTTTTCCACCACGTGATCGGTCACATTTTCGGGTATTTCTGGCAGCGATGCGATGGCCACTTCTTTGTTTCTCGCGGCGATGGGATTGAGTTGAGGCGCTGCTACAGGAGCCGATTTTACAGGAACTTTGGTTCGTTGTTTCACCCGAACTTTCATGCCGGGTTTGAGCATCCCAATTCCGGGATTGAGCGACTGCAATTCAGCCACGGTACAATGATAGTGTTTGGCGATGGCATACAGGGTTTCACCCTTTTTCACTTTGTGATCGAGCTCAATAACCATCTGCGCAGGCGCAGTGGGTGGTTGAGCGGTTGTTGAGGGGGTTTGCGCGGTAATTGCCGCCTCGGTCCCCTCGGCGGCCGCACTCCCTGCATTCGTTGGAACCGGTTTTGAAACTTGGGCATATACAGTCAATGTAACGCCACAAAGCGCGAACGCAGTGAGCGCAGATTTGCGCGTAAAAAGTATCCAGTGGATCATACAACAACATTACTCAATAACCCCAGGTTATTTCAGTCATCGTATGCACACCCAACCCCTTGTTCAATAAAACAAACACTATCCACCAAACAACTAAAAATCATTGAATTAGCACAAAACCTTTCAACCCGCACCACCCCAAACCAACCCTGCCCTACAAACCAAGAAATTCAACACATTAAGCCCGAACCCAATCGCTCGGCAACGGCTTTTTCTCGCCCTTCTCCAAAAATACAATCCGGTGGGAAATGGCTTGTGCCACCTCCAAATTGTGGGTAATGAACAGGTAAGCCAAATTCCTTTCGCGCTGTATCGATATCAACAAATCCAACACCTGTTTTTGCACCAAAGGATCCAACGCAGCCACCGCCTCATCCAATATCAACACCTGTGGATTCGATGCCAACGCCCGAGCAATGCACAACCGCTGTCGCTGTCCCCCACTCATTTGATGAGGATAGGCGCGACTCAATCGTACATCAAACCCTACCTCAGCCAACAATTCCATGGCTTTGGCTTCGCTAGAACCGTCTCCATCCGCCGTTTCACGCACAAATTCCACCACTTCCGCCACAGCTTCCACCGCGGTAAAATTGGGATTGAGCGAAGAATACGGATCCTGAAACACCATTTGTATCCCCGTGGGTGGTCGTTTTGCCACCGGATTTTCATTCAAAATGATGGCGCCACCCGTGGGCAACTCCAAAGCAACCAGCAATTTGGCCACCGTACTTTTGCCGGACCCCGAAAGACCCACCACCGCCAGTGTTTCACCGGGCTTTAACGACTCAGAAAACCCATTCAGTGCTTTCACCTCAAAAGCGCCCTTGCCGTATACCTTGGAAACCTCTTTCAGCGAGAGCACCGCGGCACTTTCGTTGACGTCCTTTACCCATTTCCCATGGGGCATCGCCGCGATCAATGCCTGCACATATTCATGCGCATCCGGCCCCAATACTTTCTCCGTTTTACCCTGGTCGATACACGCCCCCTTTCTCAGCACCGTCATGGTTTCGGCGTACTGTTGCACCAAATCCAATTCGTGACTGACCCACAACAATGCACTTCCTTGGTCGCAACAAACCCGCTGCAAATCATCCATGACCTGGGCCCTAGCCACACTGTCTAATGCTGTGGTAGGTTCATCGGCCAATATCAGCGGCGGTTCATGCACACAGGCCATGGCAATCATCACCCGCTGCCTTTGTCCGCCACTCAATTGATGCGGATAGGCTTGCAAAATGCGTTCCTTCAACTCACCCAGTCCCAATTGATCCAACTTTTTTAATACCATACGCTCTGCCTTCGATGAATCCGGTTCATGGATCAAGGCGGCTTCCATCAGTTGCTTGCCGCAACGCATTTGCGGGTTGAGGGCCGACATGGGCTCCTGAAATACCATACCAATGGATTTGCCCCGAATTTTTAGCCAATCCTTCTCTCCGATTTGAGTGAGTTCGATTCCTTGAAATTGTACCGATCCCGAAACGGTTAATTGGGGCGAAATAAGCCCCATCACCACAAACAAGGTGAGCGATTTTCCACTGCCACTCTCACCTATCACCCCTTGCAATTCTCCTGGCATCAGTGATAGATGCGGCAAATACAGTAGCGATGCCTCTTTTGCATGGATACGTAAATCGCGAATGCTGAGCAACGGCGTGGCTGACATGGTGAACAAAGATAGTCAGATGGAACAAAAAAAGGCGGGCCATTGGCCCGCCTTTTTTATCACATTCAATGGGATTATTCCACCGACAAGCGGATGGGAATTTCACGCCAAGATTTCAAGAAAGTACCGTTGTTTTGACCAGGAACCCAGCGGGGCGACTTTTTCAAAACACGAATGGCTTCGGTGGTGAATTCAGGACAGCTCTTGGTTTCTTCGATGGCTTGAACTCGCGAAATTCGACCAGCTTCGTCAACTGCGAAACGCAACATTACAGCACCGTTGATGCCTTCTTCCATACAACGTGGTGGGTATTGAAACTCACCTTCAACGTATGCACGGAAAGCCGCTTCTCCACCAGGAAAATTCGCTTTGATCTGCACGTTGGTCGCAATCTGATCACCTGTTCCACCCGATGCACCACTGTTGTCGTTGAAATCGGGCACATCAAAGTCCTCGTCTCCTTCTTGTGTCTTCTTACCCGTAGTTTTGATGTCGTCTGGGGGAATGATCACATCATCCGATGCCGCATCTGGGTTGATACGCGGAACCACGTATTGCTGAGAAGCTACTTGGGGTTCGGGCTCCTCAATTTTTGGTTTCTCGGGCTCTTTTTCTTCCTCTTCTTCGGGCGCTTTAACATCGTCGATGTTGGTTACCTTCAATGCGGTTTTGGTTTCAGTTTCCTTTGGGAAAAACTGTTCTACGATGATGGGCATCGCCGCGAACAAAGCCGTAACCGACAGTGCGATGAGGGTTGCCACAGATTGGTTTTTACTAAACTGACTACGAATTTGGTAGGCCCCGTATTCTTTGAATCGGTCGGCAAATACCAGTTCATTACGTCCTGGCGATTGCACTTGGTCCCATTTGTCAATCAAACTTTCTGACATAGCGTTTAGGATTTAAGTTTGTCGGCGATAAGCTTCTTTTCCAACGGGGCCATACCTTCATCAACGGCAAAGTACTTAGCAATCTGACAGATCATGAATTCATCCATCACGTCAATCACGTTTCTGTAAGTGGCTTCATCGTCGTTTTTCAACAATACCACCAACTTAGAATCGCGCTGGGCTTGTTTTACTTTGGCATCGATGGCATTGCGCTTGGCAGTATCTTTCTCATCGATTTTGTTCATTTGTTTTTCGAAATCACGCAATTGGGTCAACAACGACAAGTTGTTTTCCACCAATATTTTGCGCAATCCGTTTTTGGTGAAATCGGTCTCTTCTAAAACAGTTTTTTCGTTGAGGGCACCGCGGTACCAGAAAACACGATTCTCACGGGTAAGAAGGATGGTAATACCATCTTTTACCTCGGGTTGTTTCATGTTTTTCAAGTCCTTTTCATCTAATTTTTCAGGGAAGATCATTCTCAACACTTTGGGCTGAGAGAAAGTTGAGGTAAGTACGAAGAACGTGAGCAGCAAAAAGGCCAAATCCACCAAAGGGGTCATATCCACTTTGGTACTCTGTTTTTTGGCTCTTTTTTTGCCACCGTCGCCTCCGCCACCATTCGATTGAATTTCTGCCATGGTTTATCTCTCCTATCTTTTAATCATTGGGTTTGGCTTCCAAACCGGTTATCATCTGAAAATTTTTCACTTTGGCCTCCCGGAATACCTGTATAACATGTTTTAGCACATTATATTTTGTTTTTCCGTCGGCTTTTACCGCAAACTGTACATAAGTATTGTTGTCGAACGGCAATCCACGCTTTTCAGCTTCATCCTTTCGGGCATTGAAATCTTCGTGTGATCGCAAACGGGCGTTGTAAGCCCAGTGGTACAATTGACTCTTTTTGATATTCAATGTATCATAGGGAACGCCGGACTGTTCAACCTTCATACGTTCATTGACTTCTAACTCCATATAAGCGGGAATGGATTCCATTTTCAGTCCGATGGGACCGGCACCAGCAAATTTCTTTACTTCCTCAGCACTCATTCCAACCTTGAAATCGCGCATCATGTCTTTCAATACCATCTCTTTCACAGCGGGATTGGTTAGATCGATGAACACCCTGCCCTTTTCATCCACGGTCACCAAAAACACTTGCTTTGGTATTTGGTCTTCTGTGGTTGATGTTGGAGGATCTACGAAAACAGGTTCCGGAGCGCGGAAACTTGAGGTCAACATAAAGAACGTTACCAGAAGGAATGCCAAATCCACCATTGGCGTCATATCCAATGAAGGGGTGGAACGGGGCATACTAACTTTAGGCATGTTCGTTTTTTTAACGGGTCTTAATACGGATTAAACCGAGAAGGTAAACGGAACAGATTAACCGTGGTTTGCTTGGAAGTTAGACACGATAGAATAACCCGCTTCATCCATGCTGTGGGTCATACCATCAATGCGATTGCTGAAGTAGTTATAGCTGATGATCGCCAAGGTAGAACCGATGATACCGAAAGCAGTGTTAACCAACGCCTCAGAGATACCCGTTGCCAACGCTGCAGTATCAGGAGCTCCTGAGTTTGCCAACGCCGCGAACGCACGAATCATACCGAATACAGTACCGATCAAACCGATCAACGTACCAATAGAAGCACAAGTAGAAACGATCACCAAATTTTTAGACAACATCGGCAATTCCAAACTGGTAGCTTCTTCCAATTCTTTTTCGATGGCGGCTTTCTTTTCGTCGCGATCCAAATCAGATTTTGCAGCCACTGTTTTGTAGCGGGTCAGACCAGAACGAACCACATTCGCCAAAGAACCCCGCTGCTTATCGCAAGCGGCAATGGCACCGTCGATATCGTTTTTCGCCAATAACCCCTGCATGCTGCGCACGAAATCAGTAGCATTTCCAAGGCCAGAAGCGGCAGACAACGTGATGAAACGCTCAATGGCAATCAAAATTACTGTGATGTTTACAGCAATCAACAAAGGTACGATGGCGATACCACCGCGGTAGATGATACCCAACAATCCCAGGGGATGTCCTTTGGCTACATCACCGTCTTCGAAGTTGGCTGGATTTCCCAACAAAAAAATGTAAATTGAGTACCCTGCGGCAATGGCAAACAAGATGGCAAGGCCGGAGAAATAAGCCATCAATGGGCTGCTTTCTGATTTTGTGTTGTTATTAGTCATATTGATTGAATGTTTCTGATTTTACAAAGATGCAATAATACGCTTGGTGTCAGTTAAAAGCAAGTAAACAAAATGTTAAATCGGTGTCGTTTATCGACAATTTACTGAGGAGTAGAGCGACATGCCATGCAAAATGGCGGCATTGAGTGAGGGGTTTGCGATGTTGCCGGTGGCATACAGCGCGTTTCCTGGACCATTGGATGTAGGTGTCTCAGGCTGCGGTTCATCACCATACAGATAGGGGGTATCGCTAGGCAGGGCTTGGGGCACAGCGAGGGTGTTGAGCCATTGGGCCGAGATTTTTGTACTGAGCAGGTGTTCTACTTCTGTCAGAATTTGACTGGGCGATATTTGAGCCAGGCCATTGCTACTACTGGGCTTCAGAGAAACGCAGAGTAGGTGTTTCCCATTGGGGGCATAACCCGATTGCACAGCCGATGGAATGGCGATGAGGTTAATATTTCCATGGTTTGTGGCATTCAGTCCAATGAATTTAACCAACCCAAGATGCGTATCTACTGCAAAATAATGTGCTTGGGTCGCAAAATGCTTTTGGAGTGTACGTCCTTCTGCGCGGTAATCGGGGGATGCATTGAGGTGCAAGTTGTTGGGATTGAGGCTGGCCACAATGCGGTTGGGCAGGGTTTGGATTCCGCCGGGTAGCAGGCAAGCGTTCCCTTTTGCTAGTGCCCAAAACACAAATTGGAACATGCTGTGCGGGGTATTGAGTGCTTCTTCGAGAAAGATGCCGGTAAAGAAGGGTTTGAAGAACGATTCAATGAAGGATTGAGAAAACCCGCACGATTGCAAGTATTGTAGGGTGGTTATTGGGTTGCCGCGAAAGAAGGTTTGAGGTGATTGATTGATCAGGGAATTGCGCAATTTCACCACTTGAAATACGTCGTTGAGTTTGATACCAGGGTGGCCGAGCGCAGCGAGGCCTCTTGGAAACTCCCGCAAGGGATCGGCCAGCAGGGTTTTTCTTCCGTTCGATAGCAACCAAGCGCCCGAGCCGAAGGCGAGGGCGTCATTCAAATAGCCCCGCTTGTGGTAAATTTCTAGGGCAGGATACGCCGATTGAATCACCTGAAAACCATGATCCAAGGCAAACCCATCTTGTTGCGTGGTTTGCAGTTTACCGCCCCAATGCGATTGGGTTTCGTACAACTGGTATGTTTGTTTTTGTTCCTCTAGCAATAGGGCCGCGGTTAATCCGGCAATCCCTCCGCCATAGATTTGTACATCAGGCATCGTATACCCAACAACAATCGAACCTTAATTTGGTGTGGCTGGAGATGCATTTTCTCCTGCTGGACGACGACGGCGTGGTCTTTCATCGGCTGGTCTACCCTCTCCCACGGCGGCATCATTCGGTCCATTTTTCTTTTTGCGCATAGACCGTGCCTTGGCAATCAACTCTTTTTTCACTTCGCGTTCAATTCTTGGCAATTGCACCGCACGCTGCATCCCAATCACCGGCTTTAATTTTACGGTGTAGGTTTCCATGAGTTGAACTTCCAACTTGCGCAAGGCAATGGCATCTTTGAAATACAATTCTGCCTCCGCATCGGTGAGTTCCGCTGGACGTTTCCCCTCCCATTTACTTCTAAAAGCACGTTTGGCATCGCGCAATTTCAACTGATACTCGTCGTATATGACAAAGAATTTGGTCTTCTCCGCTTCCGTGAGCGACAACCGTTCAACAAACAAGCCTTCGCGAAACTTGCGCAGTTCCTCCACTTTGGCGGCACGCAAACTATCTTTTCGCACTTCATTCTGCCCTTTTGCAGAAACTGCAAAAAGCATCAAAAAGCAAATGGAAACTATTTTTATCAATCTCATAGTGATTCGAAATCTAATTCTTCAAACAATTCATCCTCCATGTCGAAGGTAGCCAATCCATTGTCTTCCAAGTCTTGAAGGGCGCGCTTGGTTCTGGCAGGCATTTCTTCCGCGTCCGTGATCGTGTAAACATTGGGTTCTTTGTACTTGGGTATTTCCTCCATGATCAACGGTTCTACCAATTGCAGTCCGTCTGGGATGGTATCTGTGGGCGTTTGCTCATCGAGCGGCGCTTCTGGAACGGTAGCTTCTTCTTGTTGCAAAGCAACTTGTTCGGTGTCCACCTTTGGCGGTTGAATGGCCGTCCAAATGAAATAGGCAGCCACAATGGCGGCCAGGGCAGCGGCTACACCCAACCAACCTGGCGTGGCAGATTCATGCTGTCTACCAGCAATGGGTGCAAAAGCTGTGGCGGGCGCTTCCAATGAAATGGGCTTTTCCTCAGCAATTCTGGGTGATGGACTTTCTACTTGTTTGGCAGGATTCACAAATGTCGTTTCCTCAACTTCGTTAGAAACCAGAGGTTCTAAGGAAGTTGATGTAGGTTGCACATTCGCCGAAATGTAGGATTCAAGTTCATCCAACCCCACCGACTCAGGGACTTCATGCACAATCACCGAAGGCTCAATCGTTGATACTTCCGCAGGTATTTCTGCGGGTAATTCCAATTCAGATGCGGGCGTTTCAATTTGGGTCAGCTCCGTTGCTGGGGTTTCAACCGTTGTTATTGGTTGATCCAGATTCACTGCCTCCAATACCGTTTCTTCTGCTATTTCCGGGGTGATGTTCTCTTGATTCAACGATGGCGCTTCCGCATCATTGGATTCTGTATTGCTCAACAAATCTCCGTATGAAACCACTTTGATTTGATCGCCGTTTCCACTCACCTCCTCAGAGATGGCACCAAAGTTCACCCATTCCGGATTTTCGTTGGTGGTGAATGTAAGCGGAGGAATTACCACACTACCCACGGCTTCAACTTCTTTGTTGATTCCCTGACTCTTGGCGGTGATGGGATCTTGTTTTCTCGCCCGTTTTTGTACGCCCAATGTATCCAACGGTGTAACCGCCGCTGCAATGGTTATAGGGGTTTCTACCGTTTCAGCGGCCTGATTTTCCAACAATTCTTTTTGGATTCCCAAGCGCTGAAGCAATCGTGATTCAGTATCCTTAAAATAGGAATCCGGTGCAGAAAAAGCAGGTCCAATTTTCTCGTTTTCTAAATCCATGTTGTGCGACTATTGTTATAGATGGGTTGAATGGCCAAAGGTTTAACGAAGTACGTTTAAATAAATCTCTAATTTTTTCAACGCGTGGTGATAGGATGCTTTCAACGCCCCCTCAGAGGTAGAGGTAAGCAGGGCTATATCGGCATAGGAAAGACCTTCAAAATACCGCAAGGTAAATACCAGCTTCTGCTTAAATGGCAAGAAACACAGCGCTTTTTGCAGTTTCAATGCAATGTCATCGCCGGACAAATATAAATCCTCAGAGATCATTTCCGCCATTTCGGGTTGGGCTTCATCGAAGTCGATGCTCGGCTTTCGCTTTCTTATCAAATTGATGGACTCGTTGGTAGCAATCCGATACACCCATGTTTTCAACTGACTTTCGCCTTTGAACTGTTGGGCGTTTTGCCAAATCTTGATGAAAGCATTTTGTACCGCGTCATCGGCATCGTCGTGACTCACCAACAAATTCCGACAATGATAATAAACCAATTTTTGATAGCGACTAACCAACTCAACGAACAAGGCTGAAGACATACCATCGCGCAACAATTCAGCCGTGAGCTCATCTTCTGTGCAGTTCGACAGACGCTGTGCGTTAGACATAATTGAAGGTTTGGTTGATTCGTGACTCATTCGTAGCAATGGCAATAATCAAAATGCGAAATAGTAACAATTCCATGACTAAGACACAATGGCACACCGAAAAGTTTAACACAAGTTATTCCACATTTTGAAATTTTATGTTTCACAAGAAAAAAGGAAGAAAGTCTTTGGAAAGAGAGAATAAATGTGTATTTTTGCACCCCAATTAGGATCAAAACCCATGAATTCCATCGTTAATAGCATCGCATCTGATGACTTGAGAACAGACCTTCCAGCGTTCAAGGCAGGAGATCGTGTAACTGTTCATTATAAAATCAAAGAAGGTTCGAAAGAGCGTATCCAGCAGTTCCAAGGTGATGTGATTCAGCGTCGCAATGGCGGTATCGACGAAACCTTTACCGTTCGTAAAATTTCTAACGGTATCGGTGTAGAGCGTATTTTCCCAATGCACTCTCCTTTCATCGATAAAATCGAAGTAAACAGAAAAGGTCGTGTACGTCGTGCACGTATTTTCTACCTCCGCACACAAATCGGAAAAGCAGCTCGTATCAAAGAGCTTCGCACAAGATAATTAAACTCTATTTTCATATAAAAGCCCAGCTCCGCTGGGCTTTTTTTTGCTCCCTGCAACTGAATACAACGCCCGTAACTCACCCCACCACCACATTTCATTATCGCTTACCCAGCTTGAACAACGCACTCACCCCAACCCCGTTGTGATAAACCCCCGTTGGGTAAAACATGTTGCGGTTGTCTTGCACCACCGCCGATGTGATACTATAATCCCAAGTGAGCCTCAAATCCAGAAATTCGCTCATCCCCTTGGTCACGCCCAACTCCAACATCATGTTCCCTTTTTTAAAGTCCTCGGAAATACCTGGATTCGTTCCCTCCCTCTCCTCTACCTTCAACAATTTCGCGTATCGCAACCCACCTGAAAATGAAACCATCCCCGCAACCGGCAACTCCGCATCGTACAAACCGTTTACCTGCAACTCTATTTGCCTACATTGGATATGTAAGGCATTGACAAACGTAATTGGATCAAATGACCTTCGACTCCCACGCTCATTCATCGACATTTGCATTTCCAATGCACTAAACCCATCATCGTTCCAACGAAACCCCGTTACCACCCCCAATTGATAGCCAAACTTGTTAAATCCAGAGGCTTGGTCTCCATCCAACTGCGAGGCAATTACCCCCATCAAAGGCTTCCCATAAAAACCCATAGGAGGATTTTCCAACCCACGTGCCCACGCCCTGTGCGCGCCCATTGCCATGCTAAACACCACGACCGGCAATGCTAATAAAAATCGTTTCGACATTCTATTCCTGTTGTAACTTGCAGCAAGTTATCGCAAAAAGGAGTGAACAGCAAGGCAAACAAAATATTGATTGTTGGCGGAGGATTGGCCGGTAGCACCCTGGCACTGGAATTATGGAGTCGCGGAGTGGATTTCACCCTAATCGACAATCAATTCCCGCACAGTAGCAGTCGCGTTGCCGCTGGATTATTGAACCCAATCGTACCCAAAGGCGTGAGAAAAACATGGCAATGCGATACCCTTTTCCCAGCCCTTTTCAACTACTATGAACAATGGGAACAATTGCTCCAAAATAAATTTATTTACCGTTTTCCCTTTTTGAACATTCATGCCAACGACAGTGAAACGCGGGAATGGCAGAATCGCTCCCAAGACCCAGCCCTTTTTCATTGGCTCGAGCCCGACACCCCCCAATGTAGCCCGCACATCCCCCGCGAATCTGCTACTTGGGTGAACCATTGCGGTCGGTTAGACGTACCCGAATTCCTGCAAGCGTGTCAAGCCTTTTTCACGCAAAACAACCAATACAAAACAGCCCCTTTTTCGCATGACGCCTGCCAGCAACTCGCCCAAGGTTGGCGATACGAAAAGGAGATCTACAGCGCCATCGTTTTTTGCGAAGGCATTGGCATTTTGCAAAATCCGTGGTTTAACGATCTGTTTTTCGACCCCACAGGTGGCGACATTTTGAAGGTACACATACCCAATCTGGGTGAAGATCCCTGTATCATCAAACAGAAACAATGGATTGTGCCAACTGCGGAGCCCAACATTTATTTATTGGGAAGCAATTTTCACAAAAACAATTTGAGCCATGTCCCTGAACCAGTCGATGCCGAATTCTTAATGGCCCGCGCACGGCATATCACCAAACAAACCGTCACTCTAATAGAACATCGCAGAGCGGTACGACCCACGGTTCAACAAAGACGTCCATACCTGGGAAAACATCCCAACGTAAAGGGTTTACACGTATACAATGGATTGGGTGCAAAAGGCAGTAGTTTGTGCAGTTGGCTTTCGCCCATGCTGGCCAACTTCCTTACGCGGGATATACCATTACACCCCGAAGTTGATATCGCCCGTTTTACATATTGATTTGATCCAAGAACACCAGGAAATCATCGGGGGAAGTGATAATTCTGCAGTTGATGGGCATTTTCAAATCTCTCCGTTTCACTACTTGCGTACCCGTTACCAAAATTTGGGTATTGGGCCAATTGCGCGCCAAGGTTTGAATGTAAACTTGCACGGGCATGCTGGCATTGGCATTGGTAATGGCGCAAAACACAACATGTGGGTTGTGTAGTTTGTAGATTTTGTTGAGATCATCAAGCGGCGTTGAGGTACCCAAATAGGTCACCTTTTGTCCGCGAGCACGCAATATATAGGAAGCGAACAGCAAACTCAATTCATGGTTCTCACCGTTTGGCAAAAACAACAAGAATTTCTTGGCATTGGGATGAGGTAGCACATTCAATTGGTCAATGGCCACAAACATGCGTTGCTTGATGATGTTGGTGATGAAATGTTCATGTGCCACATGGATGGTACCACTCAACCAAAGCACGCCCACGTGTTGTAAAAACGGGAATATAATGTTCACGGTGGTTTCCTCCATTCCCAACTTGAGGATATTGATGGATAAAACCTTGTTGAATTCCTTTTCGTCAAAATCAAACATCGCTGTGCTTAGGGCCGAAATTTGGTGTTGATGACTGGAGCTATTCTCTGAGATGCTCAATGTTCTGCGTTGAACCTCGTCTCTGCTCATCTCTGCGATCCTGCTAATTTTATAGCCGTTGGCATTGAGCATGGCGATGTTCATCATGTATTTGAGATCATCTTCCTCGTAGTAACGAATGTTGGTGTCGGTGCGCTTGGGCACTAACATACCATAACGCTGTTCCCAGATGCGGAGCGTGTAGGCTTTGATACCGGTGATGTTTTCGATATCTTTGATAAAATACTTGTCGCGATAATCTTTTTTCGACCTTTTCGCATCTTGTTTGTTAATACTAGACACTTCTTCTGAAAAATTCGACATCGATATGAAAATTGTTCTTTCTGGCGGCTCAGGGCTCATTGGCGGATGCCTATCTCGCGTTTTTGTAGAGAAGGGTCATACGGTTTCGCACTTACGCCGATGGCATAATAACAATCAAACACATAAAAAAGATTTCACATCGGAAAAAAATATTTTTTGGTCGAATCCAGAGGTCTTAGAAAACGCCGATGTAGTCATTCATTTGGCGGGGGCCAATGTGGCCAAATCATGGACCCAATCTTACAAACACAACATTTTAAACAGCAGAACCGAGGGCAGTAAGTCACTCATGGAAGCCTGCTCCACCTGCATCAACCCGCCCAAACATATCATTTCGGCCAGTGGCATTGGTTATTACCCAGAATGGGTACCGCAAACACTCACTGAGGAAAGCGAGGCCGGACCGGGGTTTTTGGCAGATGTTTGCAAGCAGTGGGAAGAGGCATTGTCGGGCACCAACCCGAAACAAATTCCGGTAAGCATTGTGCGTACCGGCTTGGTATTATCCAACAAAAGCAAAATTGTGGGTGCGGCCCAAGCGCAATTCCTGTTTTGTGGGATGGTGGGTTCTGTTGGATCCCACAGCAATCGATGGAGTTGGATTCACATCGAAGACTTATGCCATTTGTATCTTGCCTTGGCAGAACAACGACTCCAAAGCGGCATTTACAATGGCGTTGCACCCAATCCCTGCACCCAGGGGGAATTCGGGGATGCGTTTGAACGGTTCCCAGCGATCAAAGTCCCCCTGTGGTTGCCCGTGATGCGATTTCAGTTCTTTTTGGCGAAAAAAGTAAACGGTACTATCCGTAGTTGGGGCATTCTCAAACGTCCCATTGTACCTGAATGGGTTATCAAACTTGCCTGGGGCGAGCGCGCTGTGATTGCGTTAACCAATCAGTATGTATCTGCCCAAAAAACATTGGACCAAGGATTTTGTTATCAATATCCAACCATTGAAAAGGCCATGCAACATTTGCAAAGCCATCCCGAAATCTGATGCAAAACACCATTTATTTTTGGTTTCGTCGCGATTTACGACTGCACGATAACCACGGTCTATACCAAGCCTTACAACGCGCAAAAACAACAGGCGCGAAGGTTCAAGGGGTTTTCATTTTCGACACCCAGATACTGGACAGGCTATCTAACAAGCGCGACGCTCGGGTACAATTTATCCACCAAACGGTGGCCGGATTAAAAAAACAATGTCAAGATCACGGCGGTGATTTGATGGTATGGTATGGAAATCCCGACACGATTTGGCAGACCCTTTTGGCTGAGCATCCCGCAGCGGCATTGCTCTGCAATGCCGATTATGAGCCAGCGGCCATCGCAAGGGATCAGCGCATTGCCGACATTTGTGCCATGGCAGGAACCTCATTTTCAGCGTTCAAAGACCATTGCATATTTGAAAAATCAGAGGTCACCAAAGATGATGGAAAGCCCTACACGGTTTTTACCCCTTACAGTCGGAGGTGGAAAGCCCATTTGATGCAAAATCCGGTATCGCACTACCCTTCTAATGATGTAACGCAGCATTTGCAGGTGATAGCAGAATCGGACAGATCGCCGATGCCCACCCTAGAAGAGATGGGTTTTGAGGCGTTTTCATTTCAGTATCCTGAGACAACCGTTTCCCAGACTTTGATCAAAGAATACGATACAAAGCGAAATTTCCCATCCATACAGGGGACCAGCCGTTTGGGATTGCACTTCCGCTTTGGCACAATCAGCATTCGAGAGAAATTAACCAAAGCCTTGGCGCTGAATGAAACTTTCGTAAATGAATTGATTTGGCGGGATTTTTACCTACAAATCCTATGGCACTTCCCCCATGTAGTTGCGGGTGCATTCAAACCGCAGTATGATCGGATCGATTGGCGCAATAACACAGAAGAATTTGAGCGTTGGAAACAAGGCAAAACGGGATATCCCATAGTGGATGCGGGCATGCGTGAATTGAATAAAACAGGGTTCATGCACAACCGTGTTCGGATGATTGTGGCCAGCTTTTTAACCAAACACTTGCTGATCGATTGGCGCTGGGGCGAGGCTTATTTCGCTGAGAAGTTGTTGGACTTTGAACTGGCAAGCAACAATGGCGGATGGCAATGGGCCGCTGGTTCCGGGGTGGATGCAGCCCCTTATTTTCGGGTTTTTAACCCCGCATTACAGACCGAAAAGTTCGACAAGCAACTTACCTACATCAAGCAATGGGTACCGGAGTTTGGCACAACACAATACCCCGCTCCTATCGTAGACCATGCCTTTGCGCGAAAGCGTTGTTTGGAAACTTACGATGCAGCGTTGAAATCGAACTGATCTATTTCTTTAACTCACCCCCACTGGCAGCCAACAGGTAGCTTTTGATGAAGGGCCAAATATCACCGTCCATCACATTCCCCACGTTGCTGGTTTCTTCTGATGTTCTAACGTCTTTGACCAGTTTATAGGGATGAAAAACGTAGTTTCGAATTTGCGAACCCCACTCGATTTTCATTTTACCATCTTCGATTTCTGCGCGAGCCGCATTGCGCTTGGCCAATTCCAGCTCGTACAGCCGCGATTTCAGCATTTGCATGGCTCGTTCGCGGTTGCCTAGCTGACTTCTATCGACCTGACAAACCACAACAATGCCCGTTGGAATATGCGTAAGCTGTACTTTGGTTTCAACTTTGTTCACGTTCTGACCACCCGCTCCGCCTGATCTACTCGTATGCAATTCTACATCTTGCGGTTTGATTTCAATTTCGATGGTATCATCCACCAAAGGATACACATACACACTCACAAAAGAGGTATGTCGGCGCGCATTGGAATCGAAGGGTGAAATCCTCACCATGCGGTGAACCCCATTTTCTCCTTTGAGGTAGCCGAAGGCAAAATCGCCTTTGATTTCCAACGAAACACTCTTTACACCCGCTACATCACCGTCTTGCCTGTCGAGTTCCGTAATGTTAAACCCATTTTTCTCAGCCCACATCACATACATCCTCATGAGCATTTGTGCCCAATCGCAGCTCTCCGTACCACCGGCACCGGCGTTGATTTCTAGAACACAACCCAAGTGATCTTCTTCACTTTGTAGCATGTTTTTGAACTCCAAATCTTCCACCAATTGCATCAATTCCAGGAATTGAGCATGTACTTCATCGGCTGTAGCCTCGCCAACTTCTTGAAATTCAACCAATACTTCAACGTCGCCTTGCATATTCTCGATCGTACCGAAGGCGTCGGTCCATATTTTCTTATCCTTGATTTTCTTCAGGTGCAATTCCGCCTTTTTGGGCTCATCCCAAAATTTGGGATCTAGGGTTTGTTCTTCTTCGTCAGCGATTTCCGCTAGTTTGCGATCGACGTCAAAGATACCTCCTCAAAGCCTCTACACGGCCTCTTAAATCTTTAAATTGCTCTGTATTCACAGGTGCAAAGATAGGTTAAATCGCAGTGCTCGGGTGAATTCAATGATTCGATTTGGAAGTCGGGGTTAATGTATCCAACCCAATCACGTTGAGTTTACCACCTGCATTTTCAAAATCATTTTGTAAGTGTATGATGTTGTCCATTACTGTTTGGTCGACCACGTTACATTGCGATAAATCCATGGTGTATTGGGTGGATGTGTTCACTTTGTCGATGTGCTTTTTGATCCCCAACCAGTTCGAAAATACCGCCGCACCGGTCACGGTCTCATGATTGGAGTAAAATCGCTGGCCTTGGCAATACCCAAACTCAGCGGCAGTGCTAGTAAATAAACCAGAAATCCAGAAATGGCATCCGATGTGAAATTCTCTTTTAATCCTTGTATCCCATCTTTGGGTAAAACAAATTTTTTGTTCATGTGATTTAGATATTAATTTGGTATTGAAGGGTGAACGCGTTTTTTCTTGTCACCGTGAATGAATTTGAATTGTAAAGTACTACCGCCGGACGGTTGCTTAAGTCTACGGTAATTTTAGAGCGATTTCCTGGCATATGCCAATTCACCCCTAGGCTTCCGATCACGAGTTGTTTGCTATTGAGTCTGGCATACTGGGAACCCGTGGCGGTGGCATAACATTGCAGTTTGCCGTGCGCTGATTCTTTTCCCAAAAAATCTTTGGGCAACAAATAGGCTACCTGTGCATGCCAAACATGGCCCGTTCCAAACATTGGGTAGGCGTTTCCGTATTGACCTCCTGCATCAGTTGCCAAACCGGACTGACTCATTCCGTTGGCGGGATTCATGATTCCATTGTATTTGAGGTAGTTTGTACCGTAGTTGGTATAAAAATAGCCCAGGTAAGCGTGAATGGCATTGCCCAATGAGGCATTGATGGGCATATCCAGAAACGATTCAACACAGCCCAACAACAGGGGGTGATAAAGGGTATCTGCTGGGGCATTCGGGCCATTCGATTGCAGACTCCACGTGGCATTTTTCTGATAGATCCCCCCTACCGATATGTTCCAAACTTTTTTACTCCCCAAATAAGTACCTGGCATATAGGGCGTTAGGTGTTGCTCTTGTTCAAAGAACTGATAGGTTAATATGGCTTGTTGTTGCCAATGGTGGCCTTTTGTAGCAAAGGTG
Organism: Bacteroidota bacterium; assembly: GCA_016868785.1. Classification (GTDB taxonomy): domain Bacteria; phylum Bacteroidota; class Bacteroidia; order NS11-12g; family UBA955; genus UBA955. Next base: position 23,713 of record VGFS01000027.1, read on the forward strand.
GCATTATTCCCCAATGCGGGTGCCGTATTTCCATTCGATTGAATTGGGAATGGATCAGACATTACAATGCGATAATCCCAATGTCTGATTTGTCCCCTTGCGATGGCGCTCAGTTTCCGACTGAATTGATCGGTTTGATCCACTGTGGCTTGTGCAAATACAGGTACATCCAATGCCAAAATACTCGATATATTGGGCTGAGAAAATCTACTGAGCCCATTGGCGATGGTCAAACCACCACCTAGTTTCAGCTTGTTCTCAACTGCGGCATATTCGCACAATGCATCGTGAATGAAGAATGTACTTTTGCGATTTCCATTTAGGTTGGTCATTCTGTTTACATTGTTTTGACCCGCCTGGAAATACAAAAACACTTTGGGGGCAACTTCGCCAAACACTTGGAACCTGGTTCTGCGCAAGCCCAAATCCACCGTTTGATTGGCGGCATCTAAGAGAACCGTTGTTCCGGGGTTGCTCTGATTGGCCCTTAACCAAACTTGATTCAGGGCATGAAACTCTAATGTGGGTTTTTGTTTATCGGGATTTGGTAATCCCATATTAGTATTTTGTGCGGATAAAAAATTACCCAACATCAAGAATATCAATACAATTATTTTATTTTTCATTGAAACTTTTTTTGTTAAAACATCCTTCTATAAAAAGAAAAACCGACGGTGAGACTTAATAAGCTCACGACAGAGGATGATTAACAATAAAGTTTCAGGTTGTGCAGTACAACAGGTCGCTTCCTGAGGAAATGAAACGCTTAACTCTTTGAAATATTGCCACTTACAGACAAATCCGCACAGATCGAACTTAGGTTATTTACCAGGGCAAACTGATTGCATACAGGGAGAAAATGATCCAAGAAATTCGCAGCAGACTCTTCATTAAACTCATCGGAATCTATGTCAAGCTCACAAACAAAACCTGTTTGCTGGAAATCTTTGGTAAAGGAAGTTGAATTGAGATTGGATACAAAAACCAACAAAAACAAGGTGAGAACCATGTTTTTTAAACCCAATAGATAGTATGAAATTGGTTTTTTCAACCCTACAAAGATACAATATACCCGATGGTCAATGTTAAATTATTGTCAGAATCCATCGGCATCCAACCAGAATGGATACTTGCCGCGGTACTGTTCAATTGGACCTTTTTCCAGGACTACGTGTGCCAAGCCCTCCCTTTCATGGGGCTGCAGGAGATAATCGCCATCGAAGCGGAGCACTTGTGAATGGCCGTTATGGGCGATGCCTTTTCCATCATTTCCAACCCGATTCACGGCCACTACATAGGCCTGATTTTCAATGGCACGGGCTTTCAACAGTGCATCCCAAGCGGCAATTCTTGCCGAAGGCCAATTAGCCACAAACAACAGACATTGAGGAATTGAAGAATTTCCACTTAAGAGCGTTTTGCGAATCCAAGCAGGAAAGCGCAAATCATAACAAACAAACGGTGCGATTTCCCATCCTTGGAATTGAAACACACACGTTTCTTCTCCCGGGGTGTATGATTCATTTTCCCCAGCGTACGAAAACAGGTGTCGTTTGTTATACTGAGCCACAATTTCCCCTTGGAAAATGGCCAAAAATCGATTGTAAAAGCAATTATTTTCTACAATGGCCAAACTGCCGCAGATCATCCGATCTGCGCTCAAGGCCTTCATCCATTGCACGGTTTCACCGTCCATGGATTCGGCCCAATCCTGGGGGTTCATTGTAAACCCCGTACCAAACATCTCAGGCAACACAACCAAAGACCCCGCCGTTGTTTGTCCCATATGCCACTGAAGTCTCGCCCGGTTGGCCACAGGATTTTCCCAATTCAGGGCGGTTTGTATTAGGTATACATTTAGAGCCGACATAACAATTCTGCACTTTTTAGCAAAGTATCATCATTTTTGGCAAAACAAAACCGCAGCCAATACTGATTTTCCTGAGGTTGTTGGTAAAACGCACTCACCGGAATGGCCGCCACCCCCAAGTTTTCCGTTAGATAAACAGCAAAATCGGTGTCTTTCATGGTTGAAATCGCACTGTAATCCGCCATTTGAAAGTAGGCACCTTCGCATGGCAAGAGTTTAAATCCAGAGCCCGTCATCGCACCGGCAAAAACATCGCGTTTCTCTTGCATGATTTTGGAAACGGAAGATTCATATTGGGGGTGAGCCACTAAAAATTCAGCAGCAGCCACTTGCATGGGTGTATTGGCAGCAAAGGCCAAAAACTGATATACTTTTCTTATTTCTTGGGTGAGTTCCTCATTGGCGGTAATGTAGCCCAATTTCCAACCGGTGGCATGGAAGGTCTTACCAAACGAGGATACAACAATGGCACGTTGGGCCAACGATGGAATTTGCAATACCGATGTATGTGTTGCATCATCGAAAACCATGTGCTCATATACTTCATCGCTGAGGACCAAGGCCTTAGAATGAGCCAAAACGTCCGACAATTGCTGCCAGTCTTCTTTTTTGAATACAATCCCAAGTGGGTTGTGCGGCGTGTTAACCACCACCATCTTCGTTTTGTTGGATAAAGATTGTTTCAAACGATCGAAGGGGTATGTACCATCGGAATTGATAGACAATCGCACGGGAATCCCGCCAGCAAGTATGATAGACGGGGCATAACTGTCGTAGGATGGATCAAACAAAATCACTTCATCGCCGGGAAGCACCAAGGCCTGAAACACGGCAAACAATCCGGCAGTGGCCCCAGGAACGATGGTAATGTGGTTAACCGGATCTATGCCAAATGCCCTGCCCCATGTATTTTGTCGGTCCGCCAACACTTCCCTTAACGACAACTGCCCTGCCATGGGCGAGTATTGATTGAAACCGTTGCGCATGGCTTGATGGACCAATGCGATCAACTCGGGGTTTGGACTGAATTCGGGAAATCCTTGCGAAAGGTTGATGGCATTGTGTTTGGTGGCCAGGGCCGACATGACCGTAAAAATGGATGCGCCTTGACTTGGAAGTTTCGATGCTTGCACTTGGCGAATTTACATCAAGGTTGCGGGGAATAATTGACGAAAACCCAAATATTATTTTGCATCGGGGTTGTCATCAAGGGTATAAATAGACTAAATTTGCAGCCCCAAGAATCCGAAGTCATTTGGATTTTGGGCCCTTAGCTCAGCTGGTTAGTAGCACCTGACTCATAATCAGGGGGTCGCTGGTTCGAACCCAGCAGGGCCCACCAAAAGCCTCTCAGAAATGAGGGGCTTTTTTTGTGCTTAAGCCTTGAATTTACTCGGTTTGTTAATGGAATCTAGTAACAATTTGAACGCTTAACGAAGTAAGTACAAATTACCCAAAAAGTCAAAAAAACGTCTTTTTTACCCCTTTTTAGGCACACTCAAAGGCGCACAAGGAACTATTTTCTAGTAAAATCAAGGGCCCAAAAACACCAATTGAAAACCAAGAGCAAGGTCCAGACACAGTATTCTTTGTAGTAATAGGGTTTTTTGTTTTTGTTGCTATTATTCTTTACGCTACTTCTTATTCTACTAACAATTAAAATTATCAGTAACCTTTTAATATACTACAAAGACCTACCACAACTTGTGATTTTCCGTAAAACCCGTTCTCCCAATTTGCGATAATCCGTAACGACAAATAGTTCACCAAAAAGGAAAGAGAATTTATTTTTTGGGCTTTGTGGGCGGAATCACGGGAACAGCTGGTATTTCTGGAGATGGTTTGTATATAACCTGTGTTTCAACGATGGGTTTAGGTGGACTCATGATCAATGAAGCACCTATTGCTCGGCCTGTAAGTGATGATGATTGCGTCCAAATACCACTTTTGCATTCCACGTTATACTTAGGATAAATGAACAAATCTATGCCAGGATTTTCCTCGATTAATCTGTATCTAAATGTTGAAGATGCTCCACTAAAAGCACTGGATTGCCACAAGAGATTATTTGCAGCACCAGCTATGGGAGAACCTAAAATTAGTGCCGGTAAAAATTTGATTCTATCCTCATACCCTACAATATAAGAACGACCACCTATTTTCTCGTATATAGGTTTCTCCCCTCCAATTGCTTGAACAAGCCTTGCGGAATAGAAACTAAATGTTACCATTGTTAAAAAAGGTATTATTTTTCGGGTTTTACCCATCTCTACCCCATTGAAAGTAAACAAAAACCCATTCTTGTTTTTGTATTGTCCTAAGTGCGATGATGTGGGTATACCAAAAATCGCTTTCCCTTCTACCGTTATCGGCTCTAAGGTATCGAATTTATACTCCCCATTGAATATTAATGGTTCGTTACTTTTTGCTCCAGAAGTCACAAGCAATCTACTCGAGCAACTAGAAAGAAAAATCGCTATAGAAAGTGTAAGAATATAAAGGTGTTTTTTCATGGCGGATTATATAGACTAAAACAAACATAACAATTTTTTAATTAATCGCTTACCCAATAGTGAATTTATTCATAAAAATATAAATATTTTAGTAAATGCATTAGTTCCAATTTCGCACTAATTGGGATTTTGCTGATACAAATCTGATTTAGTTCTATTTTATACTATTTTAAGAACAGAATTTATGTACTGAAGATAACATCGAGGATTAA